>DASPNQ010000050.1:0-28986 GCA_035626435.1 Vicinamibacterales bacterium
GGTCCGCAGCGCTGGAAACACCGCGGATAACTACGAGAGCTCGACGGAGCAGTACTTTGCGATCTCGGCATCGACGACGACGGTGGTCGCCCCGACGCCGGCTCCCACCGCAAAAGCCACAGCTGTGACGATTGCCGCAAACATGGTCGCGCCGCAGCCGGTTGGAACGACGATCACCTGGACGGCGACGCCTACCGGGGGCGTCGCGCCGCACCAATATAAATGGATGGCGTTCGACGGCGTCTCATGGACCACGTTCGACTGGACGACGTCCAATACCTTCGCGTGGAGACCGCTCAATGCGAGTCAGTACGCGCGCGTCGCCGTGTGGGTACGCAGCGCCGGCGCCACCGCCGACATCTACGAGGTTTCGACGGAGAAATATTTCGCGATCAAATAGCGGCGTGATCCCGCGCGGCGGTGCCGCGCGGGATTCCCCATTGCCAGGTCGGCGACGGGTGGCTCTCGAGGCGCAGCAACAGCATCAGCGCGGCGGGCCACGCCATCAATTGCATGATCTGCACGGCCGGCAGCGCCAGCAGACGTCCCGGTAACCACTCGAGCACGCCAATGATGACGAATGCGACGAACGCGGGTCCTGATCGGGACCGCGCAAACGCATGAAGGCCAAGCGAGATCAACAGGAACGCCAGCATCACGTCGTCGTACGACTTGTGGTACGTCCAGGTGCGGCCCCAGACCGCCGCGATCGCGAAGGCAGTGGGCAATGACGCGCGCGTCCACAGGACAAGCGCCGCGGCTGGAACAGCGATGATCAGCGGCGTCAGTGCGACGCTCGCGGGAGATGCGCCAATGGCGGCGAGCGTATCGGCGAGACCGATGGTGCCGTCCCCAATATGGGTCGCCGCGACTTCGTTCAACTGCCGCAGCATGTGCAGCGGCGACGCGCCGGTGATCGTCCAGCTCAATAACGACGCCGCGATTCCATAGAGTCCCGCGGCGACGACCGCCGCCGTGCGCCTTGTCAACACCAGCACCACAGCGAAGGGCGCCGCTATGGTGGGTTTGATCATCGCCAACGCCACGAGAACGCCGCTAAGCCATGGCCGATCACTGCGATCGGCCACCAGTGCGCCGGCCAGCAACGCCGTGCAGATGATGCTGATCTGACCAACCTCGGTCGCGGTACACGAGCCGCCGAACGCCGCGACTCCTCCCATCATCAACAACCGAGACGGCCGCGGGGCGCCGTGTGACTCCCGATACGCGAACCACATCAGAAACCCGAGGGCTAACGCGTTCAGCGCCGCGAAGTAAATTCGCACCGCGGGCCATTCGGGCCAGGTCAACAGTGCGCCGAAGGCGTACCCCCAGGGCGGCTGGCTGCCCGGCATCACGTCAAAGGGATTCTCACCGCGATGAAAGTGGCGCTGCTCGTTGTGCCGGTTCAACAGGTCGACGGCCGACGATCGTTCCGTACCGGCAATGAGTTCGACGTTGCCCTTCGCCTGATACACGGCGGTGAGGAGCAACAGCGCGATTGCCCCGATCAAGGTAGCGCGGTCGAGGCGAACCATTCTCAGGCCTTTGGTTCTGGCCGCCAGGCTTGCGCGATCGCGAGCTCACGAACCAGCTGGGTGACCTCGTTCTCGACACGCTTGTAACGCAGGTAATGCTGATAATGGCCCCACAGGAACACGATCAGCAGGAAATACGTCACGAAGTCGACGCCGCGGCCGATGCCGACGCTGTTGGCAATCCGTGTCGACACGTCGGGATTCGCGATCAATGCGATCGCAGCCAGCCACGCACCGAGAAAGGCCATGGCCGCGCGCTGGCGCGTCCTGAGCAGCCGCCGCAACGCCAGGGCGGCCTGAACGGAGCAAAACGTGATGAAAACGATCTGGAACGTATTCATTGCGCAATCTTCCCGTAAAGGTATTGGAACAAGACGCTGATCGAATTCGACAACTTCTGTCCTTTTGCGAGCGTTTCCGCGCTGTAGCGGATCGTCACCGGGACTTCCTCGTATACGAGGCCTGCGTCCTTGATCTGATCGTAGATTTCAGACGCATGCGCCATGCGGTCCTGCTTCATGCTGATCGCGCTAGCGCCTTTCCGCGAAAAGGCGCGATAGCCGTTGTGGCAGTCGCCGACCCTCACACCGGCGGTGAGCCACGTGAACAGCCGGCCGAGCTGAAGCACAACCTTCCGCACTGGGGGTACGTTGGATTGGCCATTCAGAAAGCGGTTGCCGAGGGCCACATCCGCGCGTCCGGACAGCACCGGCTCGAGGAGCGCCGGCAAATCCGACGTCTGATGCTGTCCGTCGGCGTCGAACGTCACGATTGCGTCGGCGCCTTCACGTAAGGCAAAGGCGATCCCGGTCTGCAGAGCGGCCCCTTGCCCGCGATTGAACGGATGCCGCAATACGTAGCATCCGAAGCGCTGCGCTTCCTGAGCCGTGCGATCCTTCGATCCGTCGTCCACGACAACGACCTCGTGGCCGGTGCGTGACAGTTCGGCGAGTACAGCACTGAGCCGGCTGCCTTCATTGAACGCCGGTACGACGATGAACACCTTCATGACTATTACTCCGTTCACGAGATGAGAAGCGCCAGCACGAAGAGTGCCGCGGCAGACAAGCCCGCACCCGCCCACGCCAGACGGCGGGCGAGTCGTTGCCGCAGAGGGGTGAAGCGCTGCCGCGCGAACTCTAGCGGCGACTCGATCGGCTGGGTCGAAACCGGTTCGACGATTGGCCGTTGAAACCCGTACGCGAGCAGCAGCACCAGCGGACGCGTCAGCGTGCCGGTCGGCGACTGCGAGAGATATGACACCGCGTAGTCGACGAACCAATCGGCGCGCGCCATGAAGGAGGCGCGCGCCCCTTCGTCGGCCGTGTGCCGGGCTGCAAATTCGAACACCGCCGCCTTGCGGATGTCCTGCGCCGCCCAGGTCTCGTTCGGGTATTCGAGCTTCTCTGGCGTATCCAGGTACGGCCGCTCGTTCGCGCACATCCACATCGCGTACTTGAGCAGGACGGCGCGCGCATACTCGTATTGCGCGTCGAGCAAGCCGCGCTCGGCACGGTACTCCAGGTACTTGCCGAGCGCCTGCAGGAAGACGGTGTACGACCAGCGGTTCTCGGCATCGAGGAGACCGATCGCGTCCGGATCGTCATCGGGATGGACGCACCGCGCAATCAACGTCTCCGCCTTCCGAAGATAGCGAGGCTCGTTGGTCAGCCGGTGGGCATCGAGCAATGCGTTGATCGAATTGCCGCCGCCGCGGCCCGGGCCGTGAAAGTCCGGCGACCGCGTCGCGCTGGCGAGGCCGGTATCCCGCCGATCGATCCAGCGGAAGCGCGACTTGCGGCCGTCATCCATGTCGATGACCCAGTTGGCGAGCTGAATCACCGCCGCCCGCGATCGCTCCGATCCGGTCAGGAAGTGATGCAGCATCAATCCGGTCGTGTAGTTGTGTTCCGCACACGGGCCGCCGCCCGACGCTCCCGCCCGCTTCGAGTAGGCGCGGTGCGTGGCGGTGCCGGCGGGCTGGTAGTGCTGGGTGTGCCAGAAGTATCCGCCGTTGTAGGCGGCTCGGTCGCGGGTGGTGTGGTAGAGGTCGACGTCGGTGACGTGGGCGGCGAGATCGTCGGCGAGAACCCGCCACCGGTGATCGCCGGTCTGGAGGAATCGCGTGAGACAGCCGGCGATGGCGTCGTACTGGTTGTTGTAGTGCGACACCAGTGCGCCCTCGTGGTCCGCATAGAAATCACCAAAGTTGCGCCAACCGTATTCATCGATGACCTCCCGTCGCTCCGTGAACGGGTGTGGGCCCTGCACCACCGTCGATACGAGGGCCTCGTATCCTGTTGCGGCATGACTCGATCCCGCGGCGAGCGGCGCCCAGCCGCCCGCCTGGCGGTAGGCCGCCGGATCCGCCGACGCGCGGAGTGGCGATCGGATCCACGCCAACGGCTCCGCGGTCACGGTGTCGCGGCCGAAGCAGACCGCGAATGCCAACGTGCTGCGCTCGCCGCCTTGCAACTCGTGCACGTCGCCATAGGCACGCGGGAACATCGCGACCGCGCAGCCATTGCTGTCGGCCTCGATCGCCTTCGGGAACACTTCCCAGAAGCGCGGCAGCGCCACGCTGACGCGCCGATCGCCGCCGCCGATCGACGCAATCGGCGTCGCTCGCAGCCCTTGCACTTCACGTCCGGCGCGCACGGCGCGGAAGCCGCGGAACCGCGCGGCGACCCGGCCATGCCGCGTCAGATGGTTATCGTGCTGCCAGTTCGAGCCGCCGCTCGATTCCTGGTGCACCGCAAAGCGCGAGCCGGCCGGCTCCATCTGATCGCTGTGATCGATCGAGCCCCATACGTCCGCATCGGCGGCGCACTGCGGCACGATGGCGATCGACAGGTCACGAATCAACACCGACCCTGGATCGCCGAGGTCCCATTGCCCGCCCTGATGTTTGGCCGCGCGCGGATTGGTCACTGACAACTCGGCCTTCATGGTGCCGAGGCCCGCGAAAAAGCTCATCTGCAGCGAGGCGTCGAGCCAGGGTTCGCCGGAGGCCGAAGCAAGATCGCCATCCAGGCGGATATCGGCACGGATCGCGCCGGCTCGTTGAATGGTCGCGCGCCGAACCACGAACTGGTAGCGTGCGCCGCTGCTGTCTTCGGCGACGACGGCGTTGTCGCGCACCAGCTCGATGCCGTTGACCTGCACGCTGGACAGAAAGCGGGTGCCGCTGCGAGGGATGTCGAAGGTCGCGGCGCCCGTCCAGACGCGAATCGTCTCGCCGGCATGTTCGATCGCAATCGCGGGACTGCCGGGATCGCCAGGCTGATCGGGCGCAAGCGCGTAGTAGCTCGGACTGTCGGCAGCGGTGTCAGCAAGAAAATCGACGAGTAGCCACCGCACCGAGCCATCGCCCCAGCGGTCGAGCGTGGCCGTCTGCACCGTGACCGGGCGGCCCCGCTGATCGGTCAGGCCCCACGCATCCGAGCGCTGCACCGCGCCGCGCGGACACATCACGCCGAGCGTAATCGGCTCGCCGTGCCGCTCGAAAGGCACGGTCGATGGGTCCGTCGCGACGGTAATGACAATCGGGCGAAAGGTCATGGCTCAGGGGATCGCGCGGACGATCATCGGACCAACCCGCCGCGTCACGGCGACGGGCAGCTTCTGCCAGAGCGCAATGGCCAATTGAAACTTCGGGTTCGCCGGGCTGACGTTGGGCAGGCGATCCGCCGTCAGCAGCTGATACTCCCAGTGCAGCGGCAGCGCCAGCGCGCCCCACTGCGCTTTGAACCTGTAGGTGCCTTCGTTCGGCGTCGAACGGCCCATGTCGAACGTCGCGGCACCCGTCGACTGCGCAAACTGAATGGCGTCCCAGTAGAGCAGCACGTTCGCGCACAGCGGGTTGAACTCGCGAATCGACGACGCCCACGGCAACTGCACCATCGTTGCGGTTCGATACGTGAACCCGGCCGCCACCGGCGCGCCGTTCAACCGGACGACGTGCAGCTGCGAGCGCGTCGGAAATGCGCGCAGCACCTCTTCGAACAACCGGCGCGAATACACCGGCGTGCCCAGATCGCGCATGTTGCGCGCGAACACGCCGTAGAAATCCCCCACCAGCGCTTCGCCGCCGCGCTCGACCACCAGGCCGGATTTCTCCGCCTTGCGAATCTGGTTGCGCACCTTGCGATCGAGCGTGTCGATCGACACGCCGTCGAGCGGCAGGCGCATCGAGACTTTGTGGGTCTTGCACGGCAGCGCCGGGAATTGCTGCGCGATGTGCCGCAGCTCGACGTGGTCGCAGCGGCGCGCCCGTGCCTGTTCGCGAGCCGCGTCGACCAGCGCGTTCGCCGCGTCGGGGCTCTCCGCCATCACGCCGCCGTAATTCAAGAACGGCAGCGAGGTCAGGCTGTTGCCGAACAGCAGGCTCTTGATATGGACCAGCGGCAGCACGCCGGCGACCTGCAAGCCCTGCCGCGCGATCAGGTACACCGGTTCGTGACCGAACGCGTTCGCGAACACGCGCTGCCAGTCCCACGCGTGGTAACCGGCCTCGTCGCCGCGGGCACTGACAAACGCCTCCCACAGCACGCGCTCGCGGGGCGTCGCGACTGTCACCTGCACGTCACTTCGCATGCGCCAACCTCGGCATGGCGGGCAGGGTCACCGCCGGCTGCGACGTCAGCATCGCGGCGACCGTACCGAACGCGAAGTCGTTGCACAGCAGTTCAAGACGGTTCAGCGTCTTGCCGAGACCGCAATAGTGACGGAACGCCGTGGTTCGGCTGACCGGCAGCCGCGGCTGATCGGGATCGATCTCCCACGGGTGCAGGTAGAAGACGACCGGTTCGCCGTCGCGGTTGACGCGGGCCATCGCCCATCGCGTCCATTCGTACGGGACCAGCCGGAAGTAGCCGCCGCCGGCAATTGGCACGTTCTGCTGGAACACACGCAGCGTCGACGCCGGCACTTCGACGATGGTGCCGGCCGCGCGTTCGACGACATGCGGATGACGCGGCGCGTCGGGTATCCCGTAGCGGTCGTGATGGATCGGGAAAATGCTCGCGTCGTAGCTGTGGCCTTCTTCGATCAACACGTCGAGTGCCCACAGGCTGGCTTTGACGATCGAAAAACTCGGCGCCCGGTAGCCGCGGACCTCGCACCCGGCGATGTCCTCGATCATGCGCTTGGTGCGACGCACATCCTGACGGAACTGCTCCGGCGTCAGCGTATAAATCAACTGATGGTGAAATCCGTGCGAGGCCAGCTCATGGCCCGAGGCGGCGATGTCGCGCACCAGCTGGGGAAACCGCTCGGCGACCCACCCCAGGATGAAAAACGTCCCGTGCACGCCCGCGCGGTCGAAACATTCGAGCAGGTTCTCGGTGTTGCGGACCACGCGGCTTTCGCGAGTGACCCACGAGGACTTCGCCACCGTGCGATCGAATGCCGAGGCGTGGAAATAATCCTCGACGTCAACGGTCATGGCATTGACGATCATCGAGCGCCCCTCCGCAGCACGACGGTCTTGATCGTCTCGAGCGCGATCATGATGTCGAACATCAACGACATGTGCTTCACGTAGTAGAGGTCGTACTGCATCTTTTCGAGCGCGTCTTCCACGCTCGCGCCGTACGCATACCGCACCTGCGCCCAGCCCGTGACGCCGGGCTTGACGACGTGGCGCTGCCCGTAGAACGGGATCTGTCTGGTCAGCTGCTCGACGAACCCCGGTCGTTCCGGCCGCGGGCCGATCAGGCTCATGTCGCCGATCAGCACGTTCCACAGCTGCGGAATCTCGTCGAGCCTGGTCTTGCGCAGAAACCGCCCCACCTTGGTAATGCGCGGATCGCTGTCGCCGGCGCTCCACACCGGACCCGTGCCCGCCTCCGCATCGCTGCGCATCGTCCGGAACTTGTGGATGGTGAACGGCGCGCCATTCAGGCCGACGCGTTCCTGGTGGTACAACACCGGATCGCGCGGCGATTCCAGCTTCACGAGGATCGCGGTCATGAGCGTCAGCGGCAGTGACAGGATCAGGCCGCACACCGCCGCGACGATGTCGCAGGTGCGCTTGGTCAGCAGCCACAGGCGCGTTTTGCGGAATCCCGTCGAGAACACCAGCCAGCTCGGGCGCAGGTTCTCGAGCGCGATCTTCCCGGTGTACTCCTCGTAGACGGAGGCGAGGTGATCGAACAGCACGCCGGTGCGCATGCGCACGTCGAGCAGCTTGTCCATCGGCAACTTGCCGCGCTCGTCGGACAGGCTGACCACCACCCGGTCGACGTGCATCCGGGCCGTCAATCCCGGAATGTCGTCGATGGTGCCGACGACGCCAGGGTTGATCACGGGCGCACCAACGCGTGTCGGGTCAGGATCAACGAAGCCAACAATGTCGACGCCGAGCTCCTGGCGACGCTCGAACAGCTCGCGGGCCAGCACGATCGCGGCCGGGCTGGTGCCCACCAGCAGTAATCGCTCGCGCGGCGCCAGGCGCGCGGTAATCACGTCGAACGCCGACCGCCACATCATCACCAGCACCATGGCCAGCGCCGCGGTCAGCAGGAACACGCCCTGCTGCACGACCAGCAGCGGAAACAGCCAATAGGCAATTCCCAGGATCAGCGACGTGGCGCCGAGTGCGCGCATCAGCCGCGTCGCCAGGTCCCCCTTCGTGGTGATAGTGCGGAGATCGTAGAGGTCGGCGTAATGCAGGCACAGCTGGCACGTCACGACAATCAGCAGTACCCGCAGGAACGCCGTGTTATCGCGCAGCAGCTCCCAGGCATGTTCGCCACCGATGACGACGCTGCTGATGACCACCGCGGCCACGAGCAACGCCGTTTCGCCGGCAACCAGGAGGAAGGATCGCCAGGTCTTGTTGAACATAACTGCCTCGCCGTCGCGTCATGCGGAGGCGGCCGTGCCTCCGGGTTTACGCAGCCATCCAAACCATCGGCGTTTTGCCGCCAGCGGACCCGCGTGATAGCGGTGAGTGCCGTAATAGCCGTAATTTGCAGAGAGACCGGCCTTCTCGGCTCGATTGAGCACGACGCCGAGAATGCGATTGGGTCCGATCGCCTGCGCCGCGCGCTGCACCATCGGGTACGGCGTCGATCGCGCCGACACCACCAGCAATGTGGTGTCGATCATCGCGGCCAGCAGGTTCGCGTCCGGCAGGATCGCCACCGGCGGCGTATCGACCACCACCCAGTCAAACGTTTCCATCGCATCGTCAATCAGCTGTTTCATCGCCGGCGACGCCAACAGGCTCATCGGATCGGGCAACATCCGCCCCGACGTCAGCACCCAAAGGTTCGGCGTCACTTGGTGCACCGGCAGGCGATCGCCGCGCGGCGCCGTCAGCGCATCGGTGAGCCCTTCGCTCGTCGGCAGCGCGAACATCTCGCGCATCCGTGGCCGTCGCAGGTCGGCATCGATCAACAGAACCCGGCGCTGGTACGACTCGCTCAGCGTCAAGGCGAGATTGGTCGCCGTCAGCGTTTTTCCTTCCGACGGCAGCGCGCTCGTCACCATCACGCTCCGCACGTTGGAGGACTTGTTGGCGTGATGCATCACCGCGCCAAGGTGCCGATACTGCTCGACCAGGCCCGGGTCGACGCCTTCGCCGAGTATCAATTTGTCGCGATCGGCTTCACCGAACCGCAGCACGCGCGGCGTCACGACCACCGACGGCTTCGGCATGGCCGGCTGCGCGTCCGGCTGGACGGCCTCAGGCAAGTCAGGCGACTGGAACGAGTCCAAGGACGCGACCGGCTCCGCTGCAACCGGGGCGGCGCCGCTCACATCCGCGAATGTCAGCGTCGGTGCGGCGTCACGCGCGTCGGCAGCCGCGAGCGAAGGCTCGGCTGGCACATGCATCGTCTCTACCGGAGCAAACTGCCACGTCGTCGGTTCGGACGCGCCCATCGCATCGAGGTCGGCGGCGGGCGGAGCGACCTCCAGATTGGTCGGCGCCGGTGGTGGTGCGGCCGCCGCTGCGCGTTTGAGGGCTTCACTAAGTCGGGTCATGACAACGCTCTAAAAAAATGAAAAACGACGACGCCCGGTCGACGCGAACATCGGTGCGCGCGCGGCGACGGCGACAGGTTGCGGAACCGGCCCCGGCGCCGCCGGCGGCACCGGAGTGACGGCGGGCTTCACCGGGGGTTCATCGAACGGCAGGGCGAGCGTTCGGCAGACCTCGCCGACGATGGCGGCGCCCACCGGCTGCTGGTCCGCTGCGAAGCCGTTGACGAGCGCGTTGTCGCATACCACGCTGATGACGCGCGGGATGCCGCGCGAGTGCTGATGAATGGCGATCACCGCGTCACGCGTGAACAGCCGCGTCGCCTCGCCACCCGCGGTCTTCACGCGGGCCGAGATGTAAGCTGCAGTGTCTTTGAGGCTCAGCGGCGTCAGCTCACAGCGCAGCACCACGCGCTGCTTCAACTGCCGCAGCCGGGCCTCGTCCAGGCGGCGGCCAAGCTCAGGCTGACCCACCAGCGCCACCGCGATCGAACGGCCGGTCGCCGATTCGGCGTTGGTCAGCAGTCGGATTTCCTCGAGCAGCTCGTACGGGACGCTTTGCGCTTCGTCGACAACCAGCGCCAGGCGCGGCTTCGAGGTGTCGTCGAGGTGCTGCTCGACCTCGCGCAGGAACTGGATCTTCGAGCGGCCGGCATCCGCGGTGAACCGGAAGCCGCCGGCGAGATATTCGTAAAACTCCGCTCGGGTCAGCGTTGGATTCGACAGGTGGACGATGATCGAGCTGCCGTCCGCGGCTTGCAGGGCCTTGCGAACGAGCGTGGTTTTTCCAGTGCCGGCTTCGCCGACGATCACCGTGATGCCGGGCCGGCCGGCCAACCCGTACTCCAGGTGCGCAAGCGCTTCGCGATGTTGCGCGGTGAAGCAGAGAAACCGCGGGTTCGGTGACAGATCGAAGGGCCGCTCTTGCAACCCGTAATAGCGTTCATACATGACTATCTCAACAGCCTCCAGGCGACGGCCGCGCAGGCGGCGAGCACGGTAGTGGCGGCGGCGCCGATGGCGAGATTGCGGCGGAGCCGGCGGGCGGACGCCGCGGCGTCACGCATGTACGGCACGGTCGCGAGCACCATCAGGTTCAGCGCCGCGCGAACGTCGGCTTCGCTGCGCAAGGTTCGGTCGAAGTACTCGGCCAGCGCGGCGATGCCGAAGCCGACGGCGAACGCGGCCAACAGGCCAATCACATACAGACGGGGGCGATCCGGGCTCGCAGGCTGTTCCGGCATCCGTGCCGGATCGAGAATCTTGAACTGCTCGCCGATCTGCCGCTTTTCGAGACTGGCCGCAATCTGCGATTCTTCCTTCTTTTGCAGCAGGCTGCGATAGGTCTGCTGCATCGTCTCGTAGTCGCGGGTCAGGGCGACCAGCTCCGCTTCGCGAATCGGCGCAGCCTCGATGCGCTGCTGATACATCGCAGCGTTGCTGCGCAGGCGTGCCTCCTCGGCGATCTTCGCCTGAATCTGCCGATCCAGGTTGTCGAGCTCCGCGCGCGCATCCATGAGGCGCTTGCGCTTGTTGTAATCCATGACCACCGGCGGCCCGGTCGGCCGCGCGGCGAGCGTGCCTTCGAGCTTCTGCGCTTCGACGCGCTGCTCGAGCTCGCTGACGGTGCGCCGCTGCCGGCGGACATCCGGATGTTCCGGCCTCAGCTTCAGTTCCATCGCCAGCAACGCCTGACGCTGGAGTCGCAACTCGTCGGCGAGGGTTTCGGCAACCTCGCTCTTCGTGGCATCGACCGCGGTCGGCTTGACCTCTTCCGGCGCGTCGAGAATGTCGGCGACGGTGCGCTCGAGCGTGATGCGGCGCTCGCGATCGCGATTGAGCGACTCGCCGAGCTGCTGCAGCGCCATTTCGGTGTTGTGCAGGCCTTGCTGATTCGCGTTGACCTGCGACGGCAGCTCGCCGTCGTGGAGCCGCTGGAACTCGAGCAGCTTGTTTTCGACCGCGACCAGCTCGCGGCGCGCTTCGTCGAGCTGCGTCGACAGGAACTGGCTCGTGCCTTCCGCCAGCACCTCGCGATCACGGAGGCTTTCGTCGATGAACAGCGACCCGAGCCGCTCGGTCACACGCATCGCGGTCCGCGGATCGCTCGCGGTATAGCTGACGCGGAACGCATCACCCTTGATGATGTCGATGCCGATGTCGCGCGTGCGCATCCGCTCGACGATGTCCTCCATCAACTCCTGATCGGCGCGTTCCTTGGCGTAGAGGTTGAAGTCGGTGATGATCTGCTCGAGCCGGGTGCGGCTGAGGATCTGCTGGCTGATCGCCTGCAGTCGATCCTCGATGCGCGCCGTCACCGTCGAGCGCACGTAGCTTTCGGGCACGCGTTGCGGCACCACCAGAATCAGCGTTTCCGACCGGTAGAGATCGGGCAGCCGGTTGATGACCAGCACCGCAATCAGACCGACCGCGACGGCCGGCAGGAGGATCAGCCATTTGCGACGCTTCGCGATCTCGAGCAGCGTCTCGATCGAATACTGCTTATTGGGGACCACCGGGCTCCCTCACTTGTGAATAGAGCGGCACAAAAATATTGAAGCCTGCCACGACGGATTGACGAGACATGCGGTCGAGCACCGGCAGGCTGTCGGTGCCCGGAGGCAGCTCGTAGTGATAGAACGAGTACTGAACGAAGGTGCCGAGGCGCCGGGATAGACCCACATTCAAGCGGGTCGTGGCCGTCGCCGACCGGAAGCGGCCGCTCGCGTCGAACCCGAATTGCCCGACGCCGCCGCCAGCCAGCGCGAACCAGTCGACGCGCGGCGTGAACATGCCGCCTACCGACGCGTTCACCTGATCCGAGAACAGCGGCTTGAAGAAGCCGGGCAGGAATTCGGTGCGCCGCTGCGCGGACAGCGAGGCGCGCCAGGTGCGTTGAAACAGACGGCTGAGCGTCGCGCTGCCGTTGAGGCGGTATTTCCGCGAGGCGCCACCCTCCCGAAGCACCGACGTTTGCGTCGTAATGCCGAACGACGTGCGGCGGGTGATCTTGATGTCGCGCAGAAAATCGAGCGAGACCTCCAGGTATTCGTGGACGTAACGCCCTTCTTCGCCGAACTTGCGGGTGCGGTAGTTCTCCCGGCCGTAGGCGAGGCCGAACGAAGTGTCACGGCTGATTTGATAGCGCGCGCCGCCCTGCCCGCCGACCATGTCGAAGTCATGATCGGGTTCTTGGTGGAAGCGCATCTGGCGACCGGTCACGTACGCGCTCGTCGAGAAGCGTTTGGTGGGCTGGTAAGTGGAGCCGACCTGGCCGTCGAGACTGTCGTTCACGAGCAGCCGCGCGGCGAATGGATTCGCGGCAATCGGCACGACCCACTGCGGCGTGGCCGCGAGCACCGGCGGCAGCACCTGGAAATACGGTTGACGGCTGAAGTGCGCCGCCGAATCGACGGTCACGCGCGTCGTCGGCCTGGCGCGCAAGGTGCCGCCACCCCGGAATGAGGTCGCGCCATAGGAGCGAGACGCGAAGTATTCCTGGTAACCGACGCCGCCGCTCATGAACGATTCCATGCGGGAACCACGGCGGCCGAACGACAGCGCCGCATTCGCAGAACCGGAGTACGCGCCCTTGCCGGGATCGAAGGTGGGAGCGAGCGGATGGTCCAGTGAGACGCCGTCTTCGAACTGACCGCTACCCGAGGTGCGGAATTCCACGGCGGTGAACTGACGACCCTCGCGTTCCGGCGTGCGGCCGAACAGCCCGCCGAACGGGCCGTTGTTGACTTGCGCCGCCACCGTCGTCGGCACGGCCACGGCGACGGCGATCAACCAGACGACGAGGGCGCAGCGATGGACGATCACGGAACGACCACGGTGTCGCCGGGCTTCAGCTCGATGTTCTGATTGAGTTTCTTGCCCGACGCGACTTCCTTGTAGTTGAACTTCAATGCGGTCTGCTTGCCGTTCTCGGTCCGCATGATCATGATGTTCTTGCTGTTGGCGTAATCCCGGAGACCGCCCGCCAGCGAAATCAACTGCATCACCGTGGTGGGCGCGGTCAGCGGATACGGACCCGGCTTGTTGACTTCACCGGTGATGAACGCCTTGCGGCTGTTGATTTCGCGGACCACCACCGTGATGCTGGCGTCCTCGAGGTACTTCTTCGATTCTTCGGTGAGCTTCTGCTGCAGCTGCTCGGGCGTCAGACCGGCGGCCTGCACCTCATTGATCAGCGGCAGCGCGATGCGGCCGTCGGGACGCACTTTGGCATCCGCCGACATGTCTTTGTCTTTCCAGTAGACGATCGACAGCATGTCGTCGGTGCCAATCACATAGCCGGGCGGCACCACCGGATCGGTCGCGCGCGGCGCGGCCGCGGCGGCAGCGGCCGGCGGCATCGACGCCGGCGCGCTGGCCGCCGGCTTCGTGGTTTGCGCGGTCGCTGGAGCGGACAGGAACACGGTCGCCAGCGCAATGCGGGCGGCGCACGTTCCGTACCCGGCGAGACGGCGCGCGGCGGCGCTATCGATATTCTTTGAACGGCAGTTGGCAGTCATGTTTCCTCAAGAAATTCAGGAAGCGCTTGTATTCGCGCGATTCCATGTTGAAGAGGCGGGCGACGATCTTGTAGTTGCCGCGCGCCTCTTCGAGGCCGCGCCGCACCACGTCCCGCACGTGCGCGCGCGTGATCTCGCGCGCCATGTACATCGGATAGACCGTGGTCCAGAACGACTCGCGATTTTCGGTGAGCCGCGCGTAGAGATCGTCGGCCACCGTGCGGCGCCGCTCGCGCCTGGGCCGGAAGGCGACGTTGTCCTGCGCCCGGACTTCCGAGGGGAGATCGTGGAGCTCGATGGTCTCGTGCTGGACGGCGACGACCATCCGCTCGATCAGGTTCTCGAGCTCGCGGACGTTGCCCGGCCACGAGTAGGCGACGAGCGCTTTCATCGCGTCGGGCGCGACGCCGGTAATCGGCGAGCGGTTGGCGGCCACGAACTTGTTGAGGAAGTGCGTGACCAGCTCGGGAATGTCCTCGCGGCGCTCGCGCAGCGGCGGCACCGTGATCTGAATGACGTTCAGCCGGTAGTAGAGGTCTTCGCGGAAGGTGCCCTGCGCGATCATGTCGCGCAGGTTGCGGTGCGTCGCGCCGATGACGCGGACGTTGACGTGGCGTGCACCGCCGTCTGCGCCGACGCGCTGGATTTCGCCGGTCTCCAGGAACCGCAGCAGCAGCCCCTGCATCCGCAGCGTCATCTCGCCGATTTCGTCGAGGAAGACGGTGCCCATGTGGGCGGACTCGAGCTTGCCGGGCTTGTCGCGGTAGGCGCCGGTGAAGCTGCCCTTGACGTGCCCGAACAACTCCGACTCGAGCAGCGTTTCAGGCAGCCCCGCGCAGTTGACCGGCGCGAACGCCATGTTGGCGCGCGGACCGTTGTAGTGAATGGTGCGCGCGACGATCTCCTTGCCCACGCCGCTCTCGCCGTGGATCAGAACCTTGGCGTCGCTGCGGGCCACCCGGTCGATTTCGGCTTGCAGCGCCGCCATCTGCGGGCCGCGGCCAATCAGCCGGACGTGCGTTTTCGATCGCGACGCCATGCCGGCGCCGATGGGGGTGACGGTGCTGGGGCTGCTGTAGTCTCTGGATGCTTCCACGATAGGCCTCACTGATCGGCAAACCGTTCGATCACACGCTGGTCTTCCCGGCTCAGCGCGACGAACGACGCGCCGATCGAGTACCGCTCGGCGGCCTCGCCGCGCGCGCGTTCAATCCGTTCCACTCGCACGTCCGCCGAGAACGGCACGCCGCCAAAGTTGAAGCGCAACGTGCCGCGCGTCCCGAGGTCGACCGGATGGGACGACTCGAGCAGGACCCCGCTGAGGCTGATGTCAAGCAGCCGCACCGGGATCGGAAACGCCAGCACCGACAGTTCGGTGTCGGCGATCATGGCGCGGGGGACTCGACGACGATCGGAGGAGACGGCGTCATTCATGGCCTGCCCTTGTGCAAAGAAGTCGCCAACATTTGGGAGCCAGTTGTCTGCCTGTCGGCAGACTTGCCGGCGTCGCAAAGGCAGATCTAGGTTTTGGCGAGGGCAGTTTCGCGAAAGGGAGAACTTATTTAGCCGCCCGGATGTGGAAGGTCACCACATACTGGTCAACAACTTACGTATGTTCGGTATGGGCAGCACGGTAAGCCATCAGTCGATCGACGGCTTCGTGGAAGGCTACAGTCGTGCTGAGGAATTCGACACCGACGAGATAACGCTCACCCTCGTCAGTGTGGGTCGGGCGAAGATGGCGGACGCGCGCGTCGGCAATCGCCGGTTGGCCGTCGAGCGTCAGACAGACGGATTGGACCGACTCGACGGCAATTGGCTGATGCGCTTCGATCAGCGCGCCGTGCCGAGTCAGATTATGAACACGCACGGCGTCGCCAGCGTCAAACGTTCCCCAGAACGCTCCGAACACCTCGAACCGCACACGGGACCTTCGATCGCCTGGCGCTCGCATATTTATAATCCGTCCACTCCGGCGACCACTTGTGCAAGCGGTTCGCCACGCCCGCGCGGGAACTCTCCTGGGGAAAACGCGGCCGCCAGGATTGTGATCAGGCGAAAGGTCGAAGCTAGGGCGACAATGTTCACGCCCGGCGCCGACAGCAAGGGCCGTGAATGGATGTGCCGAACCAGGGCCGATTTGCCCACGATTCACCCGGCTTTGCGTAGTCGGCCCGTGACGCGTCCGGTGGAACGCCCGAGCATTGTCGAGCGGGCGGCGATGGCATCGCCGTCAGCGCGGCGTAGCCGCCCCGTGGCTGGGTGAGTAAATGATAGCCGGCTGGGCTGCGAGGTATGATGGAAGCCTCGCGCCCATAGCTCAATTGGATAGAGCGTTGGCCTCCGGAGCCAAAGGTTGCAGGTTCGAGTCCTGCTGGGCGCACCATTCACTCACCTCGGCTCGCCTTTGGCGAATCGTAAGGTTCGCTCATGGCAAGCAGTCGACGACTGACCGGCGCGCTGCCTCGGCGTCATCCGGAACTCAATACCCCGCAACGATCTGGGCTACCACTGAATAAATTCCGTCGAGATGATCGCGGCGCTCCGCGGAGACATCGGCACGCGAGGTGGTGACGACAACGAGCTGCTTGGCGGGCACGATGAAGATGAATTGGCCGCCGTAGCCCCACGCGTAATACGACTTCACGCGGTCGAACTCGCGAATCCAGAACCCGTGGCCGTACTCCCGGTCGCTCCCCCATCGCGATCGCCCCACCCCATCGTCGGCCTTGTCGACCCAGTCCTTCGGGATGATCTGTCGATCGCCGGCGCGGCCGTCATTCAGGTACAACTCGCCAAAGCGCACCATTTGTCGCGGCGTCATCAGCATCTCGTTGCCGCCGAAATAGATGCCCTGCGGATCGGCAGGCCAGCGGGCCAAGGTGAAGCCGAGCGGCTTTGCCAGTTCCTCCTGCGCAAACGCCCAGGTGCTCTTCTTCGTGGCGATCGTCAGGATCGCCGACAGCAGGTGACTGCTGCCGGTGCTGTACTCGACGCGCGTTCCGGGCCGGTCGACGAGCGGGCGACTCAGCACGTAATTGACCCAGTTCTTGCTGCGCACCCACGCGCCGTAATTGCGGCCGCTGGTCGACTCCAGACCTGATCGCATCGTCACCAGGTCGAGGATGGAAATGCCGCGCTTCATCGGATCGGGATCCCTGGCAAGCTGCGGGAAGTAGACAGCGGCTTTCTGGTCCGCGCTGGGAATGTGGCCCTTGCCTATCGCGATGCCGATCAGCGCGGCAATGACGCTCTTGGACGCGGACTTGATGTTGGCCGGTTGCGAAGCGCGGGCGCCGTTGAAATATCGCTCGAGCACCAGCTGACCCCGATGACTGACCAGCAGGCTGCGTAGTCGCGGCAGCGCCGACGCGGCACCGGCCGCCGACTCCAGTTGCTGCGGCGCCTGCGCAGATTCCTGCGCGCCGGACGCACCGCTGCAGATCAATAGCGCTAGAATGCCCGCTGACCAGACAATCTTTTTCACTCGAGCAAGTGTACTTATGAACACGACTTCTGTATCTGCTGCGGCGCTGATCCTGGGGACTGCGCTGTCCGCGTCCGCGCAAGTGACCACGACCGATTATCAGCGGGCGCAAGCCCTGCGCCAGCAGTACGAATCGGCGGCGCCGTTTCTGGCAGACCCGCCGACATGGGTGAGCGGAACGCATCGCTTCTACTACCGCCGCACGCTGGCCGACGGCCACGAGTTCGTGATGGTCGACGCCGATACGCGGACCCGGCAGCCCGCCTTCGATCACAGCGCTTTGGCGGCGTCGCTGTCACGCGCATCCGGCCGCGCCTATACTTCGACGCGACTGCCCTTCCAGACCTTCGCGTTCAACGAAGCGCTGAGCGCGATCGATATGACCATCGCCGGTGCGCGATGGACGTGCACGCTGGCCGACTACGCGTGCCACACGCCTGAAGCACCGGCGCCGGGCGAAATCCGGCGCGGCATCACGGGTCCGGTCCGCGGCGAGCTGTCGAGCATCACCCCGCGTCCGCGGATGTCGCCCGACGGCAAGTGGATGGCCTTTATCGACAACTACAACGTGGCGATTCGTCCGTTCGGCGGTGACAAGCGCATCGCGCTGAGCAGCGACGGTTCGGAGGGTCAGTACTACGACGGCGCGTCGATCGTCTGGTCGCCGGACTCGAGCAAAATCGCCGCGTATCGCGTGCGGCCGGGTTACCGCCGCCTGGTCCACTACATCGCGTCCTCGCCAGAAGATCAGTTGCAGCCGGAGCACTGGGCCGCCCAGTACGCAAAGCCGGGCGACCTGCTCGACCTCGAACAGCCCGTGCTCTTCGACGTGCGCAGCCAGAAACAGATCATCGTCGACACGAAATTGTTTCCGAACCCGTACGACCTGTCGGACCTGGTGTGGCGCAAGGACAGCCGCGCGTTCACCTTCGAGTACAACCAGCGCGGCCACGAGATCTACCGCGTCGTCGAAGTCGATGCACACACCGGCGCCGCACGGGCGATCGTGTCGGAGGAGCCGAAGACGTTTTTCTATTACAACCGTTCCGCGGCGACCCTGCAGGCCGGCAAGCGCTTCCGCCATGACCTTGCCGACGGCAAGGAGGTGATCTGGATGTCGGAGCGCGATGGATGGAACCACCTCTATCTGCTCGACGGCGCCACCGGCAAGGTGAAGCAGCAGATTACAAAGGGCGCTTGGCCGGTGCGGCACGTCGTCAGGGTCGATGAGGACAACCGCCGGTTGTGGTTCAGCGCCGGCGGCATCGATGCGGGCAAGGACCCCTATTTCCAGCATTACTTTCGCATCAATTTCGATGGCAGCGGACTGACCAGGCTCACCACCGTCGACGCCAACCACACGGTCGAATTCTCGTCGGACTTGAAGTACATGCTGGATCACTACTCGCGGGTGGATATGCCGCCGGTCCTCGAGCTGATCGAGCTCTCGACCGGTGCGGCGACGGCGGGTATCGAGATCGAGCGGGGCGATGCCACCGCGCTGGTCAAGACCGGATGGAGGGCGCCGGAGGTGTTCGTCGCCAAAGGACGCGACGGCGTCACCGACATCTGGGGCCTGGTCTGGAAACCGGCGCGCTTCGAGGCGTCGAAAAAATACCCCGTCATTGAATACATCTACGCCGGCCCGCACGGCACGCACACGCCGAAATCGTTCTCGGCCTATTCAGCCATGCAGGCGCAGGCGGAGCTTGGCTTCATCGTCGTGCAGATGGACGGCATGGGCACCTCGAATCGCTCGAAGGCGTTCCATGACGTCGCCTGGCAGAACATCAGGGACGGCGGGTTTCCGGATCGCATCCTGTGGCACAAAGCCTTCGCCGCTCAAAACGCGTGGTACGACATCACGCGCGTCGGCATCTACGGTGGCTCGGCGGGCGGCCAGAACGCGATGGGCGCGCTGCTCTTTCATCCCGACTTCTACAAGGCAGCGGTGTCGTACGCCGGCTGCCACGACAACCGCATGGACAAGATCTGGTGGAACGAACAGTGGATGGGATGGCCGATCGGTCCGCAATACGCAGCGTCGTCGAACGTCGACCATGCGCACCTGCTGCAGGGCAAGCTGCTGCTGATGGTCGGCGAGCTCGATACCAACGTCGATCCAGCGTCGACCATGCAGGTGGTCAACGCGTTAATCAAGGCCGACAAAAATTTCGATCTGCTGATCTACCCCGGTGAAGACCACAACGCCGGCCGCGGCGGGCAGTACGCGGACTATGGCGAGCGCAAGCGGTTCGACTTCTTCGTGCGGCACCTGCTCGGCCAGAACCCGCCGGAGTGGAGTGCCCCCGCGGCGGCGACGTCGACCCAGCAGTAAGCACGATCACAGAGCATTTCTCAAACCAATGGTCTTGAAAAAATGTTGCTTCGTGTTCTTCGTGTCCTTCGTGGCTGGCACCTGCAGCCAGAAGCCCGCAGAGCCGCAGCCGATCATTGGCGTTACAAGAGTGGTTGGCTCGTGGCAGGGGCGCGGGACAGCGACGGTCGGCGACGTGACGAGTGAGACGGGCCGTTTCCGGATTACCTGGCGGACGACGAACGAATCGCCCCCCGGACGGGGCACGTTCAAACTGACGATGAGGAGCGCGATCAGCGGCCGGACGCTGGGAATCGTCGCCGATCACACGGGAATGGGCACTGGCACCGTCGAATACGACGAAGGCCCCAGGACCTACGATTTCCTGGTTGAATCGACGAACGTCGACTGGTCGTTCCGCGTCGAGGAAACGACGGGCGAATACGACAAGCAGTAAGTCTGCACGACGCCTGTCTGACGGCGCGCCCTTCGCCCCCGGGAATCGTTAATTTTTAGTAAAGTTGGCCAGTGCGCAAATCTGTTGGATCGAACGTCATTTCATTTCTATTGATAGGTGTGCTCGCCGGCTGTAAAAGTGCGGGCGGTGGCGCGTCCGACACGCCGCTGCTCCAGCCCGGCGCGCCAGGCCAGAGCACCAGGACCATCAGCACGGCGGAAGCCACCGACCTCTCCAAAGTCGGCGCGACGGCCGCCGACATCAAGTTCATGCAGGGGATGATCGCGCATCACGCGCAGGCCGTCGAAATGGTGGCGTTGATCAACGACCGCACCAACAACGTCGACTTGAAGCGGCTCGGCCTGCGCATCCAGGTTTCGCAGGAAGACGAGATGAACATGATGCGGACCTGGCTCAAGGATCACGGCGCGGAGATCCCCGGCCCGCACGCCCATCACGAACCGGGTGGCATGATGCCGGGGATGCTGACGCCTGATGAAATGGCCAAGCTCGCCGCGGCCAAGGGCGTCGAGTTCGATCGGCTGTTTCTACAGGGAATGATCAAGCACCACGCCGGCGCCATCACGATGGTCGAAGAGCTATTCAAGTCGCCCGGTGCGGGACAGGAAGGCGGCATCTACGCGTTCGCGTCTGATGTCGATGCCGATCAGCGGATGGAAATCGAACGCATGGGCATGATGCTCAGGGAGATCGTGAAATGAGAGTGACGGCGATTGCAGTGTTTGTGGCGCTGGGTCTGGCGACAGTGGTCGCGCAGCAGAAGCCCGCCGACGCAAACGATCCGCGCATTGGTCTGAAGCCCGGCCTGCGGGATGCCGGCGTGGCCGCGCGCGGCATGGAGCTGGTGTCGACGCGGCCGCGGCCGGAAGGCTTCTTCGATCCCAAGAACCCGGCCGGCGTGCCGACACCCGGCGAGCGCCCCGCCAATGCGACGCCGGAGTCGGCGCCGACGCCGCAGACGCCCCAGGCACCGCAGATCCCGCAGGGTCCCGGCGCGCTCGATTTTGCCAATTCCGACCTGGCGTTCTCGGGCAACCACATGGTGATGGGCAATTTCCATGGCTTCAACGCCTACGACATCGAGAGCTCCAGAAACCCGCGGCTGCTGGCGTCGATCGTCTGTCCGGGCGGGCAGGGAGACGTCTCGATCTACGGCAATCTCCTCTTCATGTCGGTTGAGCAGACACGCGGCCGCATCGACTGCGGCACCCAGGGCGTCGTCGAGCCGGTGAGCAAAGAGCGCTTCCGCGGGGTCCGCATCTTCGACATTACGAACATCCGCAACCCGAAACAGATTGCCGCGGTGCAGACGTGCCGCGGCTCGCACACCCACACGCTGGTGCCGAAAGACAAGGAAACTCTCTACGTCTACGGCTCGGGCACGGGCGGCGTGCGCTCGGGGGAAGAGTTGATCGATTGCTCCGGCGGCGATCCGAAGGAAAACCCGAACACCGCGCTGTTCAGCATTGACGTCATCGAAGTGCCGCTCGGCGCGCCGGAAAAAGCACGCATCGTCAATCGGCCGCGCATCTTCATGGACGAAAAGTCGGGCAACGTCGCCGGCCTGTGGGCGGGCGGCGATCACGGACCCGGCACGCAGCGGACGAGCACGACCAACCAGTGCCACGACATCACCGTGTATCCGGAAGTCGGCCTCGCGGCCGGCGCGTGCTCGGGCAATGGCATCCTGCTCGACATCAGCGATCCGGTAAATCCGAAGCGCCTGGACTTCGTTTCGGATAAGAACTTCGCCTACTGGCACTCGGCCACCTTCAACAACGACGGCACCAAAGTGGTGTTTACGGACGAATGGGGCGGCGGGACGCGGCCGCGCTGCCGCGCCACCGACCAGATGTCGTGGGGCGCCAATGCGATCTTCGAGATCGTCGACAAGAAGATGGTGTTCGGCAGCTATTACAAGATGCCGGCGCCGCAGACCGAGACGGAAAACTGCGTCGCGCACAACGGTTCGGTCATTCCCGTGCCTGGCCGCGACATCATGGTCCAGGGCTGGTACCAGGGCGGTATTTCGGTGTTTGATTTCACCGACGCGAAAAACCCGGTGGAAATCGCCTACTTCGATCGCGGTCCGCTCGATCCGAAAAACCTGATCATCGGCGGCTACTGGTCGGCCTACTGGTACAACGGCAACATTTACGGCGCCGAGATTTCGCGCGGCATGGACGTCTTCCGACTGGTGCCGACCGAGCACCTGTCGCAGAACGAAATCGACGCGGCCATCCAGGTGCGGTCCAGCGAGTTCAATGCGCAGAACCAGCAGCGCCTCAAGTGGCAGCCGACCTCGGCGGTGGCCAAGGCCTATCTCGATCAACTCGGACGCACCAACGCGATCACCGCGGAGCGCGCCAAGGCGGTCCGCGACACGCTGGCGAGGGTCGACGAGCTGCGCACCGGCAGGGAACGAGATGCGGCATCGCGACTCGACGCTTTAACAGCAGTGGCTGCTCAGATCGAGGCGGATGCGAAATCGAAAACCGGTCGCGACGCCATGCGCTTGACGGCGCTGGCTGACACTTTGAAGGGCCGCGCCGCTGCGCTGCGGTAAGGAGACGATGATGAGACGGACAACGTGTGTCGCAGCCATGCTGCTGGTGTCGGCGATGGCGGTCGGCCAGGCCGCACCCCAGGCACCTCAGGCGCCTCAGAACACCACGCCGCCGCGGTTACCCGATCCGATCCCGCCCGACGACCTGCCGCGGCCGTCGACCACCGATCCGCGCGCGAATTTGAAACCCGGCGGTGTAGGCGTGAAGGCGGCCGAAGCAGCCTGGAACATGGAGCTGATCGCCAATCTGCCGAAGCCGGAAGGCTTCTTCGATCCGGCGGCGCCGCTCGGGACCCGTCCGCCCGCCGAACCCGAGCCGGGGGCACCGCGCACGCCGCCCAATCCGAATCAACTGAGCTACACCAACTCCGATCTTGCGTTCAAAGACAACTTTGTCGTGGTCGGGAACTACCACGGCTTCAACACCTACAACATCGAACGCGCCAACCGCCCGCAGCTGCTGGCGTCGGTGGTATGCCCGGGCGGTCAGGGTGACGTGTCGATCTGGGGCAACCTGCTGTTCATGTCGGTCGAGCAGACGCGCGGCCGTCTTGACTGCGGGCTGCAGGGCGTCACCGAGACGGTCAGCGCCGAACGCTTCCGCGGCGTTCGCATTTTCGACATCACCGACTTGAAGAATCCAAAGCAGGTTGCCGCCGTGCAAACCTGCCGTGGCTCCCACACCCACACGCTGGTCCCGGATCCGAAGGACAAGAGCCACATCTACTTGTATGCATCGGGCACGGGCAGCGTGCGCTCCGGTGAAGAGCTGGTCGGGTGCTCCGGCAAGGACGCCAAGGAGGATCCGAACACCTCCCTCTTCAGCATCGACGTCATCGAAGTGCCGCTCGCCGAACCGGCCAAGTCGCGCATCGTCAATCAACCGCGCATCTTCATGAACGAGACGGGCAACATCGCGGGTCTCTGGGCCGGCGGCGATCACGGCCCGAACACCCAACGCACCAGCGTCACGAATCAGTGCCACGACATCACGGTGTATTCGGAAATGGGTCTCGCTGCCGGTGCCTGCTCCGGCAACGGCATCCTGATGGACATCAGCGACCCGCGCAACCCGAAGCGGCTCGATTTCGTCTCGGACAAGGGCTTCGCCTACTGGCACTCCGCGACGTTCAACAACGACGGCACCAAGGTCGTGTTCACCGACGAATGGGGCGGCGGCGGCCGGCCGCGGTGCCGCGCCATCGACCCGCTGACCTGGGGTGCGAACGCGATCTACGACATCGTCGACAGAAAGCTCGTATTCAAGGGCTACTACAAGATGCCGGCAGCGCAGACCGAGCAGGAAAACTGCGTCGCGCATAACGGCTCGCTGATCCCGGTGCCCGGGCGCGACATCATGGTGCAGTCGTGGTATCAAGGCGGGATCTCGGTGTTCGACTTCACCGATTCCGCGAACCCGAAAGAGATCGCGTATTTCGATCGCGGTCCGATCAACGCCGAAGCAATGGCCTCGGGCGGCTACTGGTCGTCATATTGGTACAACGGCCACATCTACGGCGCGGAGATCGCGCGCGGCATCGATGTGTTCCGTCTCAAGGCCAGCGACCTGCTGTCGCAGAACGAGATCGATGCGGCGGTGCAGTTCCGGCTGCAGGAGTTCAACTCGCAGAACCAGCCGAAAGTGCAATGGCAGGCGACCTCAGCCGTGGCGAAGGCCTACATGGATCAGTTGAGCCGATCGAAGAGCATTGCCGCCGATCGGCTGCGCGCTACGACCGAGGCGCTCGCCGCGGTCGACTCGTTGCGGACCGGCAAGGAAGGCAACGCCAAAGCCGCCCTGGACCGGCTCGAAACGATCGCCGGCCAGTTCGATGCCGATGCCGACAAGGGCTCGGGCATCGATCAGAAGCGCCTCAAAGCGCTTGCGGAAGCCCTGCGCGGCCGCGCGGCGCGGCTGCGGTAACCTCTCTCGTGTAACGGCGGGTCCTGGACCCGCCAGCTAAAGGCCGCCTGGCTGCAGGCGGCCTTTTTGCGTTGCTGCGGAACTTTCCCGCTCCTCTTTACGTCCCACAGGAGCACGTGATACTCCTCTTAGCATCCGACAGGAGCGCTCGTGGGCGACGACGATAAGTCAGAGATATTGCAGGGCACGCTGGACCTGATGGTCCTCAAGACGCTCGACGTGATGGGCCCGATGCACGGCTACGGCATCGCGCGGCGCATCGAGCAAATCAGCGAGGAGGCGCTGCAGGTCAACCAGGGCACCATCTACCTGTGCCTCATCCGGCTCGTGCAGAAGGGCTGGATCGACGCCTCGTGGGGCACCTCGGAGAACAATCGCAAGGCGAAGTTCTATGCGATCTCCAAGGCCGGCAAGAAACAGCTCGCCGCCGAAGCGAAAAACTGGGAGCGCATCGCCGGCGTGATGGATCGCCTGCTCAACCTCTCGCCGCGGAGCACCCGATGACCGCGCTCCGCCATTTCGCCGCGCGTCTGCGCGCACTGTTCAGCGGCGGCTCCGACGATCGCGATTTTGCGCAGGAGCTGCAATCCCACCTCGAGATGCTGACGGAAGACAACCTGCGCAAGGGCATGACCGCCGTCGAAGCGCGGCGGCAGGCGGCGCTCCGCATTGGCGCGGCATCGGCGCTGCAATCGCGTCATCGCGACGCGCGCGGCTTCCGGGTACTCGACGATCTGCTGCAGGACCTGCGCTTTGCGGGTCGATTGATGCTGAAGGAGAAGTGGTTTGCCGCTGCTGCGATTGCCGCAATCGCGCTCGGCATCGGCGCCAACACGCTGGGCTTCACGATCGTCAACGCGGCGTACTTTCGCGGCTTCGCGTTCGAGCGCGCCGAGGAAATCCACGCGATATCGTGGCGCCCTACTCGCGGACGGCGGCTGCCTTCTGCGGTGCCTGATTTCGAGGACTGGAAGCAGGCGCGGTCGTTCACCTCGCTCGGCGCCTCGAACTTTGGCGCGATCAATATCAGCGACGACCATGCGCCGCCGGAGCAGACGCAGGGCGCGCGAGTCACCGCCAATCTGTTCGACATCCTCCGTCAGCGCCCGCTGCTGGGCCGCAGCTTCGTCGACGGCGAGGACCGGCCCGGCGCCGAGCCCGTCGTCATCATCGGCTACGAGATCTGGACCAACCGCTACGCGCGCGATCCGAACGTCGTCGGCCGCATCCTCAAGATCAACGGCAGCCCGGCGACCATCATCGGGGTGATGCCGGAGCGCATGAAATTCCCGGAGAACAGCGAGCTCTGGGTGCCGTTCATTCCGGTGGAAGCACAGTTGACGCGCGAGATCCGCTTGCTGAGCGTATTTGGCCGCCTCGCGCCCGGCGTGACCGTCGAACAAGCCTCGAACGAAATCGAAGGCATCGCGCAGCGGATCATCAAAGAGCATCCCAACCAATCGAAGAACGTCGTCGGTGCGCAGGTCGAGAACCTGGTTGGGCGGTTCCTCAACGGCTCGGCACCACGGATGTTCCTGGTCGTAATGGGAGCCGTCGTCTTCGTGCTGCTGATCGCGTGCGCCAACGTTGCGAACCTGCTGTTGTCCCGTGCAATGTATCGATCACGCGAGGTGGCGGTGCGCTACGCGCTCGGTGCCACGCGCTGGCGCGTCGTCCGCCAACTGCTGATCGAAAGCATTGCGTTGTCGTTCATCGGTGGCGTCCTCGGGCTGGTGCTGGCCGCTTTCGGCGTGCGCGCATTCGATGATGCGATACGAGCGACCGGCGCGCCCTACTGGATCCGGTTCACGATCGACTACCGCGTCGTGTCCTATGTCGCGGCGATCTGCGTCGCCGCCGGCATCATCTTTGGCATCGCGCCGGCTCTGCAGGTGTCGCGTGAGAACCCGCAGGACACGCTCAAGGAAGGCGCGCGCGGCTCTGCGGGTAATCGCCGCTCCGGGCGTCTCGGCACGATCATGGTCGTGTCCGAACTGGCCCTGACGATCGTGTTGCTCTGCGGCGCCGGCCTGATGCTGCGCAGCTTCATCGCGCTCTATGACGCGTCGCCGGGCTTCGAGGTCGAAGGTCTGACCCGGATGCGAATGCAGCTGCCGCCGTCCAAGTACCCGACGCCGGAAGCGCGGCGCCGGTTTTTCGAGCAGCTGCTGCCGGGCGTCGAAGCCATTCCCGGCATTCAAGCCGCGGCCATCACGACCGCGGTGCCACCCCTGGACCACGAGGAGTGGCGCGTCATCATCGCCGGCAGTGCGGACATGGACGATCAGCAGCGGCCGTTTGTGTCGACGGTGGCGGTGTCGCCGCGATATTTCGAGACGCTCGGCGTCGGCGTGATTCGCGGCCGTGGGTTCGCGAATGGCGACGCCGCCCCCGGCTCAGCGCCTGTGGTGATAAACCAGTTGTTGGCGGATCGATTTTTCCGCGGCGAGGATCCGATTGGCCGGCAGCTGCGGTTCGTGCCTCGGCTCGACGAACCGGACGCCCCTCCGCAGCCGTGGCGTACGGTCGTCGGCGTCGTTCCGACGTTCCTCCAAGGCAGTGATGACGACGCGTTTCGAAATCCGGTCGTGTATCTGCCGTTCATGAGCCGGCCGGACCGCACGTCGTCCCTGGTTGTTCGCAGCGCTCTGCCGCCGGCCAGCATCATGGCGGCGGTTCGCGGCGCCGTGCAGCACATCGACGTCGATCAGCCGGTATTCAGTATCGAAACCGTGGCCAGCGTGTTCGCCAACGAGCGCTCGATCTATCGCATCTTCGCGATTCTGTTCGGTGTGCTGGCCGGAATTGCGCTGCTGTTGTCCGCTGTCGGCGTCTACGGTGTCATCGCCTATGCCGTCACGCAACGGACGCAGGAGATTGGCGTACGCATGGCTGTCGGGGCCAGCCGATGGGACGTGTCCTGGATGTTCTTGAAGAAAGGGCTGACGCAGCTGGCCATTGCCCTGGCGATCGGGATTCCCGGCGCCGTCCTGCTGGGCATCGTCGCGCAGTTCCGCCTCGTTGCGGAGATCGAACCCACGGATCCGCTGACGATGATTGTGATCACGATGGTGCTGACAACGGTCGCTCTTGTGGCGTGTGTAGTTCCGGCGCACAAGGCCTCAAAAGTGGATCCGGTAACGGCGCTTCGGGCCGACTGAACGAGCCGTCGTTCGGAGGAGCCCCGCGCGACGAAACGTTACATGGGCGGCGGCGTCGCCAGCACGCGATTCAATACGGCAGCGAGGCGTAGGCCGGCCAGCGCCATTCGTTCCTCGATGACGCCGATGTGCCGGCGAAAGTACCCTTCGTCGATGTTGGCGCCATTGTCGACGAGCGCCTCCTTCGCCAGGCGAAACGACTGCTCTGCCCACTGCGCCGGCGTGCCGGGCGATTGCGACGCCGACCATCCCTTTTGCGCGATCAGCTTGTTCAGCTCGCCGAGATACCGGCCGTCGTCGAGGTTGCGTCGCGAGATCAAGCGGCCGTCCCAGACTGAATGCAGGTTGCACGGGGACGGCCGTGCCGGATCATTCGAGCAGTCGCTCTGGCCGAACACACTCACGCGAACGTCGTTACCGCCGCGCCCGACGCCGAGCGCGTGAAACGGCTGATGCAAATCGCCGATGAAGTGCACCACGAATTTCAGCGCGGTCGCGCGATCGGCGCGATCGAGTTTCGGATCGGCCAGGCGTTGTTCCCAGTAGGTGATGCGATCGACGACGCAGTCGCGCCAGCGATCGCTGCGCGAACCGGCTTCGACGCCAGGTTGCCTTGGGCAATCGCGATCGCGATCGTAGCCGCGCGCATCCGGTGGAATGTTCAGGTAATGCCAGTATGACGACTGCACCTGCTCGCCGGTGATGGTGTCGGCCCAACTCGACACATCCGCGAGTGTCTGACCGTCAAGCAACCAGTTGACCTGTTGTCTCGCGGCGGGTGTCAGCCGCTCCGCCGCAATCAAACCAACCAGGCGATGGCCTTGCGCGCCCCACGCGCCGACGTCGATTGTCGACCACAATGCGACAACGGCAAGAGTGGCAGCACTTCTGTAGCGAATCACGTTCGCATTATGCGACACAAATTCCGCGTTCGGTGATCCTTGCACGTGCCTGCAGCTGCGCCGGCGGTTCTACGCCCGCAGTGCTGTTGCCGGCGGCACGCGTG
>DASPNQ010000051.1:0-7525 GCA_035626435.1 Vicinamibacterales bacterium
CAACCGGTGCATGCCGGCAAACACCGAGAAGACACGCTTGAACACACGCTCGGTTCGGTCCTCGTAGATCTGACGATAAATGTACGGCACACCTTCCTCGGACGACGTGGCTGGTTGCGCGGCATACACCGTGATGGCCACGCCGGGCAGCCACGCCTTCAGACGCGGCGCCAGTTCCCACCAGATGTCGAACAATCCCTGGTAGACATGCAGCCGGCTCAATAACGGAGTGCGATAGCGCACCGGAACGTTGCGAGGCAGCAGGCGATTGCCAACCACGTGTGAGTTGACGTTGCGGATGCGTGAGGGCAAACCATCCTCGTCGGTTTCGATCCATTCGTTTTCGAATGCGGCCGGCGAATCGAGGTCGTTGCCGACGAAGACGCCGACGACGATGGCGTCGGGCTGCAACGCGAGGCCTTCGTTCTTCAGATACAGGTAGTACGTGTCTGGCGAATAGCATGCGGCAAAGCCGCCGTTGATCACTTCGACTTGCCGGCCCGGCAGGCGCTCTGCAAGCAGGCGCTCGATATGCGCCGCATAGGTTTCGTCATCGTTAACGCCCCACCCGAAAGTGAAGGAATCGCCGATCGTCAGGATGCGGAGCGCGCCGCCCTTGTCGCGCGTGAACTCCTTGCCGCGGTAGCCGAGCGAGTTGATACGAATCCGCGTGTCGAATTCTGTGGTCGCCAGCCGCCCCTGGTAGTTTTCGCGGAGGCGATAGGGAAGGACGTCACTGTCTTTGAACATCGCCGGGTAGAAGTCCATGAGCACTTCGGCGGTCCGGCGTGGAAAGAAGTTGCGCAGCAGCACTTCCACCGCGAGCAATGCAATCGTGGTGCTCAGGATCACGGCGGCAAGTTTCCGGCCCAGCGTCATCGACCAGCAGTGTACTTGACGAACTGCGCCAGGCGCGCCGTGGATGCGATCGCCCGTTACGGCATACGCAGATCGCCGAACACGAGTTTTCCGCCCACGATCGTGGCGAGGACTGTTGCGTCGCGGAGCCGGGTTTCGGGCGCAGTCAGGGGATCCTCATTGAGGATGACGAGATCGGCAAGTTTGTTGGGTTCGATCGATCCTTTGCTTCGTTCCTCCATCGTCAGCCACGCGTTGTTGATCGTCGCCATCCGCAACGCTTGTTGGCGCGTGACCCGCTGATCCGGACCAAAGACGCCGCCGGTCATGGTGTCCCGGGTAATGAAATGGTAGAACGTCCACAGCGGCGGGTACGGCACCACCGGCGCGTCGCTGCCAGAGGACACCGGCAGTTGCGCGTCGAGGTACATCTTGACCGGGGTCGTGAGCGACGCGCGGGCCATACCCCAGTAGTTCGCCAGACTGGGTCCGGCGAGATACAAATGGTGCTGAGCCGAAATCGCGAGCCCAAGCGCTCTGATGCGCGGCAGGTGGTCGGGACGTCCGATGAAGGCGTGTTCGATGGCCCAGCGCCGCCCAATGATGGATTGCTCGGCGTTGGCCTTTTCGTAGGCGCTGAGCACCAAATCGATGGCCGCGTCGCCGACCGCGTGCGTGGCGACGCGCCAGTTCTGGCGGTTCAGCTCGCGAACCGCCGCCGTGAAACGCTCGGTATCGATGGTCTGCAGGCCCCGAAACGACCCGTTCTGATCCCAGGGCTTTTCGTAGGGATCCCGCATCAACCCGCCTTCGAAACCGCCATCGACCGCCAGCTTGATGCCGGCGATGCGCAATGACGCGTTGCCGTCACCTTGCTTGATGCCGGACGACACGAGTGTGGGATCGACGCCGGCGGCGGTGATGGCCGGCCGCAGCAAGGCATTGACGCGCAGCGTCAACAAGCCCTGCGTTTCGAGGTTCTGCAGTAGCCGATACTCCGCGAGCGAAATTCCAGGATGACGAACCGAGGTGAGGCCTGCAGCATTGAGCTTCTTGTAGTCGGCGAGGCGTCGGCCAATCTGCTGCTGTGGCGTTGGCGGCGGAGCGGCGGGCAGTTTTACCAACGCCTTCGCAGCGTCGACAAGCTCGCCGTTGAGCCGACCATCCGGGTACCTGGTAATGCGGCCGCCGGCGGGTTCCGGCGTGCGCTCAGTGATCTGCCAACGCGCCAGCGCCGCCGAATTGAGGATGTATTCGTGTCCGCCACGCACCAGAACGACTGAATGATGCGGCGCGATGCGATCGAGATCGTCGCGGAGCGGCAGACGACGTTCTTTCAATTGCGCTTCGTGCCAGTCGCTGTTGGACACGATCACGTCTGCGGCCGTCGCCGACTGCACGCGCACCTGCACAGCGCTGAGGACGTCGCTGAGCGAGCGCGCACCTGAGAGGTCTACGCCCGGGCCGCCGCCGGCAGAATGCAGGTGGTTGTCCATCAGCCCGGGTATGACCGCGCGGCCTTTCAAGTCGACCATCCGCGTTGCCGGACCTGCAATCTGCTGCATTTGATCGTCGTTGCCGACGGTCATGATTCGATCACCCAGGATGGCCACGGCCTGGTGGATCGAAAAGTCGCGATCGACGGTGATGACCTTGCCGTTGAACAGGATCAGGTCCGCGCCGGGCGCGCGCGGCAGCAGGATCTGGGTGCTGGGCGCGCCTAGTGTCACCGCGACGCTCACGGCAATGAGGGCCATGCGTATCACGGCCAAAGCATAGCGGGATTACGCCGATCGCCGCCGGCGTTGTCGAAACTGCGCGAAAATGCAGTCACGTACAGCGAGTCCGCGGCCGATAACCCATTAGAGTGAGACTCGAGATGGAGACTCGCTCGAGGACGGACACCGGTGCGCCGGACGTAGTGGCGGAATCGGTCCGCCGGTCGAAGGTCAGCTCAGCGGTGGCGGCTGACTACAGGGTCTGCCGCTTGCCGGAACGACACCGACGAGAGGCGTGGAGGCTGGTGCCTTTGCTGGCGGCTGACGGCTCAAACATTGCACAATAGGTAGTTCATGCGACGCACGCTGTCCTCCATCGGTTTCATCGCCGCGCTGTTGTGCCCATGCGCCGCGTTCGCACAGGCGCCGCCGGCCAGCTGCACGACGACGTCGCAGAACCTGTGGGTGCGCGATCAGCTGAATAGCTATTACTACTGGTACCGGTTCATGCCGGCCGGCGTAAATCCGGCCAGCTACAACTCGCCCGAGGCATACCTCGACGCGGTGCGCTATCAGCCGAGGGATATCTGGAGCAACATCCAGGCGGCGGCGACCAGCGACGCGTTGTTCAATGACGGTGAGCTGATCAAATACGGCTTCTCGCAATTGCCGAGCGCCTCGGACATTACGGTCCTGCAGGTATGGCAGGGTAGCCCGGCGGAAGAAGCGGGGTTGGCCCGCGGCGATCGCATCGTTGAAATCAACGGCCGCAGCGTCGCCGCGCTGGTCGCCGGCGGCACTCTTGGTTCTGCGTTCGGCCCCGACGTCGTCGGTCACAGCGTGACGATCGTTTTTGAAAAGCCTTCGGGCGAGCGCCGCACGGCGCAAATGGTCAAGCGGGTCGTCAAGTACCCGACGATCTCGGTATCAAAGTTGTTCGAGGTCGACGGCCGTAAAGTGGGGTACATCGTCTTCAACACGTTCGTTCAGCCCTCGACCGCGGCATTAAACGACGCGTTTGCCGCATTGAAGGCGGCGGGCGCGACCGAACTGATTCTCGACCTTCGCTACAACGGCGGAGGCATCGTCGACGTGGCCGTCCATTTAGGGAGCCTGATTGGCGGTGTCCGGACGGCGGGGCAACCCATGCTGAATTGGGTGTATAACGACAAGGTCGGCCCGAGCTCGAATCGAACGACCCGTTTTACGAATCCGGACAATGCGCTGAACCTTCAGCGCCTCGTTGTCATTGCGACGCGAGCGACCGCGTCGGCGAGCGAACTGGTGATCAACGGTCTGCGGCCATTCATGCCGGTAACGATCGTGGGCGATGCCACTTACGGCAAGCCCGTGGGACAGTCTGGATTCCGCTTCTGCGACAAAGTGCTCTGGCCGATCACGTTTTCCATTCAGAACGCGAATTTCGAGGGCGATTACTTCGATGGCTTGCCGGCTGATTGCCGCGCAGCTGACGATCCGTCGCGTCAACTCGGGGACGCGGCCGAGGGTTCACTCGCCGAAGCGCTCACGGTGATTCGCACTGGCGGCTGCAGTCCACGGAGCGCAGCAGCGCTGCGCGCGCTGCGGCAACTGCCGTCGATGCCGCGTCTCGCGGGCTGGGAGTCGCTGATCAACGCGCAGTAGTCTTGCCTGAACTGCCCGACATCGAGCTGTACCTTCATGCGCTGAGACCGCGCATCGTCGGCCGCGTGCTCGAGCGCATTCGCATCGCCAGCCCGTTTCTGGTCCGCTCTTTCAACCCGCCAATCGATCACGTGCACGGCCGGCGCATCGAGGCGCTGCGCCGCTTGGGCAAGCGCCTGGTGTGGGTGCTCGACGACGACCTGTTCATCGTCATTCACCTGATGATCGCGGGCCGTTTCAAGTTCCTCGATCGCGGCGCCAAGGTCCCGGGCAAAATCGGGCTGGCGGCCTTCGACTTCGACAACGGCTCGCTGATCCTCACTGAGGCCGGTTCACAACGGCGCGCGTCCCTGCATGTGGTGAGCGGCGAGTCGGAGCTGGCGAAGCACGACCCCGGCGGACTGGAAGTGCTGACATCGACACCGGAGGCGTTCGGCGCGGCGCTGACCCGAGAAAGTCATACGCTCAAGCGCGCGTTGACCGATCCGCATTTGCTGAGCGGCATCGGCAACGCTTACTCGGACGAAATCCTGCATGCGGCGAAGATGTCGCCAATGTTGCTCACCAGCAGGCTGACGCCCGAACAAATCGCATCGCTCCATGCGCACACGATCGGTGTCCTCACGAAGTGGCGCGACGATCTGATCCAGGACACCGGCGACAGTTTTCCGGAGAAAGTAACAGCGTTTCGCGAAGGCATGACGGCGCACGGCCGATACGGCAAGCCGTGTCCGGCCTGCGGCACGGCGATTCAGCGCATTCAGTACGCGACCAACGAGGCCAATTACTGCCCGACGTGCCAGACCGGCGGCAAGCTGCTTGCCGATCGTGGGTTGTCGCGACTGATGAAAGAGGACTGGCCTAAGACGCTCGATGACTTGGAGCGGCGCAAGGATTCCCAGCGGCTCACGTAGGGTTCGGCCTTCAGCTTCGGTCTTCAACCTTCAGCTTCCACGAATTCAGGCTTGTCCTCTCCCGCGACGGCGGACACCGCGGTCACGTCGATCTCACGATCGTGGGTGAGGCAGTCCGCCAGATACTCGTGCGCCGGTTCGTCGGTGCGTGCGAGGAAAGCATCGAGCGGCGTGTCGTACGACTGCTCGCGTTCGCGTACCTGGATGCTCGGATAGGTTCCGTCTGACCGGCGTGGCACGTAGCGATGCCAGAAGTCGATATGCCAACGGGTGAATTGACGCACCCGTTCGAGCCCGTGCGCGTCGTCGCCCCAGTGCTGCTTGGCGAGTGCCGCGTAGCGCCGATAGATGTGCAGCCGCTCGTCCGCGGTTATCGCACGGTACCCCTCGGACATCTCTCTGAACAACCATGGCTTGATCAGGACACCGCGCGCGCTCATCACGCCAATGCATCCTGATATCGCCAGGGCCTGTTCGACGTCGGATGGAAACAGAATGTCGCCGTTGCCGACCACCGGAACGGCCACCGCGGCGACGACACTGGCGATGGCGTCCCAGTCCGCGGCGAAACGGTACCGGGCGCTGCGCGTGCGCCCGTGGACGAACAACGCATCGGCGCCGCCATCCACGGCGGCTCTTGCCTGGTCGATCACATTGCGCGTCTCCTCGTTCCAGCCCAGACGAAGCTTCACGGTCACTGGAATCTCGACCGCCTGCTTCATGGCTTCGACGATCCGGCGAATGCGCTGCGGCTGCCGGCCGAGCGCGGCACCGATGCCCTTGTGCGTGAAGTGATCGATGGGGCAGCCGCAATTGAGATCGACGAGATCGGCGCCTCGAGATTCGACGAGGGCCGCCGCCCACGCGATTTCCTCCGGGTTGGTGCCGGCCAGCTGCACGCCGAAGAAAGGCTCGCCCTCGAACTTGCGGATCAGCGCGAACTCCGACTTGCGGCGCTGCTTCAACCGTCGTGCGACCGTCATTTCACTAATCGTGACGCGTGCACCAAGTTCCACACAGAGGCGGCGATATGGAAGGTTGGAGCCCTTCGTCATGGGGGCCATGACGACGGCGCCGGTCAACACGTCACGAAGATTCACGCTCTTGATGGTACCTTGTTCAGCTGTCAGCGATCAGCTTTCAGCGATCAGCTATCAGCCATCAGCCTTCTGTCTTCAGCGCTCGGCGTTTGCCGTTTCGGTGGTCGGGCGAGTCAAGCTAGGCTAGGCATATGCAACGTCAAGCCGCCGCCTTGTGTGCCGCTGTTCTGCTGCTGGTTACTGCTGCTGCCGGCGCACAGCCGACGGGCAAGCATTTCATGTGGAAGGTGGAAGACAAGTACGGCGCCAGCGCATTTCTGCTCGGTTCGTTACACGTCCTGACCCAGGACTGGTACCCCCTCGCGCCGGCGATCAACAAGGCATTCGACGCGTCGGAAACTCTGGTCGAAGAGGTCGACATCGAAGAAACCAGCGACCCCATGATGATGATGGCGGCGCTTTCGAAGGCAATGCTCACCGATGGCCGCACGCTCGACCAGGTGGTGTCGGCGGAGACCTACGCCGAAGTCAAGCGGCGCGCTGAAAAAGTCGGCTTGCCGCTGGTGGCAATACAGCGGATGAAACCGTGGCTCGTCGCGATCACGCTGATGGCTCCGACCCTCCAGGCCGCAGGCTTCAAGCCGGAGCTCGGCGTCGACCGCCATTTCTTCGACCGAGCGAAGGCGGTTGGCATGAAGACGCGCGCCCTCGAGACGCTGACGTATCAATTGGAGCGTTTCGATCAGCTATCGCCGAAGCTTCAGGAAGAGCTGCTGAAAACAACAATGGAGGATCTCGATACGGAGGTGAAGGGCGTAAAGGAGATGGCGCAGGCCTGGTCGTTCGGCAATGTGGCGGCGATCGAGAAGCTGACACTGACGGCGCTGCAGGAAACGCCGGAGTTGTACCAGCGCCTGCTGGTCGAGCGAAACCACAACTGGGTTCCGCAGATCGAAAGCTGCCTCAAGGAGAATGCCCGCTGCTTCGTCGTCGTGGGCGCCGCGCATCTCGTCGGTCCGGACGGACTGCCCGCGTTGTTGACAAAAAAGGGCTACAAAGTCGTCCAGCAATAGACCGTCGGCGGGCGCAGTCGCGCGTCGGGTGACCGCTGGCGAACACCAAGCTCCGGCGACTGGAGATTCAGGCCTGATTCAGGCGGTTTTGTGGCACCAGCCTTGATATGACGCGCCGCATGGCCGGACTACTGCAGGACCTGCTTCATGCCTGGCGCGCCCTTAAACAGAAACCGGGCTTTCTGATTGCCTCGCTGATCACGTTAGCGCTCGGGATCGGCGCAAACGTGACCATCTTCAGTCTCGTGAACGGCGTCAGCCTGAAGCCGATGCCCTTT
>DASPNQ010000052.1:0-27605 GCA_035626435.1 Vicinamibacterales bacterium
GGGCTGGCTTGTTGTCGGACCGTTATGGATTCTCGGATTGATCATCGGGCTGTTCGCGGCGCGGCCGGAACCCCGCTCCAAGCCACTGTGGGTTTTTGGCGCCGTGGTCGTCCCGTTCTTGTTCTACCTGCCGTTCGATCACTGGGAAACGCTGCGGTTCCTGTTGCCGGGTCTCGTGCCGCTGACGATCGTCGTCGCGCAGGGCCTTGGCCTGATCGCACGGTTGCACAAACGGTCCGCCGCGGCCGCAGTGCTGACCCTGGTATTCATGGCGATCATCGCCGGCCGCTCGGAGAACGTGCTGCGCTCCTCCAGTGCATGGGCCGTCGCGGAATTGGAACGGCGCTATCCGCTCGCCGGCGAGTGGGTCAACGTGAATACACCTCCAAACGCGGTCATCCTCGCCAACCAGCACAGCGGCTCGATTCGCTACTACGGTCAGCGACAGACGCTGCGATGGGACTTTATCGATGCGCCGCATCTGGCCACGGCAATCCGCGAGCTGCAGTCACATGGCGCAGTCGTGTATGTGGCGCTCGAGGGCGCGGAAGAACGGATGTTCGACGAGCGATTCGCGGGCGTGTTCGAGGAGCTGCAGATCGATCATGTCGGCCGCGTCCGCAACGTCAGCTTCCGCCGAATCCGGTTCCCTGAGTCGCCCTACTTTCCGAACAGGTAGTCGAGCGCGAGGTTGGTCATCACCCTGACGCCTACTGGCAGCGCTGATTCGTCGGCGAAGAACAGCGGCGAATGATTCTGCGGCGCCTTGGTGTAATCCTGATCGCGCGGCGTCACGCCGAGAAAGAAAAACATCCCCGGCACCTGCTGCTGAAAATATGAAAAATCCTCGGCTGTTCCGGTGAGCGGACCGACGCGGACGTTATCCGCGCCGGCAACACGGCGTAGCGTCGGCACCATGCGTTCGGTGAGCGCCGGATCGTTGCGCGTGACCGGATAGCCCAGGCCGAATTCCACCGTTGCGGCCGCTCCGGCGCTTTCAGCGATATTCGTCGCAATACTGCGAATGCGATCGTGAATGCTCTTGCGAACGTTCTCGTCGAACGCACGGACCGTGCCCTCGAGCTCGATCTCGTCCGGCACGATGTTCGAACGGTTGCCGCCGGTGAACCGTCCGACCGTGACCACCGCCGGCGCTTCCGTGATGTTGACCGTGCGGCTGACAATGGTCTGCAGGGCCAGTACGATTTGTGAACCCACCACGATCGGATCGATGCCGCCCCACGGCACCGCACCGTGCGTCTGCCTGCCCTTCACCTTGATCACGAAGGAGTCCGCGCTGGCCATCAGCGGCCCCGATCGATAGACGATGCTGCCGGCCGGGAATGGAAACACGTGCAACCCGAAAATCGCATCGACTTTCGGATTTTCCAGGACGTTGGCCTTGATCATCGGCTCCGCGCCGCCCGGACCTTCCTCGGCCGGCTGGAAAATCAGCTTCACCGTGCCGGGCATCCGATCGCGCACCTTCGCGAACGTCGCCGCGGCGCCGAGCAGGATCGCCATGTGGTTGTCATGCCCGCACGCGTGCATGACGCCGACTTCCTGACCGTTCCATTGCGCCTTGGCGGTCGACTTGAACGGCACGTCCACCTGCTCGGTCACCGGCAGCGCGTCCATGTCGGACCGTAGTGCGACCACGGGGCCGGGCCGTCCGCCCTTCAATACGCCGACCACCCCCGTCCCTGCCACGCCGGTGGTCACTTCGTATCCAAGCTTTCGCAGCTCGTCGGCGATCACTTTCGCGGTCCGCACTTCGCTGTTGCCGAGCTCTGGATTCTGGTGAAAATCTCGCCGCCACGCGACGACTTGCGGATTGATCTCGGTGGCGAGTCGATCGACGTCGGCGGCCAGAGGGTTCCCCGTCGACTGTGCCTGCAGGAATTCAGGCGAAGTGGCCAGCACTGCAATCGTCAGAACGAGTAGAGCGTTACGCATCAGGGTCCCTATCTTACGCGCGTTCTCTCGCCTGTTCGACCTCAGAACAACCGTCCTGATTCATTGTTTGATCGTTTTCCGATGCTCACACGACTCGAGCTAACGACTTCGCGGTGAGCACCGTCTGAGAGGGCATTGGACCGCCCTGATGACTGACTTGCGCCTCGCTCTGCGACTTTGCCTCCGTCACCCCGTCCTCTCGCTCGCCGCGATCGGCTCGCTCGCGCTCGGCATTGGCGCCAACACGGCTATTTTCACCGTGTTGAACGGTAGCGTGCTGCGGCCGCTGGCCTACGCCGACCCTGGCCGGCTGGTCGTGGTCTGGGAAACGCGGGCCGACACAGCCAAGCGCGCCGTGGCGCCCGCGAACTTCCTCGATTGGCGCAGAGAGACCACTGCCTTCAGCGGGCTGGCGGCGTTCGACGACTTCAGCGCCGCGATCAGCGGCCCGACCGCAGCGCAGCGCGTCCAGGCGGCGTCGGCGTCGGCGAATTTTTTCGAACTGCTCGGTGTGCACCCTCAAGTCGGACGGCTGTTGACCGCCGACGACGACCGGGCGGACGCGGCGCGGGCGGTGGTGCTCAGTGACGGGTTCTGGCAGCAGCAGTTCGGCGCTAGCCGCGATGCCGTCGGCAAGTCACTGATCATCAACGGCATTCCCTACACCATCGTCGGCGTGCTGCGCCGGGATTTCGAGATGCCGATGGTCGTTGCCCCCGACGTGTGGATCACGGCCGACCGCGGCATCCCCCGCAGTTTTCCGTTTCCTGGAGACATCACCGCCGTTCGAGATGCGCACATCATCGCGGTGATCGGGCGCCTTGCCCCCGGCGTCACCAGGCAGCAGGCCCAGTCACAACTGACGAGCGTGATGACGTCGCTCTCGCAGCGCTACCCGTCCACCAACACAGGGCTGGGCGCCAACGTCGTGCCCCTTCACGAAGAGATCGTCGGGAACGTGCGGCCGCTGATCGTGTTGCTGCAGATCGCCGTGGCGGTGCTGTTGTTGATCGCATGCGCGAACGTGGCGCATCTGCTGCTCGGTCAGGCGGCGACGCGGCAAGCGGAGATCTCGATGCGATACGCCCTCGGCGCCGATCGCGCGCGCATCATCCGGCAATTGTTCGTCGAAACGCTGATCATCGCGGTGCCGGGCGGCGTTGCGGGGTTGGCACTGGCCGCCGCAGGAGTGCACCTGTTGACGATGGTCGCGCCGGGCACCCTGCCGCGGCGCGCCGAGATTACGGTCGACGGCCAGGTATTGCTGTTCGCGATGGCAGTGACGCTGCTGACCGCCATCGTGTTCGGTGTCGGTCCCGCGCTGCAGACTGCGCGCACCTCGGCCAACGACCTCGGCCGCATCGGCCAGCGCGTCGCCGGTCAGCGCGGTGTTCGGCGGGGACAGCAGGCGCTGGTCATCGGCGAGCTGGCCCTGGCGCAGGCGCTGCTCGTCGGTGCCGGCCTGCTGCTGGTCAGCTTCGTTCATGCGACGCAAATCGACCTGGGCTTCGCGACGACCAACCGCCTGCTTGCGGAGGTCAACCTCAACCCCTCCTATTTGCAGGCCACCGATGATCGCGGCTTCATCGATCCGTCGAAGAAGATCCGGTTCGTCAATGCGGTGCTCAATCGTCTGCGCGCGGGTCAGGGCATCAAAGCGGTGGCCGCGTCCTCGACCGCGCCGCTGACCGGCGCGCCGAACCGCGGCATGCGTATCGAAGGCGACCCGCCGCTGCCGCCGGATCAACAGCCGAACGCCGATTTTCAGTTGATTACACCTGATTATTTCCGGGCACTTGGCATGACGCTGGTGACCGGGCGCGGCTTCGGCGCAGGCGATCGCGCTGATACGCCCCCGGTGCTGATCGTCAACCAGGCGCTGGCTGACAGATACTTTCCCGGCCGCGATCCGATCGGCAAGGTGATCGTGTTTGGCGGCAGCAAGCGGCACGAGATAGTCGGTGTCGTCGCCAACGCGCGCTACCGGTCCGTCGAACAACCGGCCGATCCGACGTTTTATCTGCCGCTCGATCAAAATGACGAACGCTGGCCGTTTCTCGCGTTCACGGTATGGGCCGAAAACGCCCCGGCAACCACTGCGGCAGCGGCGCTGATGCGGTCCGCCGTGCGAGAAGCCGATCCGCAACAGCCAATCTCGCGGCTGCGTACGATTGAAGAGATTCTTGCCGGCGCAATGGCGCAGCGTCGATTCAATACCTGGATCGTCGGCCTGTTCGCAGCGACGGCGCTGCTGCTCGCCGCGATTGGGACGTATGGGGTAATGGCGTTTGCGGTCACAACCAGAACGCGCGAGCTTGGCGTCCGTGCGGCGCTGGGCGCGACGCCATCTGATCTGATTCGCATGGTGCTTAGGCAAGGATTGCTGCTGACGATGGCCGCGAGTGCCATCGGCTTGATCGCCGCGGTTGCGGTGACGCGTTTCATGGCGTCGATGCTGTTCAATGTCGCGCCACGGGATCCGGCCACCTTCGCGGTGGTCGCCGGCTTGCTCGCGGCGGTCGCGATCGCCGCCACCCTGATACCGGCACGTCGCGCGATGCGGGTCAACCCGGTCACCGCACTGAAGGACTAGTTCGGAACCGGGGAACGGGGAGCCGGAAACCGGGAACGGGGGCCGGGAACGGGGGAATGAGGGGCCGGGAACGGGGACCCGGAGCCGGGAACCGCAGTTCTCCGCGCCCGCGATCTACACTCGTTTGGTGGACTGGCTCGCGCGCCTCGAGGCGCCGCAGAACGCCCTCGCGGTGATGACGGCAATGATCACGCCGGCAGTGCTGATCTCCGCGTGCGGCGCGCTGATCTTTTCGACCAGCTCACGCCTTGGCCGCGTCATCGATCGGGTGCGCACGTTATCGGATCGCTTTCAGGAGCTCGCGGCACATCCGGCGAAGGACGACATGTTCGAGGAGCGGCGGCTGCTGATTTTCACACAGCTCGATCGCCAGACTTCACGCGCGCGGTTGATCCAGCGTTCGATGGTCGCCTTCTACAGCGCGCTCGGCGTCTTTGTGGCGACCAGCGTCGCGATTGCGGTCCTCTCGGCCTTCGCGCGGAACTTCACCTGGATCGCGGTGCTGCTCGGCCTGATCGGCGGGCTGTTCATGCTCTATGGCTCGATGCTGCTGATCGTCGAATCGCGGATGGCGCTGAGTGCGATCGTCACCGAAATGGACTTCGTCGCGAAGGTGAGCCAGAAGTACGCCGGCGAAGGGGTCATCGCGAAACCGGGCGGGCCATTCACCTGGCTGGGGCGCAAGATTCAATAGTCGGATCGCAGCGATCGATTCCGCTCGCGACAAACTGGCGATGAAGCCAGCGCTTGTCGAACGGCAGGCAGTCCCGGGAGAATAGCGGGATGCAGGCAATTCTCGCGCGCGAGTTCGGTGGTCCCGAAGTACTGAAGCTTGAAGATGTTGCTGACCCGCAGGCCGGACCCGGCCAGCTGCGAGTGCGCATTCATGCAGTCGGCGTCAATCCCTACGACACCTACATGCGTTCCGGCGCGTACGCAATCAAACCGGATCTTCCTTACACTCCCGGCGCCGATGCCGCGGGGGTCATCGATCAGATCGGCAGCGAAGTCACCGGATGGCAGCGCGGCGACCGCGTGTACATCAGCGGGACCGCGGCCGGCAAAGCGCACGGCGCCTACGCGCAGTACGCGGTCTGCCAACCGGAACAGGTGCACCGCCTGCCCGCTCGGATCTCGTTCACGCAGGGTGCGGGGCTGTTCGTGCCTTATGTCACCGCGTGGCGCGCGTTATTCGGCCGCGCCAATACGCGTGCCGGCGACACGGTCCTCGTGCACGGCGCCAGTGGTGGCGTCGGCGTCGCGGCGACGCAATTTGCGATCGCCATCGGCGCGACGGTAATCGGCACCGCGGGTTCGGAGGACGGGCTGGCGGTGGTGCGGGCGCAGGGCGCACAGGCGATCAATCACAAGGCCGCGGGCTACCTCGATGAAATCGGCCGGGTGAACGGCGGGCGTGGCCCCGACGTGATTCTCGAAATGCTGGCCAACGTCAATCTCGACCACGACTTGACGGTGATTGCGCCAGGCGGACGCATCGTCGTGATCGGCAACCGCGGCCGCGTCGAAATCGACGCGCGCAAGATTATGACGAAGGACGTGTCGGTGTACGGCCTGGCGTTATGGGGCATTCCTGCCGACGAGATCCGTCGCGCCCACGACGCGATCATCGCCGGTCTCGAAAAAGGCACGCTGAACCCGGTCGTCGGCACCGAGATGCCGCTCGCGGACGCCGCGCTGGCGCATCAACGCGTGATGGATCCAGGCGCGAAAGGAAAAATCGTCCTGATCCCCTGAGCTATTTTCGGGAGAGCTCCTCGTCGATCACCTGCTTGAAGACGTCGAACGGCATCGCGCCGATCACCGGACGGCCGTTGACGTACAGCGTCGGTGTCGAATTGACGCCCATCTTCGAGCCCAACGCGAGGCCCTCTTGCACCAGGCCGGCGTACTTGCCCGAATCGAGGCACGCATCGAAGGCGCTGCCGTCCAGACCAATGGCGCGCGCCGTCTGCTTCAGCGACGGGATGTGGAGGTTGCGCTGGTTGGCGAATATCGCGTCGTGCATCTCCCAGTACTTGCGCTGCTCGCCGGCACAGTGGGCGGCTTCCGCCGCTTTCGGCGCTTCGAGGTGATTCGGCAGCGGGAAATCCTTGAAGACGATCTTGACGCGATCGCCGTAGGTCTGGCGAATGCGATCGAGCGTCGGATTGACGCGGGCGCAGAACGGACACTGGTAATCCGAGAATTCGACGATCGTCACCGCCGCCGCGGGATTGCCGCGCACCGGATCCTTCGCCGACGTCGGCACGGTGTAGCGCGGCGGATCGAGCATCACCTTCACGCTGCTGCCGCTCTTCGTCTTCAGTTCGTCAATCAGCATGGCGCGCGCCTGCTGGCGGCGCCGCTCTTCGAGGAACGGTTTGATCTCGCCTTTGAGCTGATCGAGCGTCCGGCCTTGCGCGCGATCCTTGTTCTGCTCGTAGAACTGCGCGACGTCGGCGTCGGTAATCGCCGGCAGGCGCCTGGCGCCGTCGGCTTCGAGAAACGTGTCGACCGACTGCCCCGCGGCTTTGGCCGCAATCTCGATCAACTTATCGCCGACGATCTGATCGATCATGTTGCGGCGGTTCTGGTACATCGCCTGGACCAGGCGGGCGCGTTCGGCGGCGTCGAACGCTTCCCAGCGCGCGTCCACCTCCTTGAGCGTGATCGGCTGGCCGCCGACTTCCGCGACGACTTGATCCGGATTCGCGCTGACGGGCGTGCTTTGCGCAGCGGCCGTCGGCTCTTTGGCGCAGCCCGCAAACAGCCCTCCGGCCACCGCCAGCACACCGGCCCATCGCGTCAAAGCCTGATTCATGTCTTGAGCTTATCATCCGGCACCGGCGGACCCTCGTCTGAGCCCGGCTCGTAACCGCGGCATTGGATGACCGGCACCGGTGGGTACTTCGGATACTCGGGCTGCGTAAATGATCTCCGGCACAGGAAAAACGTCGACCGCTCAGTCTTCACGATACGGCAGTGCTGACATTCGGCGCACAGCCCGTTCCTGCTGCCCGGCACCGTACCATTTTGACCGAGGCCGCGGGACATCGTGTTTGCTAAAGTTGAAGTGTCATGCACAACACGTTTTCGCTCGTCTGCGGTGTGGCTCTGCTCGCGGGCGCCAGCCTGCTGGCGCAGGACCAGCCGGTGTTCCGCGCGAGCGTGCGCACGGTGCCGATTTACGCCACCGTGGTCGATTCGGGCGGGCGGCTCGTCCCCGATTTGCAGCAGACGGACTTCTCGATTCTCGACAACGGCAAGCCCGCCGACGTGACGCTGTTCTCGAACGAGTCTCAGCCGTTCACCGCGGTGGTGATGCTCGACACCAGCGCCAGCATGACGGCGAACCTGAAGCTGCTCAATCGCGCCGCGGAGCAGTTCCTGCTGCGATTGCTGCCGGTCGACAAGGCGCAGGTCGGCGCGTTCAACGACAAGATTCAGTTGAGCGGGACCTTCACCAACGATCGCGATGCGCTGATCGGCGCGCTGAACGACCTGTACTTCGGCAACCCGACACGTCTCAACGACGGGATAGCGGCGGGACTCGACGCGCTGCGAGGGATCGAAGGCCGCCGCGTCGTGTTGGTCTTCACGGACGGCGAGGACACCTCGAGCCGTACCAGTTTCCGCACCGTGCTGGAGCGCGCGCGCGATGAAGAGGTGATGGTCTACTCGATCGGGCTGGAATCGGAGTACTTCAACGGCGTGCGCGTCGTCCGCTCGCGGCCGTCACGCGACTTGCGCCGCCTTGCCGACGAGACCGGCGGCGGGTATTTCGAGCTGGTGAAAACCGCGGACCTCGCACCCACGTTCACGCGCGTGGCGCAGGAGCTCCGCAGTCAGTATCTGATCGGGTTTGCACCGGCGTCGCTCGACAACAAGGTGCACAAACTCGAAGTGAGGGTGTCCAGGCCGGGGATGACCGTCCGCGCGCGGCGCAGCTATCTCGCGGCGCCGGACAAACCGAGTAACTAGTCAGACGAAGCTGACGGCGAGAATCGTGACGACCAGCAACACGCCGGTGACGACCTCGATGGTGCTCGAGAAGTTCAATTCATAGAGACGAAACATGATTCCCCCGCCCCGCCGTGGCGGCGGGGCCAGATGACGCAGGCCTCAGAGAAGCCGCGCCGGACCTCGATGCGAAGCCCTATCAGGTGTTACGGCAGGCCTACTTGAGAAGTTCCAGTAACAGCGGCCAATTCGTCTTGCGGAGAATGTCGGCGAGCAGGACATCGTTGCCGGTCAGCCGCAGGACCACGCTGGTCACCGCCCCGGCAGGCGCCGCCGTCGCCGCAGCCGTGACTTCGAACAGATGGTCGGCGCGTCTGCTCACTTGCGGCGCCAGCGCTCCCAGGAAGACCAGCGTTTGCGCTTCGCCGTAGCGGTCGATCTCCAGACGATTGTCGCGATACACGCTGGATGTCACGCCAATGACGACGGCCCCGGGAATGGTGACCGTCGTCGACGGCTGCGGCGGGGCCGCGGACGCGATCTCGTACTTGTAACGGGACTGATTGAACGCGACATCGACGATCACATGCTGTTCGGCGTCGATCTTCGCGCCGGCCACGCCCTCGTCGTTCAAGGTGACGCCGTCGACTTCCTGCGACTTGCCGGTGCGCTTGGCTTCGGCAAGCGCATGATCGTATTGCGCCTGCGCGCGGCGCTGCGCGGATTCGATGTTGGTCTCGATCTGCCGCATCGCTCTGGCGCCGCGCAGCTGGTTCACCTCGTTGAGGGGATTCGACAGGATTTCGATGCTGGTGTCGCCGGGCTGCAGCGGCTTGACCATCCACACCGCTTCCGTGTCGTTGGTGGCCGGCATCGAGCCGAGCGCATCGCTCTCAGGAAACGGCAGCGCCGGCGACAGCGCCTGGCGGACCGTCGTCATGACGCGGGTCTGCAGCGCGTCCTGAGTATTGATGGCGATCAAGGCGATCAGAAGAACCGCGGCTTTCATGCTGTTCGCGTCCAGAATTCTTCGAGCAGATTGGCGGCAATCGCCGCGCGATACGCTCCCGTCGACCGCACATCGTCGATCGGCGCGATGTCTTTCGCCAACGCCGCTCGCGCGTCGGCGACGGCGCCGCCGCGCGACAACACCGCGGCTGCGTTGGCAGCAAGCACCACGGTCGGCGCGACCGAGCCATAGGCGATCCGCACCTGGGCGCCGCGAATGGCCGCGATCATGATCTTCGAAATCGCCTGCGCGCGGCGTGTGCCGACCTTTCGCCACCATTGCCGTCCGTCGACGGGTGGAATTTCGACGGCGGTGATCAGTTCGTCGCCGCGTCGGACGCTTCGGCGATAGCCCGTATAGAATTCGCTGAACGGAACCTTGCGGGTGCCGGTTTTGCTTCGCAGCACGATGCGCGCGTCGGCGGCCGCGAGCACCGGCAAGGTATCCCCGGCCGGCGAGGCGTTGGCGATGTTGCCGCCAAGCGTGCCGCGGTTCTGAATCTGCGCACCGCCAATTTCACGAGCAGCCGCCACCAGCATCGACACACGCTTTGCAACGAGCTTCGAGTTGATGATCTGGGAGTACGTCGTCAGCGCGCCGATCTGCAGGACGCCATCTTTGACCGTGATCCCGCGCAACTCCTTGAGATTCCACAAATCGACGAAGCGGCGATTGGTGACCGTCCCGAAATGCAGGCCGACGTAGACGTCCGTGCAGCCGGCGATCGGCGTCAGCGTCGAGTCCTCGGCAATCAGATCGAGCGCCTGCGCCAGCGATCGCGGCCTTGCCAACGACAGCGTGCTAGGCGCGAATGCCACGTCTCCCCTTTCGCCGTTTCAACGCCGACTGAATCGATCGAAAAATCGCGGGATAGCCGGTACAGCGGCACAGATTGCCGGCAATCGCCGTCTTGATCTCGTCGAGTGAGTCTCCGGTTCTCAGCGGCGTCGCCGCCATGATCATGCCCGGTGTACAGATACCGCACTGCGCGCCGCCGTGCGCGACGAAGGCATCCTGAAGAGCGGGGCCGGTCCGCAGCGCCGCCGCTCCCTCGATCGTGACGACCTCACGCCCTTCCGCGTGTGCTGCGGGGACGATGCAGGAATCGACGGGCACGCCGTCGAGCAGCACGGTACAAGCGCCGCATTCGCCTTCGCCGCAGCCTTCTTTGGTCCCGGTCAGGCCGCAATCCTCGCGGAGGACGTCGAGCAGGCGCTTCATCGGATGGGCGTCGACGCGGCGCACCTTGCCGTTGATCTTGATACGCATCATCGGCCGTCTGCCGTCCTGAGCCTGCGGCCTTCCGCCAACAGTCTCTCCGGCGTGGCCGGGAGCGCTCGCAAATCGAAGCCGCAATGGCGCAGCGCGTTGATCACCGCGGGCGCCGGCCCGTCGATCGGCATTTCTCCGACGCCTTTGGCGCCGAACGGGCCGTGCCGGTATGGCCGCTCGACGATGCCCACCTCCATGCGCGGCGCATCCATCGGTGTCGGAATGATGTAATTCGTCAGCTGCGCATTGGCCATGCGGCCATCCCGCATCACCACATCCTCGATCAGCGCCCAACCGACGCCTTGTGCGGTGCCGCCCTCGATTTGACCGACCGCCATCATGGGATGAATCGCCTTGCCGATCTCGGCAACCGCCGTGACGTTGAGCGGCGTCACTTCGAACGTTACTGGATCGACTTCCAGCTCGACGACGTTGCAGCCCCAGGCGTAGCTCCCGTACGCGTCGCCGGCATACGTGTCGTCGCTCCACCGCAATCCGGGCGGCGGCTCGTACTGCGACGTCACCGTGAACGAGCCGTGCTTCCTGAAATACTGCGCCGGCGTCATGCGTCCAAGCCGCGTCCGCATGTCGCGCGCGCAGCGCTCGAGCAGTTTGCCGACGATCATGCACGTCCGTGATGCGACGGTCGGGCCGCTGTCAGGCACGAATGCGGTATCGGCTTCATGGACCTCGATGGCGTCGTAGGGCACGCCCAACGCATCGGCGACGATCTGGGCATGCATGGTACGGGTGCCCTGACCAATCTCCGTGCTCGCCACCAGGATGCGGGCGCCGGTCGCGGTCAACTCGAGTGACGCTTTCGATGCGAGCTTGACCTCGCCGCCGCCGGTGAACCCGGAGCCGTGAAAGAACAGCGACAGGCCGATGCCGCGGTTGGTGCCCTGCCACTGCCGACGCTTCCTGGCGAACTGCGATCGTTTGACGGCCGCGCGCAGCACCGGCAGCGCGCTGGCGTCCTTGCCAAGCTTCTGGCCGGTGGCCGTCGTATCGCCGGGCCGCAGCGCGTTGATCGCACGCAGCTTCACCGGATCGATGCCGAGCTGATCGGCAATGCGGTCGAGATGCACCTCGACGCCGAATTGTGTCTGCGGCGCGCCGAACCCGCGGAAGGCGCCGTTCGGCGGGGTATGCGTCATCATCGCCCGGCCGCGAATGCGAACGTGATCGCATCGATACGGGCCGGCGGCGTGAATCACGCCGCGCGACAACACGACGGCGCTGAGGGTCGCATAGGCGCCGCCGTCCATGACGACGTCGACATCCATCGCGGTGATCGTGCCGCTCTTCGTGACGCCGGTGCGGTGCCGGACGATCGACGGATGGCGCTTGGTCGTCGCCAGCAAATCCTCGACCCGGTCGTAGATCATCTTCACCGGGCGTTGCGCCTTCCGCGCGAGGATCGCCGCGTGGCACGCCAGCATCGACGGATATTCCTCCTTGCCGCCAAAGCCGCCGCCGGTTTCGGTCTGCACCACGCGGACCCGCTCGGGTGGCAGGTTGAGCAAGACCACCAGCGCCTTGTGCACGTAGTACGGACATTGCAGCGACCCGTACACCGTCATGGCGCCTTCGGAGGGCACCGCAATCACGCCATTGGTTTCGACGTAGAGCTGTTCCTGATGTGAAGTGCGGTATTCGCCTTCGATGATGACATCGGCGTCGGCGAAGCCGCGCTCGAGGTCGCCCTTATCGATCGCAATGCGCTTGAAGCAGACGTCAGACGCTTCGGGATCGTAGTTGGGCTCGAGCGGCTGGAAGTCGAAGCGAACCCGCGTATTGATATCGATCAACGCGTGCTTGTCCGCGTGTCCGACCAGCACGATCGGTTCGGCGACGTGGCGGATCTCGCCGACCGCCAGGCACGGCTGATCGGGATCGATGAGCGCCACGTAATTCGGGCCAGGGATATCGCGGTAGTCGGCGACGACGAAATCCGCCGGCAGCTCGATGTGCCGCGCGCGAATCGCGCCCCTCGGAATCGTCGAGCGAATCGTCGACCCGAAGATCATCCCCGGAAACGTCAGGTCGTCGATGTACTTCGCCGCGCCGCTGACCTTCGCGTCACCGTCCTTGCGGCGAACGTTCCGCCCTACCGCTCGTGCCACAAACCGGACTCTAGCACTTCACCGGTGCCTTGGCACCCTTGGCACCGCGGCACCCTTTGGCACCTAATCAACCCCCGGCAATCGTCGGAATCACCTCGACCACATCGCCATCTTTAACGGACCGCGAATCGACTGCGTGGAGCAGAATCTCGTCGTTGATCGCGATGTTATACAGCGGGTCGTCGAGCTCTCTGGCAAGGCCCGGCTTGAGACGATCCAGCGCTGCGATCAATTGGCCGACCGTGGAGACCGACTCACGGACCTCCATCGAGGCGCCGGCCATCGGCTGCAGCGCCGCGGGAAAATGAACGGTGATCACGCGCCCAACGCTCCCGCCAGCTCCTTGCGCCAGGCTTCCTCCGGCACGCCCTCGCTGGTCAATCGAGAAATCTCGTAGAAGCGCGACAGCATGGCCTCGAACTCCTGGCGGTCGATGCGCTCGCCCTGGTAGGGACCGCCGGGATTCGGCTCGTCAAACCAGCGATCGGGCAGCGTGTCGTCCTGGCGCCGCACGCCGACACGGTGATTGATGAGGCGCTCGACACCCATCACGTTGAGACCGCATTGTTCCAGTTCGCTCGTCGAAAACTGCAGGCCCGTCACATTCGCAAGCTGATCGCGGAATTCCTCCATCCCCGGCAGGGAGGGACTGTTGAACAACTTCGTCGTGAAGCGGCACATGCCGACCGAGTCGCCAACCGCGTAGATGTTCTCGCACGCGCGCACCGCGCGTTCCTTGTCGACATAACTGGTCGGCTCCGCGCTGACCGGCCCGCCATAGAGCTCCGCTTTGAAGGCGGGGTTGTCGTTGATGCGGGCGTTGATCTCGAGCGTCGCACGATTGCGGAGGTGATCCATGCCGCGCGTGGCGACGGCGAGGCCGAGGGCAAACGCTTTCAGGATTCGAGCATCATGCGGATCGCTCTGACCGAGTCCCTTGACGGCCATGCGGTACTTGAGCGCCGCCGCCGGGTAATGTCCGTATTCGACCGCCCGAGTCGAGTCGGCGAGCACGTTGCCGAATCCTTCGCGTGCCGCCGTCATGAACAGCATCCGCTCGATCAGCGCGGCGTCGCCCCACGCCAGCTCGACCCCGGTTTGCGCGGTCCCGATGATGCCGCGCTGAAACAGCTCGAAGGCCCACGCCAGCGCCGAGCCCATCGACGCGGTGTCGAGGCCCAAATCGTTGCAGATGTTGTTCAGCCGGATGACCGACTCGACGCGATCGATGCCAAGGTTCGGGCCGAACTTGCCGAGCGTCACGTACTCGGGCCCATCACCCTTGTCGTATTTGTCCGGTTCGGCGTTGTGGAGATCGTTCAGCGGCCGGCAATTGACCGGACATCGAAAACAGCCTTCCATGCCCGGGCGGTACTGATCGAAGTGGTTGGCGTCGAGCGCTTCGGTCCAGGTCGTCTCCTGATTGTTCTTCGTCCCCATCGCCCCGAGCAGGCGGCTCGGCTTGTAGAGGAACGGCGTCCCCGTCACCGAGAGCGCGTTTTTCACCACCGACGTTGCGAGCAGCTTCTGCGCGATGACGCGGTTGTACGGCTTGTACGGCTGGGCGGTCGGCAGCTCGCGCGTCGCCGCCAGCGTGACGATGGCTTTCAGGCCGAGCGCGCCCATCTTGGCCCCCGGCCCGCCGCGCGCGTAGATCGCTTTCGGCCCGGCCATGATGCCGCTGGTCAGCACGCCGTTCTCGCCGGCGCGGGTGATGTTGACCATCGCGAGGTTCCGGCGCCACATGCCGCCGGTGTCGCGAGCGACGGCGTCACGCATGTCGATGTTGTCCAGGCCGGCGTAGCGCCTGCCGTCCTCGAACGAGACCACCCCGGCGCGGATCATCAACACCGTCCAATGCGGCGCCTTGCCGTAAAGGACCAGATGATCCAAGCCGTTCATGCGCAGGAACGACGGGAAGTAATCGCCGGCGTTGGCATCGAGCAACACGCCGGATTCAGGCGACCACGACGTGCAGTTGCCGCGCGCTGCGCTCGGCACCAGGCCGGTCAGCGGCCCCGATCCGAAAATCAACGGGATCTCCGGATGCAGCGGCGACAGCGACTCGTCGAGCAGCCGGTAGAGGTAATACATGTTGGCGCCGCGTCCTCCGAGCAGCATCCGCGTCACCGCCCGCGGCGTATAGGCCGAGGCGGTCTCGCGGCGCTCCAGGTCGACGAACAGCGTCGCGCCCTGCGAGGAAAACTGCGGCTCGCGAGGCATTTCTCGCAACAGCTGCGAAACGCGCTCGCGAATGGCCATAGGAAATTGTAACGGGGACTGCCCCCGGACAGGCGCTTTTGCTGCAGTTCTGCCACAATGAGCGCCTTTAGGGAGGCTGGATGCGCCACCTGTCGTTGATGCTCACCGGAGCCGTGCTGATCATGACCACTTCGTCGGCCCAACAAATCCAACCCGGCGATCGCCCTGCCGGCAATGTTCGCGGCACGCGCTCGCCGGCCGTCGGCCGCCAGGGCATGATCGCGACCAGCCAGACCCTCGCGTCCGCCGCGGGATTGAAGGTGCTTCAGGATGGCGGCAACGCCATCGACGCCGCCGTCACCGCGGCGGCCGTGCTCGCGGTCGTCGAGCCGAGCATGAACGGCATCGGCGGCGATCTGCTCGCGATCGTCTACGACGCGAAAACGAAGAAGGTCTACGGGCTCGATTCAACGGGTCGATCGGCGTACGCGGCGACGCCGGAGGAATTCAAGAAGCGCGGCATCACGCAGATGCCGGGCCGCGGCGTCCTCACCGTCGACGTGCCCGGAGTCGTCGAGGGATGGGATCAGCTGCTGAAGCGCTTCGGCACCACGCCACTCGCCAACGCGCTCGGTCCGGCGATCAAATATGCGAAGGACGGCTTCCCGGTTGCGGAGCTGATGGCGGACGAATGGCAGGACAACGTCAAGACGCTGTCGGCCGACAAACATACGGCTGATACGTTCCTACCGCAGGGCAAGCCGTTGCGGCAGGGCGACATCTTCGCCAACCCGCGGCTCGCACGCTCGCTGGAACTGATCGCGAGGGAAGGCCGTGACGCGTTCTATAAAGGATCGCTGGCCAAAGCAATCGTCGCCGACATCAAGGCGCGTGACGGTCTCCTCGATGCGCGCGACTTCGCCGAGCATGCCGCGGACTGGGTCGAGCCGATCTCGACCAACTACCGCGGCTACGACGTCCTCGAGATGCCGCCGAGCACGCAGGGCTTCGTCGCGCTCGAGATGCTCAACATCATGGAGGGCTTCGACGTCAAAGCGCTCGGCCACAACTCCGCCGACTATCTGCATCTCGTCACGGAAGCCAAGCGCATCGCCTTCGCGGATCGCGGCGCGGTGCTTGCCGATCGCGATCACATGCCGAAGGACGCGCTGAAGACGCTGCTGTCGAAGGATTACGCCGCGGCGCGACGGAAAGACATCAACATGGCCAAGGTGACGCCGCGATTCACGACCGGCATCGCGGCTGCGTCACGTTCGAACCAGGACGATTTTTACGGCCGCGATCTCGGCGATACCATCTACATGACCGCCGCCGACGGCCACGGCAACGTGGTGTCGCTGATTCAATCGCTGTTCGGCAGCTTCGGCGCTGGATTCGTCGCCGGCGAGACCGGCATCACGCTGCACAATCGCGGGTCGGGCTTCAATCTGACGCCCGGCCATCCCAACCAGATCGGTCCGCACAAGCGGCCGCTGCACACGCTGGTGCCCGCGATGATCATGAAAGACGGCAAACCCTGGGTGTCGTTCGGGGTGATGGGCGGCGACAATCAGGCGCAGGCGCACGCGCAGATCGTCGCCAATTTCGTCGACTTCGGTATGCACGTGCAGGAAGCCGGTGACGCGGCCCGCATGCGGCACATGGGCCAGGAGCTCGCGCTCGAAAGCGGCATCGGTGCCGAGGTCCGAAAGGCGCTCGAAGCCAAGGGCCATGTGTTGCGCGATGGCCGCGGTCAAATGGGCGGCTACCAGGCGATCTTCATCGATCCCAGAACCGGTGTGCTGCTCGGTGGATCCGACTTGCGCAAGGACGGCCTCGCCATCGGCTGGTAATGGGCCGGGACCGGCGGCGATATCCGATTAGAGCCTGAACCCTGCTTTCAAAGGATCGTCGCCGTCGATGAGAAACGTGTGTTCGCCGGTAATCCACGCCGAACCTTCGATCTCGGGAACGATCGCGCCCTTGTCGCCGATCGCAATGCGATCGACCACCCGGCCTCTGAACGTCGTGCCGACAATGCTTTCATGAACGAACGGCACATCGTCAACCAGCAGACCCATGTCGTTGAGCACGGCCATCACCGCCGCCGTGCCGGTTCCGCACGGCGAGCGATCGACTTCGGCATCCGCGAAAATCGTCACGTTCCTGAGATGCGCATCCGGCAGGTGCGCTGGCGCGGTGAAGATGGTTCCGTAGATGCCTTCCAGTCCCGCGTCGGTCGGATGCACCACCCGCCGCAGCTTCTCGGCCTCGCGCGCGATCGTCATACCGAGCTTGCGCAGCTCCGGTAGATGCGCCGCATCGATCGGCACGCCCGCGGCCTCGGCGTCGACGATGGCGTAGAAGGCGCCGCCGAATGCGATGTCGACCGGGATGCTGCGGCCGCCAACCGGAACCAGCACCGACGGTTCGAACACGAACGACGCGACGTTGCGAAAGGCGACGGAAGCGACCCGCACCGCGTCGCCGTAATGCTCGAGATGGGCGCGTGCCTGCACCAGTCCGGCTGGGGTGTCGTAGCGGATGTCGACGGACGTCGGTTTTGCGCTGTCGGAGCGATCGCCGCCTGGAAATATCAGCCCGCGCTCGATCGCCATGGTCGTGACCGCGATGATGCCGTGGCCGCACATCGTGCTCCAGCCCTCGTTGTGCATGAACAGGATGCCGGCGTTGGCCTCCCGGGTCGCCGCTTCGGTGAGCAACGCGCCGTACATGTCGGTGTGGCCCCGCGGCTCGAGGATCAGCGACTGCCGAAAATGGTCGAGCCGCTTCTGCGCCCAGGCGCGCTTCTCGAGCATGGTCCGGCCTTCGGGAGACGGCACGCCGTCGACGATCAGCCGCAACGGTTCGCCCGCCGCATGCGCGTCGAGGGTGCGAATACGGTGAATCACAGCCTACAGATTATTGATGAATCGCCGTGCAACCGGTGTTTAATCAATGGCCTGTCGTGAGGGTGTTCTACTCGGATCATTTCGTGCTGCCGCTGCCAGAGGGACACAAGTTCCCGATGGCGAAATACGCCAAGCTGCGTGAACGCATTCTCGGCGAGCGCATCGTGTCGGCGCCGGACGTAGAGGAGGCGCCGCTCGCGTCGCTCGACGACTTGCGGCTGGTTCACGACACCGGCTACGTCGATGCGGTCCTCAATGGCACTGTGCCGCGCGAAGTGCAGCGGCGCATCGGCTTTCCATGGTCGCCGCAAATGGTCGAACGAGCGCGACGGTCGGTCGGCGCGACGATCGCGGCCGCCAATGCCGCGATCGAAGACGGCATCGCCGCGAACCTCGCCGGCGGCACGCATCACGCGTTCGCGGACCGCGGCGAGGGCTACTGTGTCTTCAATGACGTCGCGGTCGGCGTACGCGTGCTGCAACGTGACTCGTCGATTGGCCAAGGCGGGACGGGCCGGGCGATCCGCCGCGTTCTCGTGATCGATCTAGACGTCCATCAAGGCAACGGCACCGCGTCGATCTTCGCGGACGATGACGACGTGTTCACGTTCTCGATGCACGGCGAGAAAAACTTTCCATTCAAAAAAGAACGGAGCAACCTCGACGTCGCACTCCCGGACGGCACTGCCGACGCCGCCTACCTCGATCTATTGCGGTTCCATCTTGACGACGTGCTGAACCGTCACCGGCCGGATTTCGTCTTCTATCTTGCCGGCGCGGATCCGTTTCACGGCGACAGGCTGGGCCGGCTGAAGCTGACCATCGAGGGGCTGCGACAGCGGGACGAAATGGTGCTGCACGCGTGTACTCGGGCCCGGCTGCCGTTGGCACTGTCGATGAGCGGCGGTTATGCGGCCGACGTCGACTCGATCGTTACCATTCACACGAACACGATTCGCGTCGCGGCGAGCCTGTGTTCGATTGGTGTCTAAGCCGTGGCCCAGCATTTTCGCCTCCTCAACGAGCAGCAGGTGCACGCACTGCTGCCGATGGCGGACTTGATCGCCGCGATGGAGTCGGCGCTCGCGAAGTTTTCGGCGCGGGACGTGCTGCAACCCGTCCGGACGGTGCTGACGGTCGGGCCGACGAAGGCCTACTTTGGCGTGATGCCGGCGTACGTGCCGGCCCCGGCAAGCCTCGGCGCGAAGCTGGTCACGGTGTTCGGGGAGAACCACCAGAAGAACCTGCCGTCCCATCTGGCGACGATTCTGCTGCTCGACCCTGACACCGGCGCCCTGCAGGCGATCATCGACGGACGCTACATCACCGAAGCGCGAACGGCCGCAGTGTCGGCGGTGTCGGCGCGATTTCTCGCAAACGCCGATGCATCGACGCTGGCGATCATCGGCAGCGGCGTGCAGGCGCGCAGTCATCTCGAAGCGCTGCAACATGTGCGGCAGTTGCGCGAGGTACGCATCTGGTCGCCACGACAACGCAGCCGTGAGCAGTTCGTCGACGACATGAGCTCGCGTGTGCCGGTCCCGATCATCGCGGCGTCATCGGCCGAAGCCGCGGTGCGCGGCGCCGATCTGATCGTGCTCGTGACGTCGTCGCCGACGCCGGTGATTGAGGATGCGTGGGTGGCCGAGGGCGCGCACGTCGTCTGCGTCGGCGCGTGCCGGCCCACTCAACAGGAGATGCCGCCGGCGCTGGTCCGGCGCGCCCGCGTCTACGTCGATTCGACCGCCGCGGCCGTGGTCGAATCGGGTGACATCGTCATGAACATCGCCGCCGGGCTGTTCGACGCGTCACACATTCGCGGCGAGATCGGCGAGCTGGTGCTGGGCCGCGTCAAGGGTCGCATGGCGCCGAAAGACATTACCGTGTTCAAGTCGCTGGGGATGGCCGTCGAGGATCTCGTGGCGGCGGACCTGGTGTTTCGCCGCGCCGTCGAAGCCGGCGCGGGGACGGAGCTGTCGGTATGACCTACGCAACAGTCGACGGCGTTGACGGGTCATCGTCGTCGCGGAAACGCCGCGGCTGGGTCCCGATCGTCGTCGGTGTCCTCGTATTGCTGGCATTCCTCGCGGCCGGCGGCATCTTTGCCGCGGTGTCGTTCTTCCGCCAGAATCTGTCGGTCGGTCAGGGTGTCGACGAGAACACCGCGGTCGGCGAATTCGACGCGGTCTATGCGAGATTCCCCGGACAACAGCCGCTGATCGAGCTGGTCGACGAGGTCCCTCAGCTGGTCGCGGAACGGGCGAGCAGGACGTCGGCGGCGCAGTCGCTGACCACACTTCACGTGCTGGCATTCGATCGTGACGATGGGGAGCTCGCGCGCTTCACGGCGCCGTTCTGGTTGCTGCGCTTGAAGTCCGGGCCGATTCGGCTGAGCGCGTATCAGCAGGGCTGGGACGATCGCGGCGTGTCGTTCCGCGTGGAAGACATCGAAAAGCATGGCCCCGGCATCATCATCGACGTCAAGGAACGTCGAGACGGCCGGCTGCTGGTTTGGGCCGAGTAGTTTCGATCAGGAATTGAGCGTCAGGAAGCGGCGCATTCGCGACAGGAAGTTCTGCTTTTCTTCGGGCGCGGCAACTGTGACCAGTGCCGAGCGCACGCCTTCGAGCCCAGTGCGACGCGACGTCACCACGGACGAAATGTGATCGAGCAGCGCTGGATTCCGGGCCGCGTGCCCGCGGAAATCCCCCGCCTTGATTTCGAGCACCTCCACATCGTCAAGCGCCTTGACCGTCGCGGTGCGGCGTTCGCCCGTCAGCATCGACATTTCGCCGAAGAAACCGCCGGCCGGAATGACCGCAACCTCCTGGCCGGCAGGCTCGAGCACCACACGCGCCCGTCCCTTGAGCAGCACGAACATCGAATCGCCCTCCGCGTCCTGCCGGACGATCGACTCACCCGGCGCAAACAGATGCTGCCGCGACGATGTCGATAACGCCAGCCGCGCGTCGTCGTCGAGCGGCTTGAACAAATCGATCGATGCGAGCTGTCGTGCCGCCTCGGCCACATGCTGCTGGGTGCGAGCCGGCACCTCATCGCGCTGATATTCGATTTGAATCGGAAACGGGATCTCGATGTTGTGGCGGCGGAAGGTGTACCAGATATTCGAGCGCACCTGATCGCGAGCGGTGCGATCGATTGCGTAATCTTCGATCCAGAACTGCGCCAGGTAATCGATGGAGGAGCTGCCAAAACCCTTGATGACGACTTGCGGCTCCGGCGCCTTCATGACCAGCGGCGAATTGCTGATCGCCTCATGAATCGCGCGCTTAACGTCGTTGGGAGGCGCCGCGTAGCTCGCACCGACCTCGACCTCGATGCGCGTCGGTATCGTCGGCTCCGAAAAGTTCAGCACCGGTTCCTTCGAGATGACGCTGTTCGGGACGATCAGAAACTGGCCAGCCTTGGTGCGCAGCTTGGTGGCGCGCCACGTCACTTCCTGCACCTGGCCCTCGCGATCGCCAATCTGGACCCAATGCCCGACGCGGAACGGCTTTTCCACCTGAATCGCCAGCCCGGCGAACAGGTTGCCGAGAGTGTCCTGCAGCGCGAAGCCAATGACCACGGCGCCCACGGCGGATGTCGTGAGCAGTTGCTCGCGCAGCAACAACGTCCCGATGATCATGAACAGGACGATGACGAGGAAGTCCTGAACGATGGCGGGGAATCGTTCCGACGGCCGATCGGATTTCCACGGGTTGGCGAGCAGCGCGACCGCGGCGTTGACGATCGCCAGAACGATCGTCAGCCGCGATAACGCGGAGAGCAAAGCGACGTCGCCGACACCCTGACGGACGGCGACCTGGAGCAGCGCGAAACCAACGACCAACCAGGCGGAAAATTGCAGCCGCCCGCGAACGTGGCGGCTTACGGGAGGCCTCCCTCTTTCTTGAACGCAGTAATGTCGGCAGCAGCGATTTTGACCGCAACCAACGCAGGGTTCGAGCCGCCCTTCGAATCCTTTTCGGGATCGACTCCGCGCGCGCCGCCGGAGGCGGTGACCTGCGCCTGTTTCTTTTCGCCGCCGCCGGTGGGCAGCATGCGGCCGAGGCCGAACCGTCCCTTCCTTGGCTCTTCTTTCTTTTCTGCTTCTTTCTTCTCCTCGGCCTTGGCGTCGCCGCCAGTCAATCCGGCGGCGCCCGGATCCACGGTCGCAATCTCGGTGATGGCGATGGGCTTGAAGGTAATGTTCCTGGCGTAACGGGGCTGGTTGGTCGCCGTCGCCGCCAGCTTCTGCGACGCCACCTGCTTGGTGATGCGCGCCATGCGGTCCTGCATCTCCGGATGCGATGCGAAGAGGCCGCGCTTCTCCTTCGAGTCCTTGTTGCGATCACGCAGTGTCGTCAGGAAGCCCACCAGGCCGCTGGGTGCGTAGCCGATTTGGTTGGCCAGCGCGACGCCTTGCTCATCCGATTCGTTTTCCTCGGCCCGGCCAAACCCGCGCTCGACGATGTTGTCGTAGGTAGCGGTGACGGCGCGCTCCATGAGCGAGGAGCTGTTTGACAACGTCTCGGCCGCGCCCATTTGCACAGCCTTGCTTTTCTGAATGGCGCGCACCGTGTGCTTCTCCGTGATGTGAACGATCTCGTGGCCCAGCACGCCGGCCAGTTCCGCCTCGTTCTTGATTAACGCAAGCGCACCGCGAGTGATGTGCACGTAACCACCCGGCGCGGCGAACGCGTTGACGCCATCGGTATCGAGCACGACGAAGGTCCACGGCAAGTTCGGCCGGGTGCTTGCCTGCGCGAGCACCGTGCCAACCAACGCGAGGTAACGGTGGACCGCGGCGTCCTGGACGACGCCATACCGCTGCCGGATTCGCTCGCTGACCTGTTCACCGAGCTCCTGCTCTTCGGCGTCGCTCATCTGTAGATCGCGCACCTCCTGCGCTTTTCTCGCGATGGAGATGCCTTTACCAATGCCGCCCGGCAGCTGTCCCGCTGTGGCAGCGTCCTGCCATGGGGTCCCGGCAAGCGCAACGAGGGACGCGGTAATGACGATACGTTTCATGTCGGTTTGACCTCAAAAATCGCGACAGGTTTGCTCTTGCCTTTTACGAGCACGTCGCCGAGGGGATGAATATCATACTGCCCTTTCAACGCCGCCCGGGTCGACTCGCTGATGATGATGCGCGTGCCGTATTCCTTGTTCAACGATTCAAGTCGGGCACCCAGATTCACGGCGTCGCCGATGACGGTGTAGCTCATGATGGTGTCGGACCCGATGTTGCCGGCGACCATATCGCCGGTGTTGATGCCGATGCCAATGTCGAGCTGCGGTTTGCCTGCGGCCGCCCATTCGGCGTTCAACTGCTGCAGCGTCGCAATCATCGCCAGCGCCGTCTGCACGGCGTGTTCGGCATGCTCGGGATCGTCAAGTGGTGCGCCGTAGAGCGCCATGATCATGTCGCCGACGAATTTGTCGACGGTGCCGCGGTGATCGAAGACCACGCCGACCATCCGCGTGAACAGTTGATTGAGCTGCGCGACGACATCCTCGGGTGACCCTTTCTCGGACATCGTCGTGAACCCGCGAATGTCCGAGAACAACACCGTCATGTGGCGGCGGGCGCCGCCTAGCGATGCCAGCGACGGATCTGCCACGAGCTGGTCGTAGACGTCCTTCGAGACGTAACGGGAGAACAGCTTCTTCACCTGGCGCTTTTCGCGGCCTTCCACGACGTATTTCCACGCCAGGTCGCCGACGTACGCAAACACCAGCGCAAGCACCGGTACGGTCACTGGAATCCACGTGCCCGACCGGAACAGGGATAGCGACAACCAGGCCAGAAACGCTGCTGCCAGTGCCGAGACCGCACCCGTCAGCCACGCGTTGAGGAATGCACCGGCGATCGCCACCGTCATCACCGCGGCGGCGACGAGCGCGACGGTAGCCCACCAAGGGGCGCGTTCGATCGAACGATTTGCGATCAGCGCGTCGATCATGTTCGCGTGAACCTCCGGCCCGTTGATCTCCCCTCGGGGAAACGGCGTGCGGAACGCTTCGTTCAGGCCTTCCGCCGTCACACCGACGATGACGATGCGGTCGATGAACATCGCGGGATCGATGCCGGGATGGAGTCCTTCGAGCCGCTGCTGTTGTGAATAGAACAGATCGTAGAACGAGTACGACAAAAACGTCGGCTGGCCATTGGCATTCTCGGCCGGGCCTCGCCACGGGATCATCGTCACGCACTGTCCGGCGGCGTCGATCTCCGATCGCAGTTCCGGAGTGGCACCCGCGGTCAGCGTGGCAGCGACGGAGAACGACGGAATCGTCCGCGCACCCACCTGCACCATCGGCGAAAGGCGGCGCACGGTGCCGCCGTTGTCGAGTGTCAGCAGCGTGTGGCCGATGGCGCGCGACGCCGCCGCGAGCGCGGCAAACGGCGGCGTGACGCGCGGCCGCGGCTCGACGCAGGGCGCCGCCGGCAGCTGCATGGTGAATGCCGGCGCGTCGAGGGTTTCCACGAGCGCGCGTGAAGGATCCGCCAGCTCGATGCTCGACGCTTCGGCGGCGTGAACGACGTTGCCGGCGTTCCTGGTTGATTCGACCAGCGCGGCGTCCGATTCCTCACCGGTCCATTCGCTGTCACCGACCATGAACTTGCGGATGTCACGCTCGGCAAACAGCACGTCGTAGCCGATGACTCTGGCGCGCGCCGCTGCCAGGTAATCAATCACCGTCGCGTGCACCAGGCGCGGCCAGGGCCAGCGCCCGACCAGCGGCTCCATCCGGCGCAGACTATCGTTGTCGATCGCAACGAGAACGATGTTGCCGGCGGGCCTCTCCGGACGCGCGGTCGCGGCCACCCTGAGGTCGTAAGTCTGCAGCTCGATGTTCTGAACGAACTCGAGGAGTCCTAAAGCGGCCGCCAGAATCGCCGCCGCGAGTGGTATCGCTCTTTGCAAGGATTGAACAGTCTAGAACAGTCGGTGACCGGATGGTCGCGCGGCGAGGGTTGGTACCGCTACGGGGATTCGAACCCCGGTATCCTGACTGAGAATCAGGTGTCCTGACCCCTAGACGATAGCGGCACTCAGGAGGTCTACGAACCTCTGATTATATCAAAGGTGCGCACCGTTCAAAGTGAGGGTCTCCTCCGGTTGCCCCACCCCGGTTCCTGAACCTGAAATAATAGGAGCATGCGCGTGCCGCGGTTTCTGATCACCTCCGGAGTTCTGGTTGCCGCCATGGCCTGCGGCGGCGAAAAACCAGCGCCGCCCTCGGCACCAGCCGGATCAGCCGTCGATGCCTCAACCGCTGGAAGCGTCACCGCGACCGTACGGTTCGAGGGAACGGCTCCGGAGCCCGAGATCATTACGCTCACCGGCGATCCGAAATGCGTCAGCGAGCAAGGTTCCGCGCAGCGCGCCAACGAGATCATCGTCCTCGGCGAGAACCAGGCCCTGCAGAACGTCTTTGTCTACGTGAAGGATGGCCTCGGCAGCTTCTCGTATCCGATGCCCACCGAACCGGTCGTGCTCGACCAGGACAAGTGCCGCTATACGCCACGCGTGCTGGGCGTGCGCGTCGGGCAGCCGCTGCAAATCCGCAATAGCGATCCGCTGTTGCACAACGTCCGCTCGAACGGCGTGATCAACCAGTCCTTCAACCGCTCGACGCCGATCGAAGGGATGCGCTTCGACCACACCTTCGCCACGAAGGAAGTTATGGTCCCCTTCAAATGCGACGTGCATGGCTGGATGAGCGCGTACGTCGGCGTGCTCGATCATCCGTACTTCGGCACGACCGCCCCGGATGGCAAGGTCGTCCTCGGCAATCTGCCGCCGGGCACCTACACCATCGAGGCGTGGCACGAGTCGCTGGGCACGCGGACTCAGCAAGTCACGGTCGGCGCGAAAGAATCCAAGGATGTCAGCTTCTCCTTCGCACGCTGAGGCGCCGAAGGCCGAAGTGCCCGGCATCGTCGCCGGCGCAAAGCCGCACTCGCGTGCCGGTGATTTCGTCACGCTGACCAAGCCGCGGCTGAATTTTCTGGTGCTGTTGACGACAGCGGCGGCCTACTCGCTCGGCGCCGGGCCGCAGTCGACGATCGTCGATCTATTCCACACCCTGCTTGGCACTTTCATGGTTGCTGCCGGCGCTGCCGCCTTGAACCAGGTGTGGGAGCGTCAGACCGATCGCTTGATGCGACGCACGCAGCGGCGGCCGATGGCGGATGCGCGCATGTCCGTCGCCGAAGGAACGGCGTTCGGCATCGTGCTGACGGCGCTCGGCGCGGCGGAGCTTGCGTATTTCGTCAACGGGCTCTCCGCCGTCGTCGCGCTCTTGACGACGGCCAGCTACATTTTTTTCTACACGCCTCTGAAACTTCGGACGTCGCTGTCGACGATTGCCGGGGCCTTTCCCGGCGCGTTGCCTGCAGTCATTGGCTGGTCCGCAGCGACCAACACCCTGTCGATCGAAGGCTGGGTGCTGTTCGGCATCGTCTTCATGTGGCAGATGCCGCACTTTCTGGCAATCGCGTGGATGTATCGCGACGAATACGCGCGTGCCGGCATGCCGCTGCTGCCCGTCGTCGAACCCGACGGCCGATCGACAGGCCGGCAAGCCGTCCTCTACACCGCGGCTCTGATTCCGCTGAGCATGGCGCCCACCGGCATCGGTCTCGCGACCGCATGGTATCTGGCCGGCGCGATTACGCTTGGCGCCATCCTGATGGTGCTGAGCCTTGAATTCTCAGCCAAGCGCAACGTCGACACGGCGCGGCGGCTGTTCTTCGGATCGATCATGTATCTGCCGATCCTGTGGGCGCTGCTCGTGTTCGACCATCGCGCCCGCTGATCACCTTCGGCCGACAGCCAGCCTTCAGCAAATGACCGTCGCCGACCTGCCCGCGCTGAACGCCACGCTCAACGCGATTTCCTTTCTATTGCTGCTGGCCGGCTACTACTTCATTCGTCGCCGAGAATGGCGTCGGCATCGGGCGTGCATGCTTGCCGCAGTCACCGTGTCGGGCCTGTTCCTGATTTCGTACGTGATCTACCACGCACAGGTTGGCTCGGTGCGGTTCACCAAGACCGGCTGGATCCGCGTCGTCTACTTCGCGGTGCTGGTACCACACGTGATCTTGGCGGCGGTGATGGTGCCGCCGGTGATTTTGACGGTGTCGCGCGGCCTGTCGGCGAAGTACGACCAACATCGCCGCATCGCGAGATGGACGCTGCCGATGTGGCTGTACGTCTCAATAACGGGCGTAATCGTCTACTGGATGCTGTATCAGATGTGAGGCGTCCGGTCGGCGACACGCGCTCGGCCCCTTCGGCCCTTCGCCCCCTCGCCCTCCCCTTTCCTGTTGGCCCCTTAGGCCCCTTGGCCCCTTAGCCCGGTGGCCCATCACCGATACAACAGATACTTCGCGCGCAATCGGCGCCAGCGGGCCTCGTCGGCGGACGCGCGCGCCGCGATCGACGCCGGGTCTTCCCCCTGTTTGATCCTCGCGACGATTTCTTCGGATCCGACCAGCCGCCACATATTGGCGGCGTCGTACTTGTCGCCGAACAGCGCCCACAACGCTGATGCCATCTCGA
>DASPNQ010000053.1:0-10343 GCA_035626435.1 Vicinamibacterales bacterium
GGAACAGTTGCAGCACGGCGATCGGTTCCTGATGTGCACCGACGGCGTGCACGGCAAACTCGATACGGCGGCGATGGAAACAGTGCTCGCCAACGCGGCGTCGGCGGCCGACGGCGCCGTGGACATCGTCAACGAAGCGATCACGCGTGGCACAACCGACAATGCCACGGCCATCGTTATCAACGTGGCGTAATGAAGTTCGCTGTTGTCGTGCTCTGCGTCGTCCTCGTGGGGTGCGGTCGGCCGGCCCAATCGAGCGCCCCCGCCAACGCCACGGCATCGGCGCCGGCGCCGTCCCCCGAATCATCTCAGCAAAATCCCACGCGCCAGTCACCCAGGATCGTGTTTCTCGGCGACAGCCTTACCGCGGGGCTTGGATTGCCGATCGATCAGAGTTATCCGTCGCTGATCGACAAGAAGTTGAAGGAGCGCGGCTATGACCTGCAGGTCGTCAACGCCGGTGTCTCCGGTGACACGTCGGCAGGCGGTTTGCGGCGGCTCGAATGGTCGCTGGAAGGCGATGTAAAGGTTCTGGTCGTGGCGCTCGGCGCCAACGACGGGCTGCGCGGCCTGCCCCCGAGTGAGCTCAAGAAAAACCTGACGGCGATCCTCGATCGCGCGAAGGCGCGTGGCATACCCGTGGTCCTGGCGGGAATGGAGGCGCCGCCGAACAACGGCATCGACTACACGCGTGAGTTCCGGCAGGTCTACACGGATCTGGCCGACGACTACGACGTGCGGTTTGTGCCGTTCCTGCTGCAGGGCGTGGCTGGCGATGCGTCGTTGAACCAGGGCGACGGCATTCATCCCAATGCGCGAGGAGCGGCCATCGTCGCCGACCTGGTCTGGAAGGAACTGGAGCCGGTCCTGCCGCGTCGAAACTGACAGGACTTCCGAGAACCTCACGACCCTGATGATTCAACTCCGCGGCGTCAGTAAGACGGTGCAAAGCGGCGGGCACCCGCTGACCATCCTTCACCCCATTGACCTCGACGTTCCTGACGGCCGCTGCGTCGCGATTGTCGGGCCGTCGGGCAGCGGCAAGTCGACGCTGCTGGGCCTCATCGCCGGGCTGGACTCGGCGACAACCGGCAGTATCGTGATTGCCGGTCACGACATTACCCGGCTCGACGAAGACGCGCTGGCGAAGCTGCGCGGCGAAAAGATCGGGTTCGTATTCCAGTTCTTTCACCTGGTGCCGTCGCTGACCGCGATGGAGAACATCCAGGTGCCGATGGAGATCGCCGGCCGCCGCGACGCGGTGGCGCGCGCGCAGGCCCTGCTCGACGAAGTCGGCCTTCACGATCGCGGCCATCACTATCCGTCCCAACTGTCCGGGGGCGAGCAGCAGCGCATCGCGATCGCCCGCGCGCTCGCCAACGATCCGCCGCTGATCCTCGCCGACGAGCCCACCGGTAATCTCGACAGTTCGAACGGGCGGCACATCCTCGATTTGCTGCTGCAGGTGCGCCGCAACCGCGGTGTGACGCTGGTGCTCGTCACGCACGATCCGAGTGTTGCCGCGGTGGCCGACGATCGCCTGGTCCTGCGGGATGGCCGGCGCGTCCTCGACGTCGTACCACAGCCGCCGGTGGCCGGCACGGTGGAGCCGGCGTGAGATTCGTTCTGAACATGGCGGCACGCGAAATGCGCGCGTCGTGGCACCGCCTGCTGTTTTTCTTCGTCTGTATCGCGATCGGCGTCGGTGCGATCGTCACGCTGCGTTCGGTGATCCAGAGCGTGCGTGCGACGTTCGACGGCGAAGCGCGCGCGTTGCTGACCGCCGACGCGGTTATCAACAGCAATCAGGCGATCAAGCCGGAGCTGATCGCGAAGATCGACGCGCGCTTGAAGAACGCCGGCGCCGAGAGCGTCAATGCGATCGAATTGGCGACCATGACGCGCCCCTCGGATCGCAGCGACGGCCGCGCCCGAATGGTCGAACTGCGCGCGGTCGAAGCGGGCTTCCCGTTTTACGGCGAGATGAAGCTCGAAGGCGATGTCGCCTACGACCATTCGCTGCTGCGCAACTTCGGCGTGCTGGTTCGGCCGGAACTGCTGGCGCAACTCGACGTCAAGGTGGGGGACCGCCTCACCATTGGCTCGCAGCGCTTCACGATTCGCGGCGTGATCACCAGCGAGCCGGGGCGCAGGCTCGGCACCTTTACCATCGGTCCACGCGTCTTCGTCGACGCCGCGGACCTCGAAAAGACCGGTCTGATCGGCTTCGGCAGCCGCATCGCGCGGCAGCGGTTGTTGAAGGTGCCGCCCGCGGCCCTCGATCAACTGGTGACCGATCTCCGCGAAGACTTCAAGAACGAGTTCGTCCGCGTGCGTTCGTACAAGGCGGCCGAAGATGCGCTCGGCGAAGATTTCGAGCGATCGGAGAACTACCTGAGCCTGGTCGGCCTGGTGATCGTGATCCTCGGCGGCATTGGCGTGTCGAGCGTAACGCGCGTGTTCGTGCAGCAGAAGATGAAGAGCATCGCCGTCCTGAAATGCGTAGGCGCGCGTTCCTCGCAGTTGCTGGCCATTTACGTCGCGCAGGTCGTATTGCTCGGCCTTGCCGGCAGCCTGCTCGGCGTTGCGATTGCCGCCGTGACCATGCAGATCATCCCGTCGCTCTTGAGCGGCGTCGCTCCCGGGGTCGAGATCGATTACGGTCTGACGGTGCCGGCGGTGCTGCAGGGACTGGGGATCGGGCTGCTGGTTTCGCTGCTGTTCTCGCTGGTGCCGCTGCTGGAGGTCCGTCACGTGAAGCCGTCGTTGCTGCTGCGAAACGAGCAGCGGCCGCGACGGCCGGACCTGCTCCAGATCGCGGTCACCGCCGGCGTGGTCGCCGGCCTGGTCGGACTGACGGTGTGGCAGGCGGGTTCACTGCGGATCGGCGCGGTTGTCGCCGGCGGATTTGCGGCCACGGCCATCGTGCTCCATCTCGCGGGCAGCCTATTGATTCGCGCGATCCGGCCGCTGTCGAACGCGCGGTCGTTTGCGCTGCGTCATGCGGTGCTGCAATTGAGCCGCCCGGGCAGCCAGATGCGGATCGTGTTGCTGTCGGTGGGTCTCGGCAGCTTCTTCATCATCGGCGTCCGCTCGCTGCAGGAAAACCTCGTGACGCAGTTCGCCGTCAACATCAACCCGACGTCGCCGGACATGTTCCTGCTCGACATCCAGCGCGACCAGGTCGATCCGGTGAAGGCGGCGATCACGACGCATCAGCCCGGAGCCGAGCCGCGGCTGCTGCCGGTGCTGCGCGCGCGGGTCGTCGGTGTCTCGGGCCGCGACGTGAATCTCGAAGATTACGAGGACGTGCGCGGCCGGGGATCGCTCGGCCGTGAGTACACCATCACCTACCGGTCGCACCTCGAAGCGAACGAACGGATCGTCGCCGGTCAGATGTGGGATCACACCCCGTCGGAGGACGCCGAAGTCTCGATCGAGCAGTTCATCAACGAGCAGTTCAAGATCAACATCGGCGACACCGTTCGTTTCGACATTCTCGGACGGGTGGTCTCCGCGAAGGTCACCAGCGTGCGCGTCGTCGAATGGTCCGACAGCCGGGCCGGCGGTTTCATGTTCGTGTTCCGGCCGGGCGTCGTCGAGAAGGCGCCCCACAGCTTCGTCGGCTTTCTGCGCGGCCCGCAGGATCCGGCGGTACGTTCGCGGCTGCAAGCCGACCTGGTCAATGCCGCGCCGAACGTCTCGGTGATCGACGGCCGCGAGATCATCGACACCATCAAGTCCGTCGTCGACAACGTCACGCTGGCGGTGACGGTCGTCGGCACGCTGGTCGTGCTCAGCGGCCTGCTGATTCTGGTCGGCGCGGTCGCGATGACGAAGTTCCGCCGCGTCTATGAAGCCGCGATCTTCAAGACGCTGGGGGCGACGCGCCGCTTGATTGCGACGGTGCTGTTGCTCGAATACGGGCTGCTCGGCCTGCTGGCCGGCGCGATTGGCGCCGGCGGCGCGATTGGCTTGACGTGGGCGGTCAGCCGCTACGCGCTGGACATTCCGTTCACGCCGCTGCTCGGCCTGAGCGGTTTCGGCGTCATCGCGACGGCGGTGATTGTCGCGCTGATCGGCGTGGCGTCAAGCTGGGAGGTGTTGCAGAAGAAACCGCTGGCGACACTGCGGGCGGAATGAGGCCGGCCCGCTCGATCGCCGACCCCTTGGGATCGGTGCTATCATCGTCGTTTAGCGAGAACCCGACGGAGAAGTAGGGAGTACCTAGCTACATGAACGTCTCGGTTTACAAGGAGGCCCTGCTCAGGAAGCGGGCCGAGCTCGAAGAGACAGCGGGTCTCAAGCCGCTCAGCGACTCGATGGAGCACAACAACGGCCGCCAGGGCGACATGGCGGATCAAGCCGCTGGCAACAACGAAGTCCACATCCAGTTACGGTTGAAGCAGACCGACGCGAAGATTCTCCAGGCCATCGACGAAGCCTTGATGCGCATCGAAAAGGGCGCCTTCGGGATTTGCCGCGACTGCGGCGAGCCGATCGCCGAAGCGCGGCTCAATGCGATCCCGTGGACGCGCGTCTGCATCACCTGCAAGGAAAAGCAGAAAGGCTGAGCCTGCGCACGTGAGCGAGCCGACCCTCTCCGATCTGATTCGCGATTTCTACCTTGAACGCGTCTCGCTGCTGATGCGGCACGAAGACGTCGCACGGGTCATTCCCGATTACGACATCAACAACGCCTACCAGTACATCATCGCACGCGAGCAGACCCACTTGTCCTGGCTGCAGCACGCGCTGCTCGACCTGGGCGCGCCGATCCCGGCGGACCCGGCACGCGGCGCGGTGGCGTCGGTCAAGGGCGACGCATGGAAGGGCCTGGCCGGCGAGGACGCGCGCGCCAATCAGCAGTTTGTCGAAAAGTGGCGGCCGCGCGTCGCGGCGGTGACCCACGCACGGCATAAAGGCATGCTCAACGTCATTCTCGGCGAGATGCTCGAACACAAGCGCCTGTTCGATCAGGCGTCGGCGGGCCGCCGCGATCTGATCGGCACCTCACTGGCGATCAACGATCACAGCGGCGCTGTCATGCCGGTGCGGTTCGTGGGTGACATCGACTAATCTCGACCGGTGAGTTCGACCCGCGTCGCGATCGCGCTGGGCAGCAACCTCGGCGATCGCGAACACCACCTCGCGTTCGGCCTGTCCAGTCTTCCCGGATTCATCACCAACCTGCGGCATTCCGCGTGGCACGAAACGTTGCCGGTGGGCATGCCGTCCGATCAGCCGCATTTCCTCAATGGCGCCGTGGTCGGCGAGACCAGCCTGCCGGCGCGGGACCTGCTCGAACGCCTGTTGGCCATCGAAGCGGCCGCGGGCCGGCATCGGGGCGCGCTGCTGGCGGCGCGCACGCTGGATCTGGATCTGATTCTGTTTGGGGACAGGATGATTGAGGAACCAGGATTAGTGGTTCCTCATCCCAGATTTCGCGAGCGGCTGTTCGTGCTCGAGCCGCTCGCCGAAGTGGCGCCGGACTGGATCGATCCAGTCTCGGGCAAGACCGTCAGTGCGCTGCTTCGGGAGCGGCGGGAGCAGCCGGACCCCGCTTGAAGATGCCGCGCCAGCCTTCTTCGAACAGCGTATACATCGCCGGCACGAACACCAGCGTGATCAGCGTCGAGGTAAGCAAGCCGCCAATGACGACGCGCGCCAGCGGTGCCTGAAGCTCGGCGCCTTCGCCGACGCCGAGCGCCATCGGCACCAGGCCGAGGGCGGTGCAGAGCGACGTCATCAGAATCGGGCGCAGCCGATGGCGGCCCGCCAGCTCGATCGCGGCGCGCAACTCCATCCCGTCGCGATGACGCAGCGTGTTGGTGTAGTCGACCAGCAGGATCGCGTTGCTGACCACGATGCCCGCCAGCATGATGACGCCGATGTAGGCCTGCATGCTGAACGGCGTGCCGGTCAGCATCAGCATGCCGACCACGCCGATCGCGGCCAGCGGAATCGAGAAGATGATGATGAAGGGATCGCGCAGCGACTCGTACTGCGAGGCCATCACGGTATAGACCAGCACGATCGCCAGGATCAGCACCAGCTGCAGCTCGCGGAACGATCGGTTCTGCTCCTCGACTTCGTTGCCGAAGCCGACCGCGAAATCGCGCGGCACCTGCACCTCGTTGAGGCGCGCCTGCACGGCTTCGACCGCCTCGCTGAGCGTCACCTCGGTCTCGGCGTTGACGCGCTGGACGCGTTCCTGGTTCTTGCGCTCGATCGACACCGGGCCGGTGCCGCGGTCGATCACCATGACGTTCTTGGCCGGCAGGACCTGTCCGCTCGGCGTGCTGAGCAGCACGTCGCCGACTTCGGAGATCTCCTCGCGATCGGACTCGCGCAGGCGGACGATGATCGGGTACTCGTTGCCGGCGTCACGGAACATCGCGGCCTGCGTGCCGGCGACGTTGGTGCGGATGGTGTTGGCGACGCCGGTCACGGTCAGGCCGAGCAGCGCCGCCTTGTCGCGATCGACCCGCACGGCGAGTTCGGGACGGCCCTCTTCGCGCTGCAGGCGCGTATCGGCGATCCCCGGCGTCGAATCGAGCAGCGTCTTGAGGTCCTGCGCGATGGTTTTCGAAGTCTCGAGGTCGTGGCCGAGAATCTCGATCGACAGGCGGCCGTCGCCGCCGCCGCCGCCCATGCCGCGCATCATGTTGTTCTGGCCGCCGGACGGCCGGGCGCGGACGATCACGCCGGGAATCCCCGACAACTCGCGCCGCAACGACATCGCGATCTGCTCGTTGCTGCGGTCGCGCTCGTCTCTGGGCACCAGCAGGATGTTGACGCTGCCGCGATGCATCGAGCCGCCGCCGAAGTTGCCGCCGCCTCCGCCGCCGCCGGCCTGGCCGATCAGGCGGATCGCCTCGGGCACCAGCTGCCTGATGCGTTCCTCGAGCCCGATGATCACCGCTTCGGTGCGCTCGATGCGCGAGCCGACGGCGAGCTCGACGTCGACCTGGACCTCGCCTTCGTCGGTCTGCGGCTGGAATTCGAAGCCGATGCGGCCCATCAGCACCATCGCGATCGCAAACAGCGCGAAGCCGGTCGCGAAGACGGTCGGGCGGTGGGCCAGCGCCAGGTGCAGCATGCGCGCGTAGAACGCATCGAGGTTGTTCAGCCAGCCGTCGACCTTGCGGTTGAAGGCCGCCATCACGCCGGACCGGGCGTGGCTGACATGCGGGGGATCGAGGTAGCGCGAGCACAGCACCGGCACGATCGTCACCGCGACCAGCAGCGACATCGCCAGCGAGAACGACACCACGGCCGCGAGCTGGCCGAACATGATGCTCGACACACCGGTCAGGAACAGCATCGGCACGAACACGGCGATGTGGGTCAGCGTCGACGCCAGAATCGCCGACCAGACTTCTTCGGAGCCGTCGATGGCCGCGGTCATGCGGTCCTTGCCCATTTCGAGGTGCCGGTAGGTGTTTTCGAGGACGACGATCGCCGCGTCGACGATCATGCCGATGCCGAGCGCGAGGCCGCCGAAGGTCAGGGTATTGAGGGTGTAGCCGCCGAAATAGAGCAGGGCGAAGGTGCCGATCACCGACACCGGGATCGACGTGCAGATGATCATCGTCGACTTGAAGTCGCGGAGGAACAAATAGATGATCGCGATGACCAGCAGGCCGCCGATCATGGCGTGCTCCTGGACGCTGCCGATCGCGCGCTGGATGAAGCGCGACTGATCGTCGAGGACCTGCAGCTTGATGCCGTCCACCTCGGAGTTGATGCGCGCGACCTCCCGCTTGACCCCCTCGGCGATTTGAATGGTATTGGTGCCCGACTGCTTGGTCACCTGCATGCGGATGCCGTTGACGCCGTTGATGCGCATGAAGGAGCGGCGATCCTCGGTGGTGTCGCGGACCTCGGCGATATCGCGCATGTAGACCGGCACGCCGTCGCGGGTCATGACGACGATGTTCCTGATCTCTTCGATGTTGATGAACTGGCCGGGGCTGCGCAGCAGCAGCGTGCGATCGGCGTCGTTGATTTCGCCGAGCGGGATGTTCTGGTTTTCGGTACGCAGGATCTGAATGACGCGATCCGGCGAGAGGTTGAGAGCGGTCAGCTTCTCGCGGGACAGGTCGACGCGGATCTGGCGGCGCAAGCCGCCGTTAATCGTCACCGCGGCGACGCCGGCGACGCGCTCGAGACGCGGTGACAGGTCGTTCTGCGCCAGCTCGCGCAGCGTCACCGGATCGAAGTCGCCTTCGACGCCGATCCCCATGATCGGCATCGCCGTCGAATCGAATTTGAAGACCGTGGGCGGATCGGCATCCTCCGGCAAGCGGCCGCGCACGCGATCGAGGCGCGTGCGCACCTCATCGGCCGCTTCGCTGAGGTCGGTGCCCCAGGCGAAATTGAGGCGGACATTCGCGTTGCCTTCCGCCGACGTCGAGTCGACGCGCTCGAGACCGGCGACGGCGCTGACCGCCTGCTCGATCGGCCGCGTCACGAGTTCCTCCATCTCCAGCGGCCCGACGCCCGTGTAGTTGACGCGGACCGTGATGGTCGGCATCTGCGTGTCCGGCATCAGGTCCACCGGCAGGCGCGTAAGCGAGATGGCCCCGAGCAGGATGATGACCATGGAAATCATGAACATGGTCACCGGACGTTCGATGGCTAAGCGAGGAATCGACATATGTGCATCCCGACTGACGAGCGATCTGATCTGGCGACTGGCTGATGGCGACCGTTCTACTGGTTGCCCTGCGGCCGTTTGCGCGGCGCGCCGTCGCCGCCACCCGGAAATTTGCGGGCGCCTTCGCCCCCTTGAAACTTGCGTCCCTCGGCGCCCTGGCCGCCACCGCGGCCCTCGCCGCGGCCCTTGCCCGGACCGCCGCCGGCGCCGCCTTCACCCGCGATGATCAATTGATCGTTGTTGCGCACGGCGGCCGCGCCGGTCGTGACGAACCGGTCGCCTTCTTTCAGGCCGGCGACAATCTCGATCTGCTCCGGCCCTTCGATGCCCAGCGTCACCGGCACGAACTGCGCACGACGGTCTTCGCTCGGCATCCACACGCCGCGCTTGTTCTCGAAGTCGATGATCGCGCTCTTCGGGGCGACCAGCGTGTCCTTGCGTTCTTCGACGGTCAGCGAAATCCGCGCATACATGCCCGGCTTCAATCGCTTGTCGGTGTTGGGAATCTCGATCTCGATCGACGCGGTCCGCGTCGCCGGATCCAGCACGGGCGCGACGCGCGCGATGCGGCCGTTGAACCGCTCGCCCGGATACGCGTCGACTTCGACGACGCCGACGTCGCCCGCCGTGACGTTGCGAAGATCCTTCTCGACCACGTTGACAATCAGCTTCAGGCGCGAGATGTCGACGACCGACACGATCGCCGTGTTGGTGTTGACCATCGCGCCGGGGTCGACGTTGCGGCGGCCGATGAAGCCGTCGACGGGGGAGGTGATGATGGTGTTATTGAGATTGAACTTCAGCTCCTGCAGGCGCGCCTCGTTCTGCGACTGCTGGGCTTTCGACAAATCGAGCTGCGCCAGCGCCGCCATGTACCGCGACTCGGCATCATCGAGCGCTTGCTTCGCCAGCAGCTGACGCTCGAACAGGTTCTTCGAACGCTCGAAGTTCAGCTCCGCGACCTTGAGATCGGCCTCGCGCTGGCGAATCGTCGCTTTCGACACTTGCATCGACGCTTCCGCCTGATTGACCTGCTCCGCGATTTCGCGGTCTTCGACCTTTGCAATCACCTGGCCGCGGCGAACCGGGTCGCCGAGCTGCACCGACACGCTCAACAAGCGTCCTCCGAGACGGGGCGCGACGTCGACCGTCTGCAGGCCGATCAGGTTGCCGACGACCGTCAGGTGCGCGGCAACGTCGCCGCGTTTGGCCGTGCCGAGTTCCACGGTCATCGGCACGCGCGGGCCGCCTCCGCCACCAGGTCCTCCGGGGCCGCCGAATCCGCCAAACCCGCCGCCGCCGCCCTGATTGCCGCGCCCGCCGCCGCGCGCACCACCCTCGCCGCCGGGCGCGCCGCCAGGTCCGCCCGCCTGTGGTCCCGATGCGGCCTCACCGCCGCGCGAGAACACGCCGAAGTACACAGCGGCGCCACCGGCGACGGCCAGCACGATCGCGATCACTACAAATTTGCGCATAACGAACCTGTCTCAAACCCTTTCAAAGTGCCAAGGTGCCACGGGGTGGTGCTGCCAAACTGCCAAGGTGCCACCGTCCAAAGTGCCATCTACCCTTTGGCACCATGGCACCCTATTGGCCCCCTTGGTTGAAATTGCCACCACCACCCCCGGCGGGCGCCTGTTGGGCGCGCTCGAAGTTCACCAGCGACTTGCGGTAATCGGCC
>DASPNQ010000054.1:0-12922 GCA_035626435.1 Vicinamibacterales bacterium
CCAGGCAGACGGGATGACGGACCGTCACAGATTATGAACGGCCTGCTGATACAGGCGTTGCTCGCCTTCGTTGCCCTGCCGGGATTAATCGCGTTCTTGATCCCGGTCATACTGCTGGCGCCAGATGAGGGCTCGTTCGCCGACCTGCGTGCATTCATCCCGCTTGGCGCCGGCATCGCTTTATTGCTCTGGTGCGTGACGGAGTTCTACCGCGCTGGACGCGGGACGCTCGCTCCCTGGGCGCCGCCAAAGCAGCTCGTTGTCACTGGCTTATACCGCTACTCCCGTAATCCCATGTACATCGCCGTGCTCCTCGTGTTGCTCGGTTGGTTCGTGGGATTTCGGTCGGCGACGTTGGCGGCTTACGGCGTTGTGATGATGGTCGTGTTTCATCTGCGTGTCGTACTGCACGAGGAGCCGTTTCTCGCGCGAACGCACGGTGACCAGTGGTCGGAGTACAGCGCGCGCGTACCGCGATGGCTCGGGCTTCCGAAGCGGTTGGACGTCGCAAGACGGGCTGGCTAGCAGCGGTTGCAGCAGACGCCGCAGGGTACACTCGCGAGACGGCACGGCTGGCGCGCGGAGTTTGGCAGGCACAATATGCAAAAGCAACTCGCTTTAATCAGGCTCACGGTTGTCGCTGTTTTCGCCGCCGCCACTCCGGTGCTCGGGCAGACGGCCGCGGACGAAGCGGAGATTCGTTCTCGCATTGCGGCGCACGGCGAGGCGTCCGCCGCCGGCGATGCGCAGGCGTTGTCTGAGGTCTACGCCGATGATGCGGAATTGGTTTCGGCCAATGGTGCTGTGACGCGCGGCCGCCAGGCCATCGATGACCTGTGGAAACCGGATGTCGCCAATGGCCGGGCACGCGGTGGCCGGCACCACATGCATCCGCCGGAAACGGTGAGGATTCGTTTCGTGTCGCCGGACGTCGCGATTGTCGACGTCGGATCGCGCGCGATGGGCGGCATGGATGGCGCTGGAAACGCGCTTGCTGTCAGCGATGCGTCGCTGCTAACGGTGTGGCGGAAGCATCAAGGCATCTGGCGCGTGGTGTATCAGCGGGGGTTGGCGGCGCCACCGAAATGAAGGACGGCAACGCGGGCGAGCGAGCGGACTCTTCGCGCGATCCGCTGGACCGACCGCATCACGAGCGCATCCAGGACGTCGCGTTTCGGCGAGCGGTGGACCTGCTCGACGATGGTGATGTCAACGGGTTGCGCGATCACCTGCGGCGCCATTCAGGCCTCGTCCACCAACGCGTCGTCTTTGAAAGCGGCAATTACTTTCGCGAGCCAACCCTGCTCGAGTTCGTCGCCGAGAATCCCGTTCGGCACGACCGCCTGCCGCCGAACATCGTCGACATCGCCCGCACCATTCTCGATGCCGGCGCTCACGCCAATCAGCAGGCCATCGACATGACGCTCGGCCTCGTTTGTTCAGGCCGCGTCTCACGTGAGTGTGGAGTGCAGGTCCCGCTGATTGAGTTGCTGTGTGACGCCGGTGCCGATCCGAACGGCGCCATGCGACCAGCTCTCGTCCACGGCGAATGGCAGGCTGTGAACGCGTTAATCCGCCGGGGTGCTCGGGTTGACCTGGTCGCCGCAGCCGCCACCGGTCAAGTTCAGGCGGTGCGCGAGTTACTCCCGTCTGCCGGCGGCGAGCAGCGGCACCTTGCCCTGGCGCTGGCGGCTCAACACGGGGACGCCGAGATCGTCGCGTTACTGCTCGATGCCGGTGAAGATCCGAACCGATATAACCCTGCCGGAGCCCACGCGCACTCGACGCCGTTCCACCAGGCGGCCCTCGGCGGACACCTCGACGTGGTTCGGACACTGGTCGAACGCGGCGCGCGTCTCGACATCCGCGACCTTCTCCATGACGGCACGCCGCTCGACTGGGCGAGGCACGCAAGCCAATCGCACGTGATGGAGTACCTGCAACATGCTGCCGGCGCTGCGTCATAGAGTGAGGACTTCAGCGCTCCCGCATCGTCATCTCTACGATCACAACCACCAACGGGTTCCTTCATTTGGCAAGTCACTTCGTGCCCTTCGTTTCCTTCGTGGCTTGATTTACGTGCCGGTATAGGATCGCGTCGATTGGCACTTGTCGTATTCTTGCGCGGCGTCAACGTCGGCGGTCACAAGACGTTCCGGCCAAAGCAGCTGGCCGAACAACTGAAGCATCTCGATGCGGTGAACATCGGCGCTGCCGGCACGTTCGTAATCCGCAAAGCGGTCAATCAGACGAAGCTGCGTGAAGAAGTCGCCCGTCGTCTGCCGTTCGAGGTGGACATGGCCATCTGCGACGGCAGGGACATCCTGGACCTGGTCGAGCGCGCGCCGCACGGCCCGCACCCATCGAAGCCCGACGTGGTCCGCTTCGTCAGCGTGCGCTGCAAGCCGTCCGCTGTCCCCGTCAAGACGCCGTTGCGGTGGCCGGCGAGCGGCGAATGGCTGGTGCGGGTAATCAGCGTCGAAAAACAGTTCATCGTCGGCGAATATCGGCGCCATATGCACACCGTCCGGCACCTGGGCCAACTGGACAAGGTCGTGTCCGATCCGGTGACGACCCGCAATTGGAACACCATTGCCGCAATTGCGAAGGTCCTGACCGGCTCAAAATAAATGTGTCGATCCGGCCGGCCGCTGTCCGACGTGTGAGTGAGGGCAATCGTGCCCGCTCAACCCGCCGAAGCCTGTGGCAGCGGCAGACCGGAGAACCGCCATGAAATTCCTTATGTTCATCAAGCACGCCGAGGGCGCCCCCGGCCTCGAGCATCCCAAAGCGCTTCACGAGGCGATGGGCAAATTCGTCGAAGACAGCTTCAAGAGCGGTGTCCTCAAGGACACCGGTGGCCTCAAGCGAACGTCGGAGGCGTGGAAGATTCGCTCGAAGGGCGGCAAGCTGACGCGTACCGACGGCCCGTTCGCCGAGGCCAAGGAAGTCGTGGGCGGCTACGCGTTGGTCGAGACCAAGACGCTGGCGGAAGCAGAAGCGCTGGCCGAACAGTTCATGGAACTGCATCGCGTTCACGTGCCGGACTTCGAATGCGAATGCGAAGTACGGCCGGTGGAGGAATTCTAGGTAAAGGTTGTGAGCCGCCAGCTCGTACCCGTCCGCGTCATGTCTCTCGGTTGAGTAATGCGACCAGCGCGGCGTCCTGATCCGCCATCACCGTCCGCAGGTCGAGGACGACGCGATCGTGGTCGATGCGGGCGATGACCGGCGGATCCAGCATTCGCAGCCACTGCGCGAGATCGTCGGGCGAGCGCCCGTCACGCTCGAGCGCGAGCAGCACGGTGGGCAACTGCAGCCCTGGGGCGCTGCCTCCGCCCACGGCCGACACGCCGCCGATGAACGCGACCCGCCAGCGATCCGCCGGCAACTGCGCCGCGATCGATTGCGCACGCCGCTCGATGTCGGCGGCCGGCATGCGCAACATTCGCTGGACGGGGACGGTCGACGCAGCCCGTCCGGCGGCATATTCCACCAGCGTCGATTCGAGCAGGGCAAAGGTGATCTTGTCGGCGCGCAGCGCCCGCATCAGCGGATGGCTGCGCAGCCGCTCGATCAGGTGCCTGCGGCCGGCGATGATGCCGGCCTGTGGGCCGCCGAGCAACTTGTCGCCGCTGAAACAGACGATGTCGACACCCGCCGCGATCGAGGCCTGCACGGACGGCTCGTCCGCCAAGTCATCCAGCAACGAGCCGCTGCCGATGTCCTCGACGATTGGAATCTGCATCGCCCGGCCGGCCTCGACCAGTTCGACGACGGTCGGCCGCTCGGTGAAACCCTCGATGCGGAAGTTCGACGGGTGCACGCGCAGGAACATGGCCGTGGACGGCGACACCGCGGCCGTGTAATCGCCGACGCGCGTGCGGTTGGTCGTGCCGACTTCGCGCAACAGCGCGCCGGATTGCCGCAACACATCGGGGACGCGGAAGCCGCCGCCAATCTCGACGAGCTCGCCCCTGGAGATCGCCACTTCCCGGCCCTGCGCGAGGCCCGTCAGAATCAACAGTGCGGCGGCGGCGTTGTTGTTGACCACGATCGCGGCTTCGGCGCCGGTGAGGGCGCAGAGCAGCGCCTCGGCGTGGACGGAGCGCGAACCGCGCGCTCCGCGCGCGAGATCGTATTCGAGGTTGCAATAGCCGGACGCGATGGCGATCGCCCGGCCGAGCGCCGCTTCGGCAAGCGGCGCTCGGCCGAGATTCGTATGGATGATGATCCCGGTGGCGTTGATCACGGGCCGGAGCGAACCACGCGACGCCTCGGCCAGCGATGCGGATGCCATCGCTTCGATGTCCGCGGCCGCGGCGGTCACCGTGTCGCCGGCCGCGATTTTCGCGCGCAGCGTCGTCGCCGCCGCGCGCAGCGCCTCGATCGTCGCGCCGACGCCGTGCTGCGACTCGAGCGCGCGAACGCCGCTGCGCTGCCGCAGGACTTCGATGCTGGGGATGATCCGGAAATCCGGCACGTGCTCGGATTCTACCTGACCCGTTCGATGCGGGCGCAGCGGGACGCGCCGGATGGAAGAGACGTGCGTGATGGAGTACGATCCGGTCTTCTCATGAGCGACCAGCGCAGCCATCGTCCCGTAGAGCGGTATTGGCCGTACGTCGAAAAGCCGGAGGAGCCGACGGCCGAGGAGCTGGCGGCGCTCGATCCGGATCTCCACGAGACCTTGTTCGGGCCGCGCGATCTGCCGTTTTCGATCACGGTGTCGTTTCCGCCGTTTCCTGGCGAGAACTATTCGCGTGCGCTCGACAAAGCGAAAGCCTCGGCGGAATACCGCGAAGTTGGCACAGGCGAGCACCTGCGCCATCGCGCGCGGTTCTTCTCCAAGGATGCGCTCGCGCTCCGCGATCTCTTCGAGCTGGTCAGTCCGGTGCCGGGCACGGAAATTCTGATCGACGATCGCCCGATCCCGTACTCACGCGAGCTGTGGCTGCCGCTGTTGTGGTTCCACCTGCTGGATTGAGCGTGGTCGCAAAGCCCCCGAAGTCCGAATTCGAGCGCGAGATGGCGTATCTCGAGTCGGAGATCCGCCGCCTCGAAGCCGAGTTCAACATGTTCTTCGCCGGCCGGCTGCCGCGTCCGCCCTGGGAGACGCGCGCGAAGGTCGACGCGTTGGTCAAGAAACACGATCGCTCGGCAATCCGCAACACCGCTGACCGCTTCCGCTTCGAATCGATGCAGAACCGTTACCAGAAGTTTCTGGAGCTGTGGGAACGGCAGATGACCAATCGCGAGCTGGGACGACCAATCCCGGGCGGCAGGCGCGTTGCGGCCACGGTCCCCAAGGGGGAGCAGGCCCGGCCGCCCGACCCGAACGTCATCCGCTTCCAGCGAGATCAGGAATTGACGCCAGACTCGGCGCCCGTACAGCGGCTGTACGAACGGCTCGCCGCGGCGAAACAGCAGGCGGGGGAGCCACCGCTCGCCTTCGACCGCCTCGCCGCCGTCGTCAAGGCCCAGGTCGAAAAATTCGCAGCCGAGGGCAGGGACGTCGCGTTCAGGATCACCATGGCGGACGGCAAGGTCAGACTCACGGCAAAGCCCATCGACGACGAACTGTGAACTGTAGACTGAACTGTGAACTGTTGAACTTGAACTGTGAACTGTTGAACTTGAACTGTGAACTGAAGACTGTCGACTGCGGAACGAGGACCGATGCCAGGAGGGAGCCTGGCATCGGTGTGGGATCAAGTGACTAGGCGGCGCGGGTCACGTTGCCGGCCTGCGGACCCTTCGGACCGTCGACGATCTCGAATTCCACGGGCTGTCCTTCTTCCAGTGAGCGGAAACCCGCGCCCTGGATCGCCGAGTAGTGAACGAACACATCGCTGCCGCCTTCGCGCTCGATGAAACCGTAGCCCTTGGCGTTGTTGAACCACTTGACCTTGCCTGTAATACGCATCGTTCTCTTCCTGTCTTGCGGGTGGCACGAACGCCACCGTACTGATCCACCCCCGCTCCATCGCAGGATGAGGTAGGGGCAACAAAAAAAGGCCGCAACTTGCGGCCTTCTGGTCCGCAGAAATGGACTGCGGGGATGATACTGGGCCGTTACATTTGGTGTCAATTCAATAAACTGATTTTCTAGGGTCGGGTTTTCGTGTTTGTTTCGTCTGGATGAGGCGGGTGATGCGACGTGCAATTTTGAGTGTTTCCGACAAGACGGGGCTGGTTCCTTTTGCCAAGGCGCTGGCCGATCGCGGGTTCGAGCTGGTGTCGACGGGAGGGACCGCGAAGGCCCTGGTCGACACAGGGCTTCCGGTTGTGAACGTCAGTGACGTCACCGGCTTTCCGGAAATGATGGACGGCCGAGTCAAAACGCTGCACCCGAACATCCACGGCGGCATCCTCGCGCGACGCGATCACCCCGATGACCTCGCGCTCGCGAAACAACACGGCATCGGCCTCATCGATCTCGTCGTCGTCAATCTCTATCCGTTCGTCGCAACCGCGGCGAAGCCCGGGATCGCGTTCGATGAGCTGATCGAGCAGATCGACATCGGCGGCCCGAGCCTGGTCCGCGCGGCCTCCAAGAACTTTCGCGACGTGTTGATCGCGGTTTCGCCCGGCGACTACGATCGCATCGTCGCCGAGCTCGATCGACCCGATGGGCCGTCGATGGCGTTCCGCTTCGAGCTCGCGCGCAAGGCGTTCGAGCACACCGGCGCCTACGACACCGCAATCGCAGCCACTCTCAGTGAGGTCAGCGTCGACGGGGACGAATTCGTGCGGCATCATCACGCTGCCGCTTCGGGATCGCGAGATCTCGCGATCAGCGCCCGCAAGCTTCGCGACCTCCGGTACGGCGAAAACCCGCATCAGCCCGCGACGTGGTACGCGATGGAAGATGGCGGCTTCGGTGCGCCCGCCGTCCTTCAGGGCAAGGAGCTGTCGTTCACGAACCTGCTCGACCTCGATGCCGCGGCCCGCATCGTGCTCGAATTCGACGAGCCTGCCGCGGCGGTGATCAAGCACACCAATCCCTGTGGCGTGGCCACCGGCACCACGCTTGCGGATGCGTACGTTCGGGCGCGAGAGGCGGATCCGCTCGCCGCGTTCGGCGGCATCATCGGCCTCAATCGAACGCTCGACGAAGACACCGCGCGGGCGATCGTGTCGACGTTCATCGAGGCCGTGATCGCTCCTGACGTCGACGACACGGCCAGGAAAGTGCTGGCGTCGAAGGCGAACCTTCGCGTCGTGGTCGCGGATTTTCGAAAGCTGACAGACCCACGCGAGTACCGCTCGATTCTGGGGGCAATGCTGGTGCAGGAGCGCGATCGCGTCGTCGAGGCGCGATTGCCGTGGCCCGCCGCAGACATCAAAGTCGTGACGAAGCGCCAGCCGACCGCGGACGAGTGGCAGGCGATGCGTTTCGCGTGGCGCGTGATGGCGCACGTGAAATCGAACACGGTGATCTTCACCGACACCATGCGGACGCTCGCGATTGGCGCGGGGCAGATGAGCCGCGTCGACGCGGTGAAAGTCGCCGTGAACAAGGCAGGCGGCTGGAACGGCGGTAAGGAAGTGTCGTTGAAAGGCTCGGTCGCGGCGTCTGACGCGTTCTTCCCGTTTCGCGATGGACTCGATGCGGTTGCGCAGGCGGGAGCGACCGCGGTCGTGCAACCCGGCGGATCGGTCAAAGACGCGGAAGTGATTGCCGCCGCCGACGAACACGGTCTTGCGATGGTGTTCACCGGACGCAGACATTTCCGACACTAGCCGTCGAAAACGCGGCCGCCGAAGAGCATGCCCACGTCCTCCGCAGAAGTGAAGCGCCACGGCCCGTTCAAGGCGACCTTGCGCCGCCTGCCCGGCAAAGGTGGCTGGACCTACGTTGCTGTGCCGAAGAAACTGACGCCGCCGATTACGCGCGCGTGGGGCCGAACGCCGGTGATTGCCAGTATCGACGGCATCGAGTGGGCGACCAGTGTGTGGCGCAGCAAAGACGGCGGCGGGTTCCTGCCGATCCCGAAGCGCATCCGCGGTGAAAAAGAAGAAGGGGCGCGCGTCACCATCGCGTTCTCCTTCGTCGACGACTGACGCGCCAGTTACGCCTTCGGGAACGAGGGATTCGCGCGGACGCGCTCCGCCTGCAACAAGTGGCGGTGCTCGTGCCGCGCCAGGATCTCGATGCCCGTGCCAACCGTAAAACGGATGATGGACACGAACGGATTGACGAACCGGATGCGATTCACATCGTAGGGCGCGGCACGCTCGATAAACCTTCGCGCCTCGTCGTTGCTGCGAAGGAAGCGTTCGAGCACGGAGCCGTCGACCTCGGTCGCGGGGGTGATTTTGGCCGGAGCCTTACCCTTCCTGTTTTGCGTCGACGGGTCGATCGCCGTGCGGATGAAATATCGGCCGAACCATCCAGGCGTGATCTCGTCCACCGGGCCGCTCGGAGTACCCTGCAGCGCCGGCGCCATCGCGTCGCAATACACCTGATTCGAGACGCGCAGGTGATCCAGGCATTGCCCGATACTCCACGACGCCGGCTGCGCACGCCAATTCAGCTGCGCCACGGTCAACGCGTGCGCCACAGCCGTCGCACGTGCATCGGCGTCTGCCAACGACGCGAGAATGCGCGCCACCCAAAGCGGCTCACCCATGCCAGCATCATAGCCGGTGCGTTTTAGCGCCGACGTCTGGGGCTTGTGTGCCTTCTGTGCCTTCTGTGCCTTCTGTGGCCCTGGCTCTGTGCCTTCTGTGGCCCCTGGGGTGTAATCTGAGGCCCATGCCGTTCAAGAGCCAGGCGCAACGCCGCAAATTTGCCGAGCTGCTGGTGAAAGGCGAGATCTCACCAGAGACGTTCGAGGAATGGAACCGCGAAACCGGCGGACAACATCTGCCAGAACGCGTCGGGAGCAAGGGCAAGAAGAAGGCGAAGACGAAGAAGCCGAAGAAGGCGAAGAAGGCCAAGAAATCCCGGAAGGCCAAGAAACGCTAGCGAGGACGCGTTGAAATTGCCGCTGCTTTGCCTCGGCGTGGTCGTCGCCGGATGCGTGGGCCGGTGGAGCTCGGATTCTGGATCGATCCCATCACCTACCAGTCGTCGCGCATCGACGGCCCGATCACGCCCGCTGAGCTCAAGGTCATCGACCAGACGGCGCGCCGCGAGATCGAGACCGCCTTTGCCGACTACGCCGTCATGCTCACCGCAAATCGCGATGCGCGCTTCAAGGTCGCGGTGTTGCCGGCGCTTCGGGACGAGCGGCTGCTTCGCGGCGGCACCCACGCCGGCGAATCCCGCGCGATTGCCGGCCTCGGCGGCAGCGGTGCGGTGAGCTTCGAATACGTCGCGAACAGCGCCATGGCGATTGCGCCGGAGTCGATGGCGCGTGGCGACCTGATTGCCGCTATCGGCCGCGGTATCGGTCGTGTCGCCATCCACGAATTCGTTCACCAGCTGCTTCCCAAGTCTCCCTTGCATGACGCCACGAACGTCCGCAGCTACGAGGGTAATTCGCCCACGATCGCTGAAGGATTTTTTGGCGAGCTGCAGTGGGACATCGCTGCGCCGTGGTTGGAGTCGCGGCTTGCCCCCCGGGCCGTCGTGCGACCATAACGGCGATGCCTGCCGCGACGCATTCAGCGCGTTTGTCCTACGCCCGCCTCTCGATCGAACAGCTCGACGCCTTCCATTCCCTGGTCCAGGATGCGCACGTGCGGCAATACATGATGGACGGCGAGATCATGCCGCGCGAATGGTCCGAAGAGCGCATCCGCGCCAGCGACGCGTTGTTCGAGCGGCGTGGTGTCGGCCTGTGGTTGGCCTCGATGTCGTCGACACGCGAGCTGGTCGGCTTTTGTGGGTTTCTCGAAATTCCCTCGCTCGATCCGGAGCCGCAACTCGCCTACGCGTTGTTCGAGCGCTTTGCCGGCCGCGGCCTGGGCACCGAGATGGCGTGCACGATGATTCGCATGGCGCGTGAGACGGCGGGCTTCGCGGAAATCGTTGCGGGTGTCGATGCGGTCAACCAAGCGTCCTGCCGCATTCTCGACAAGCTCGGTTTCAGTCGCGTCAAAACGGTGCCGGGTGCGTTTGGCGATGCGTACGTCTACCGGCTGTCAGCCGAAAGTGGAGTCTGAATGCGCGCGTACGATGACCTTGCGGAATGGTGGCCACTCTTTTCTCCGCCATCGCATTACGTCGACGAAGCCGAGGATCTGTTGCAACGCCTCGGGCCGCTCCCGCCGTCGGGCGCAGCGACGATGCTCGAACTCGGTTCCGGCGGTGGCAGCCTCGCTTTTCATCTCAAGCCGTACTTCAAGCTGACGCTGACCGACGTTTCCGAGGACATGCTGACCCAGAATCGCGCGGTCAATCCGGAAGCTGAGTTCGTGGCCGGCGACATGCGGACGCTCCGACTCGGGCGTCAGTTCGAGCATGTGCTGGTTCACGACGCGGTCTGCTACATGACGACGCGAGACGATCTCGCCGCTGCAATCAGGACTGCCGCCATCCATTGCCGACCAGGCGGAACCGTGGTCTTCCTGCCGGATTACGTCAAGGAGACTTTTACGCCCGGCACCGAGCATGGCGGCGAAGATGGCCAGGACGGTCGCGCGTTCCGTTACCTCGAATGGTGTTGGGATCCGGATCCCTCCGATGACACCTATCTGGTCGATTACGCCTTTCTCCTTCGCGAACCCGGCGGCGAGGCCAGGGTCGTGCACGATCGGCATGTCGAGGGGCTATTCCCTCGACAGACATGGCGTGAACTGTTCGCGGAGGCCGGTCTGGATGTCGCGATCCAGGTTGATGGCTTCGGCCGCGACATCTTCATTGCGCGGCCTCGCATGGGTCGCACGGGTGTGGGACCATAGCGCATGCGGCCGCCCGCATTCCCACGGAAAGGTCTCCTATGAGCGTCCGACTGACATCGATAGCCGTTGCGATGAGCGTTGTCGGTGTGTCCGTCCAGGAGCCGATGATCCGCTCGGTCGATCACCACGTGACTGTGAAGTCGATCGTACCGGCCATGAATGGGCGTGACGCGACGATTTACGTTCGCGAGCGCGTTGCAGAGGGAATGACGCAGCCAGCCGCCGATCGCGTTGTGCTGTTCGTGCACGGCGCCGGCACGCCGGCGGAGGTCGCCTTCGACGTGCCCGTCGGCGACTACAGCTGGATGGCGTTCCTCGCGCGTCACGGCTTTGATGCGTTCGCGATGGACACTGAAGGTTACGGCCGATCGACGCGGCCGGAGCCGATGAACGATCCGTGCAACCTCTCGGTCGAGCAGCAAAAGGCGCTGATCCCGTCGCTGCTGAAGGAGCCTTGCGCGCCGAAATATCCCGGACAGCTGACGACCATTGCATCCGACTGGCACGACATCGACGCAGTCGTCGAATACATCCGCAAGCTGCGCCATGTCGAAACGGTCAGCCTGGTTGCCTGGTCGTTGGGCGGGCCTCGCGCGGGTGGCTATGCCGCGCAGCATCCCGACAAAGTGAATCGTCTGGTGTTGCTCGCGCCTGCTTACAACCGCGAGGCGCGAACCGCCGCCCCGCCACTTCCGAACCCAGGACCGGTCTTCAACATCCAATCACGCGCCGAATTCGACGCGAACTGGGATCGCCAGATCGGTTGTGCCGATCAGGTCGAGCCGCCCGTTCGTGAAGCGGTCTGGAACGAGATGCTCGCCTCGGATCCGGTCGGCGCCAAGTGGGGAAGCGGTGTCCGGCGCGCGCCGTCAACGACGACGTGGGGTTGGAATGCGGCGGTGATTGGCGCGACGAAGACGCCGACGCTGATGATCGCGGCGGCGAACGACAAGCAGGTGCAGCCGGATCGGGTGCGCGCCGCCCACGACGATAGTGGGGCGGACGACAAGGTCCTGCTCGACCTCGGCTGCGCGTCGCACAACGCGATGTGGGAACGCAATCACACCGTCTTGTTCAACGCGTCGCTGGAATGGTTGACCCGCGGCACGGTCAATGGATCGCGCCGCGGCGTCGTCTCGCTGGGCTACCCGAAGCCTTAGCGTGGTTCGCGGCCGTCGGCGCCGGCGACCTTGTGCGAGGCCGGGTGACCACGGTCGGCGTACTTGGACTCAGCTTCCTTTTGTGCCACTGATCGGCTGCCGGCCTTGTGCGACGTATGTCGGTCGCTGGTGTCATCGAGCGGCTGCTCGCCAACACGTCCGGCGGCATCCTGCTCGACCGGTGGTGCGTCGGGCAGGACCGGTGGAAATTCCCGGCGTTCCTGCGCCTCTTCCGCCGCGGTTTCGCGGTTGCTGATTCCCTGCTCGTTATCGCGCATGGTTCCTCCAACTGAAGCAAGTAGCAGAATCCGTTCCAGATGGCATACAGTCCGCCCATGCGTGTGAGCTCCGCGATCGTGTTCGTCAGCGACATGAAACGCTCGGTTTCGTTTTACCGCGATGTGGTCGGGCTGCCGCTGAAATTCGATTCGCCGGAGTGGAGTGAATTTGCCACGGAAGGGGGCACCATCGCGCTGCACCGCGCCGAGGCGTCCGGACCGGCTGGCGCGCGTGAACCGCTCGCCGGCACGTGCCGGCCGGCGTTCGGCGTCCCGGATCTTGCCGCTTTTCACGCCCGCATGCTCGAGCACAATGTGATCTGCACCCGGCGCCCGGAAGACCTGTTTGGGGCCCGCACCGCCGAGTATCTTGACCCGGATGGGCTCGCGATTTCCGTCAACGAGGAGCGCGCGTAACGGCCGCCCGTTCGCGCGATAAGACGAGGGACGAGCGTGCATCGTGCGCGCCCCGTCCAAGATAAAATTCCGCGGTGGCGGCGCCATCGCGCCGGCGCGCCCTGTCGTTGATCAACGTTGCACTTACCCTGGAGAGATTATGAGAGGACGACTACTCGGAATTGTGCTTGCGGCTGTTCTGGCGGCCGGGGCTCCGGCCGCTGCCCAGCAGGG
>DASPNQ010000055.1:0-8510 GCA_035626435.1 Vicinamibacterales bacterium
CCCACGCCGAAGTCGAGCGCATCCTTCCCAAGGCGTAAGGCTCGCAGGCTCCTTGAACTCTTGAGGTCCTGAAACGCGGTGGCCAGCGCAGCAGCATCCACGCAGTCCGACAAGGATCTTGCCTCAATAGCAGAGGCGCGCGCGCTTGCTCGACGCGCCAGGGAAGCGCAGCTCCTCCTCGCCGAATTCTCACAGGCGCAGGTTGATTCGATCGTCGACGCGATGGCTGCGGCCGTCACGCCACAGGCCGAATCGCTGGCGCGTCTTGCGGTCGAGGAAACCGGCTTTGGCGTCGTCGCGGACAAGATTCAGAAGAACCTGTTCGCGTCGAAGCAGGTCTACGAATTCATCAAGCCGATGAAAACCGTCGGCGTGATCAACCGCAACGACGAAAAGAAAATCATCGAGATCGCCGAGCCGTTCGGCGTGGTCGCCGCCATCATCCCGTCGACGAATCCGACCTCCACGGCGATTTACAAGATCCTCATCGCCATCAAGTCGCGCTGCGCGATCGTCATGACGCCGCACCCGTCGGCGGCGCGGTGCATTACCTGCACGGCCGACATCATGAACGAAGCCGGACGGCGCGCCGGCCTGCCAGATGGCGCGATCGGCTGGATGCGGACGGTCACGCTCGAGGGCACTCAGGAGCTGATGAAGGCGCGCGAGGTGTCCGTGATCCTTGCAACCGGCGGCATGGGCCTGGTTCGCGCCGCATACAGCGCCGGCAAGCCCGCGTACGGCGTCGGCCCGGGGAACGCGCCGTGTTACATCGAATCAAGCGCCGACGTTCGCAAGGCCGCCAACGACATCCTGACTGGCAAGTCGTTCGACAACGGAGTTCTCTGCTCGTCGCCAAACTCCGTCGTCGTCGATCAGGCCATCGAAGCCGAGGCACGGCGCCAGTTTGTCGATCAGGGTGGCCACTTTCTTTCGGCTGCCGAAGCCGATGTGCTGGCGCGGCAACTCGTGACGCCGCAACGGCTGCCGAATCCCGAGTTCGTTGGAAAGTCCGCGACTTACATCGCGCAGAAGATCGGTCTGACGGTCCCTGCACAAACGCGGGCGCTGATCGCCGAGCTCAAGGGTGTGGGCCGCGACTTCCCCTTGTCGATCGAGAAGCTCTGCCCGGTGCTCTCCTATTACGTCGTCAAGGACTGGCGCGAGGGCTGCGAACGCTGCAAACAGATCCTGCGGTACGGCGGCATGGGACACACGATGTCGATTCACTCGCAGAACGACGCCGTCATCCTCGAGTTTGGCTTGCACAAGCCTGCGTACCGCATCTGCGTGAACACGCCGACCACGCACGGGTCGATTGGATTGACGACCGGCCTGGATCCGGCCATGACCCTGGGATGTGGAGGCTTTGGCGGCAATATCACGTCCGACAACATCTCGCCGCGACACCTTATTAATGTGAAGCGGGTCGCCTATGAATTGCGGCCGGCGCCCTCGACGTCGAAGTCAGCTGCGATGCCAGCATCGGCCGGAGCGTCGCAGCCGGAACGGCCGTCCGCGCCCGCATTGCCGAGGCCTCCGGCCAAGCCTCAAGCGGATTCCATTCCGGCGGACATCCTGACGAACCGGATAGATCGGTTTCTCGCGTCCCGCGGTCTGGCGCCGAACCACACACCCGAACTCCCGGCCCCGCCGAAAACGGCCACACCCAGCGAACCAGAGACGTTCGTCTGCGAAGAGGACGTCCGGCGAGCCGTCCGGGAGGGCAAAAAGCTCCTACTGAGCGAGCGGACGATCGTTACCCCAGCCGCACGCGATGCCGGCGACGCTGCGAAGATCTTCGTATACGCGGGCTTGACTCAGCCGTAAACAACTGAGCCATAATAGTTTGACCTCAGCTTCGACCGCGTGCTACCCTGCCTCCGGTCGATTTTTATCTCATCAGGTCGAATGCCCAGCAAGGTCACCTTCCCCATCGTGCCGGCTCTGTCTGCGCTACTCATCGCAGGCTGCGCTACCACCGCTAAACCCGTTGCGGTGAAGGTGACACCACAGGCGCTGGCGCCGGTGGTGCAACAACCTGCTCCCGAGCCAACGCCCGACCCGGTCGCCGTCCTGATTGCCACCTCCGATCGCCACTTCGAGGCCGGTCAGAAGGAATTGGCGTTGGGCCACCTGCAGCGCGCGAAGGGCGAATTCGACCGGGCCCTGGATACCTTGCTCGAATCGCCGGACGGCGCCCGCAGCAATCCTCGGCTGCGCGAGCACTTCGACCGGCTCGTCGATCGCATCGCCATTCTCGAGCAAGCCGCCCTGGCCACCGGCGACGGCTTCTCCGAAACCAAGTCCGAACCGGCGGCCATCGATTCGCTGCTCGCGATTGAAACCTTCGAATCGAACAAGCCAAATCCCGCAACCGCCGAAACCGTCCAGGCGGATTTGGAATCGACGACGCACGATATTCCGATTCCGACGAACGACCGGGTCCTGCGGTACGTCGAGCTGTTCCAGGGGCGCCTCCGCGAGTTCCTGACCGAAGGGCTGTCGCGCGGCGTGCAATACCTGCCGATGATCCAGGCCACGTTCCGCGCGGAAGGTCTGCCGTTGGATCTCGCCTACATCCCGCTGATCGAGAGCGCGTTCAAGCCGTCGGCGCTGTCCAAAGCCAAGGCGCGCGGCGTCTGGCAGTTCATGCGCGGCACCGCGCTCGAGAACGGCCTGAAGGCCGATTGGTATCTGGACGAGCGCGCCGATCCCGTCAAGTCGACGCGCGCTGCCGCCAAATATCTCAAGACGCTGTTCAACATGTTCGAGGACTGGCACCTCGCGATGGCGTCGTACAACGGCGGTCCGGGCCGTGTGAAGCGGGCGCTGACGCGCAGCCGGCAGAACGATTTCTGGAAGCTCACCGCGTCGACTCGCTATCTGCCGCGCGAGACGCGGGAGTACGTGCCGATGATCCTCGCGGCGGTGATCATCGCCAAGAACCCCGCGCAGTATGGCTTCGACATCAAGCCGATGGCACCAGCGGCGACCGAAACCGTCACCGTGCCGCCCGCGCTGGACTTGCGGCGGGTCGCGGAGTGGGCCGGCGTCCCGATGGACGACATCCAGAAGCTGAATCCTGAGTTCCGGCGCTGGACCACACCGGTCAAAGACGGCCAGTACACGGTCAGGGTCCCCGAAGGCACCGCCGACAAGGTCCGCGACGGCCTCGCCGCCGCTGCGGCCACGCAGCTCAACGCGATGCAGATGTACACCGTCAAGCGCGGTGAGACGCTCGCGACGATCGCCAAGAAGCTGCGGGTCAGCCGCGCCGATCTGGCTGAAGCAAACTATTTGCAGGTGACGTCACGCGTGGCGATCGGCAAGCGGCTGGTCATCCCGCGCATGCCGTCGGCCGCGCTGCTCGCCCGCGCGTCGGCCGGCGAGTTACAGGATACCGCCGAGACCATCGTTGCGGACGTGTTGAAGGAAACGACGCCGCTGGCGGCGACTGTTGCGGAGCGCCGGACCTATCAGGTCCGCCGCGGCGATACCCTGTCCGCCATCGCGCGCAAGACCGGCACGACCATCACTCAGTTGATGAACTGGAACAAGCTCCGCACGACCAACCTGAAGGTCGGCACGCGGCTGCTCATTCAGTCGCCGCGCGCCTCCGCCGCCAGATAGTCCGCCCGGCCGCAGGCCGTCGCAATCTTCAACGCAGCCGTCCTGACGCTCGCTGTACTCGCAGCGATCGGCATGCGCGGAAATCGAGCGCACGCCCAGCTAAACATCTGGATATTGCAGAACTTGCAGCGCTGACGGTTCTGTTGCGCCGCAAATTCTGCGACATCTGACACGGCTCAACGCGGCCACGCGTCAGATCCGGCCTGAATCCGAACCGGCATCCAGGGGCAATTCAATTGCACTGCCCTGCGTATGCTGGCCACCATCGAGAGCGCAACCGTCGTCGGCGTCGACGCCTGCCGTGTCCGCGTCGAGATAGACGTGAGCAAGGGCTTCCCACATTTCCAATTGGTCGGTCTGCCGGACACCAGCATCAAGGAGAGCCGCGATCGTGTCCGCGCCGCGATGTTGAACTGCGGCTACGAGTTTCCGGTGTCGCGGATCACGATCAATCTCGCGCCGGCGGACGTGCGCAAGGCCGGTCCCGCCTTCGATCTGCCGATTGCCGTCGGCATGCTCGCGGCGACCAACGCCGTCACGCGGCGGGACTTCGCCGGCATCGTGCACATCGGCGAACTCTCGCTCGACGGATCGATTCAACCGGCCAGAGGCGTACTGCCGATCGCGGCGGAGGCGCGCCGTAACAACGCCAGGGCGTTGCTGTTGCCGTACGACAATCTCGCGGAAGCGTCCGTGGTCAGTGGATTGCGGCTGCTTCCCGTTCGCAGTCTTGCCGAGGCCGTTGAACGATTGAATCAGAGTGACGATGCGTGGCCGGTGTCGCCGGTGGCTCATGCGCCGAAGCCGCAACAGGTTCCCCAGGCGCCCGACCTTGCCGATCTTCATGGGCAGGCATTCGCCCGTCGCGCCCTCGAAGTGGCTGCGGCCGGCGGCCACAACCTGCTGATGGTCGGCCCGCCCGGGTCGGGCAAGACGATGCTCGCCAGGCGGCTCGCCGGGATTTTGCCGCCGCTGTCGTTCGAGGAGGCGATCGAAGCGACGACCATCCACTCGGTTGCGGGCCAGCTCCGACCGGGCGTCGGGCTGTTGACGGAGCGGCCCTTTCGATCGCCGCACCACACCATCTCTGACGTCGCGCTCGTCGGCGGCGGCGCAACGCCGCGGCCAGGCGAGGTCAGCCTCGCGCATCACGGCGTGTTGTTTCTCGACGAGATGCCGGAGTTCGATCGCCGGGTGCTCGAGGCCCTGCGCCAACCGATCGAAGAGGGCCGCATCACCGTGTCGCGCGCGTTGCGGTCGGTGACTTTTCCTGCCCGCTTCGTGCTGGTCGCGGCGATGAATCCGTGTCCGTGTGGCTATCACGGCGATGCCCGGCGGGCGTGCCGCTGTTCACCGACGCAAACCGCGCGCTACCGCAACCGGCTCTCCGGTCCGCTTCGCGATCGCATCGACCTGATCGTCGAAGTCGACGCCGTGCCGATCACCGAAATGACCGAAGGGGTCGCGGGCGAATCGTCCGCGTCAGTGCGCGCCCGCGTGCTGGCGGCGCGTGAGCGGCAGCTCGCCCGCCCCACCCGCGCACGGGTCAACGCGACGCTCACCGGTCCGGAGTTGAAACGCGTCGCGCCGCTCGATCAACAAGGCCGGCGGCTGCTCGAGCGATCGGCGGAGCGATTGCAGATGTCGGCGCGGGCGTTTCACCGCGTGATCCGCGTTGCGCGGACGATTGCGGATCTCGCGCATGCCGACGCGGTCACCACCGATCATCTTGCCGAAGCGCTGCAGTATCGATTCGTGGAGAGAAGTTAACGTTCAAATACTCGCGGTGAGAATTCTCGCGAAGCAAGACCCTGACCTGTTTTCCGCTGACCAGTCACTCGCGATTCATGAGTCCCCGCGTGGCGGCATGATTCGCGTGCCCGCCGCGGCGTCGCGACGTCGCAGGTGCTGAACACCCCATTCCAGCAGCGCGGCGAACACCGGGTTCAAGGTTCTCGCGTACGGCGTTTGCGCGTAGCGCACGCCCAGGCGCGCCGGCGTCATTGCCCGCCGTGCCACGAGACCGTCCGCCTGTAACTGCCGCAACTGTTCGGTCAACACCTTCCGCGTGATCCGCGGCATCGAGCGCTGCAGTTCCCCGAAGCCGTGCGGGCGGCGCGCCAGCCGCTGCAGGATCATCGGCTTCCACCGCCCGCTGATCACGCCGATCGCGGTGTAGAGCGGACACGCCTCGCGTTCGCGATAAATGTTGGGTTGATGCATCGTGACCATGAACCTCTGAACGTGGCGCGGTTACCTGAAAGTGCCTGCTTGTGCGGCACGCCGCGGATGTTTACAGTCGTCGCATGCCGACCGCACGCCTGTTCCGCGTCATCATGCCCGCCGCCAACATCGACGAAAGCGCCCGATTTTACAGCGAGCTGCTGGCGGAGGACGGCTTCCGCGTGTCGAACGGCCGCCATTATTTCGACTGCGGCGGCGTCATCCTTGCGGTCTACGACGCTGTCGCCGACGGCGACCGCGCCGCGGTGCGCGCCAACGCCGAGCACGTCTACTTTGCGGTCGGCGATCTGGACGCGGTATACGCCCGGGCCCAGCGCACCGGCGGACTGTCGCCGGACAGCGGTGACGGCGGATTGAAGATGGGCGAGATCGCGAAGCGGCCCTGGGGAGAGCGATCGTTCTACATGCACGACCCGGCCGGCAACCCCATCTGCTTCGTCGACGAGCAGTCAGTCTTTCGCGGCCCTCGATCGTGATCGTGCTTCCATGGCGCGTATCACGGCGATCATGTCGTCGGTGCGGTCGCCCATGGCCAGCGCCTCGTCGTACAACCGACGCACCTGTGTGATCACAGCCGCCGGCGCGTCGACGCGCTCGGCCGCTTCGGTGATCAACCGCGTGTTGTTGACGCCGTCGATCACGGCTCCCTGCCGTGCAAAATCGCTCGCCAGTAGCTTCGCCAGCTTGATGCGCGACAACTGGCTGGCCATTTGACTGGCGTCGGCGACCTCCTGAAAGCGCTCGAGCGGCAGGCCATTCTGCTTCGCGAAGTGAAAGGCTTCGGCGAGCCCGACCACGCTGGTCAGCATGAAGATGTTGATCGCCAGCTTCATCAGCATGCCGTTGCCGACCGCGCCGCAGTAGACGACTTGTCTGCACATCGGCTCGAGTAACGGACGCACCTCCGCGCAAATCGCCTCTTCGCCGCCAAGCATGGCGATCAGTTGCCCGGCCTCGGCCGGCACACGCGACCCGGATACCGGCGCTTCGACGAAGGCGCCGCCGGCCTCGGCGACATCACGCGCCAACGCCTGCGAATATGCCGGCGCCACCGAGCTCATGTTGACGAGCGTCCGATCGCGCACCATCGGCGGGAACCCGGCCGAACCTCGCCGTAACGCAGCGTCGGTCGCCGCCTCGTCGAACAACATCGCAAAGACCACCCCACCCTGGCCGACGTGCTCGAATACTTCGGCGGGACTCGCAGCAACCACGGCGCCCGCATCCGCAAGCGCGACGCATCTCTCGGTCGTGCGGTTCCAGACCAACAGCCGATAATGGCGCAGCAGATTCAACGCCATCGGCTGCCCCATCACCCCCAAACCAAGAAAACCGAGCCTTTGCATCCTGCCTGCCTGTCTGTCTGCCTGTCCGCCTGTCCGCCTGTCTGCCTGTCCGCCTGTCTGCCTGTCCCGCCTGTCCGCCTGCCGGAGGCGATCACATGGCGAAGATCCAGGCCCTCCGGCACTTTGGAGTTTCCGCGCGGCCGGGCTGCGTGTTAGCCTGTGAAGCCCTCGTAAGAGGGTGCAATTCCTTATAGTTCAGGTAGTTGATGCTGTCCAAGCGATATACCCTCGTCCTGGCTGACCGCACTACGGGTGTGGTGCGCCGCTTCACGATCAGCCTCAAGCCGGTCGTCATTGCGCTCGTCTCGATCGTGACGCTCCCGATTCTGATCGGCACCGGTGCCGCGCTCAAGGCGAAGTACGACGTCGCCCACATCTATACGACCAACGCCACGCTGGAGCTCGAGAACGCCAACTATCGCGCCGCCACCGAACAACTCGCCGGCCAGATCGTTGCCCTGCAGACCGCGATGTCCGATCTCGGTGCGAGAGCCGCGCTCGATCCGTCATTGCAGAATTCCATGGACAAGCTGCCGGCGGTCGTCAAGAGCCGCGCGATGGGCGGTCCAACCGCCAACACCGCGCTCTCGATGATGAGCCCTGGGCTTGGCTCTCCCGAAAACACCTTCGGGCTGCTGAAGGAGCTGCTGACCGGTCTCGAAGCTCGTTTGCAGTCGGTCCGCACCGACGTCGACAAGCGCAATCAGCTTGCGGCGGCAACCCCGTCGATCTGGCCGACGCATGGCTGGCTGTCGTCGAGCATGGGCAATCGCGCCGATCCGCTGACCGGCGAGAAGGATTTCCATCCCGGCCTGGATATTTCGGCGGATAAGGGCGATCCGGTCTACGTGACCGCCGACGGCAAAGTCACGAACGCCTCCGTCGCCGGTAATTACGGCAACCTGGTCGTCGTCGATCATGGCTTTGGTCTCGAAACGCGTTACGGTCACCTCTCGGCGTTCAAGGTGAAGGTCGGCCAGACCGTCAAACGCGGCGACCTCATCGGCCTCGTCGGATCCACCGGCCGGACCACCGGCGCGCATCTGCATTACGAGGTCCGCGCGGGCGGCCGCATCCTCAATCCGCTGCAGCTGCTCCTCAATCCGCGCCGATCGCGCGGTAATTAGGCACATTTCGCCGTCCGCCCGCCGGCGAAAGTTGGCCCGGGCCCGCCGAAGCCCCGGCGAAGGCGGATATAATCGGGAGATAGCCAGTTTCGCACTGGCGTCTTCCTGATGTTTGGTCAACTCCTCACAAAGATCGTCGGCACGCAGAACGACCGCGAAC
>DASPNQ010000056.1:0-15078 GCA_035626435.1 Vicinamibacterales bacterium
TGGAAAGGCGCAGTTGAGACATCGAGCGAGCGGCAACTGTTGATCAAGACGACGGCGAGGGCTGCGAACGCGCTGCAAGTCAGATTGCAGGCCCTTCATTCCTACGATGTGCCTGAATTCGTCGTTATTCCGATCACCTCGGGGAGCGCCGACTATTTATCCTGGCTCACCGAAGCAGCCCAACCGTAAAGCCGTGGACCCGTAAAACCATCTTTGTTGTTGCATGTGTAACTATATTGATGTAAAAGTGTGCACGCGGGTTACCGTTTTGATGTCTTGCCGTTGTGCCGCATGAGTGGATAGACTGCTCACCGTATTGGCGGCGAAGCGGACTGACAGCGATACGGTGAAAACGACCGTTGAGCTCCCGGGGGAGCTTTGGCGGGCCGCGAAGATTCGGGCGATGGACGATCGCGCCGACCTTCGCACGGTACTGATTCGCGCGCTCGAGGAGTACTTGCGCGAACACGAACCGGCAGCGCCCACAACAACCGGTGCGTCGAAGCCATGACCGACAACGAATCCAGGCCAGTCAAGTCCTCGACCGTGCCCCCGCGCGCCGCCTTCGCGCTTCGCGGCCGCCGCTGGTTACGTCACGGCCTCGTGTTCGTCACGCTGGTCATCGTCATCGATGCCATCGCCGGCGAAAAAGGGCTGCTGGCACTGCTGCAGGCACGCCGCGAATACGCGGCACTGGAGCGCTCGCTCGAACGGGCGCGCACCGAGAACGCCGAGCTGCGCGAGATGGCGCGCCGCCTGCGCGAAGAACCCGCCGCGATCGAGGAACACGCGCGGCGCGAACTGGGGTTGATCAAACCCGGCGAAGTGCTGTTCATCGTCAAGGATATCGACAAGCGGAACTAGTTACTGGTTCCCAATTCCTAATTCCCGACTTCCTTGTTCCCACCGACTTCCTGATAGTCTTGTTGTTCTCTCATCGAGGAGGACACATGGCACGTCAGGCAGAAGCGGAGTGGAAAGGCGATCTCAAGGGCGGCACCGGCCGCGTCAAGCTTGGGAGCGGCGCCTACGAAGGCAATTATTCGTTCGCAACGCGATTCGAGAATGGCAGCGGCGCCAACCCCGAGGAGCTGGTCGGCGCGGCCTTGGCCGGCTGCTACTCGATGGCCCTGGCCAATTCGCTCGCGCAGGCGGGCTTCCCGGCGACCAGCGTGCACAGCAGCGCCGATGTGCACCTCGGCAAGGACGACACGGGATTTCTGATCAATCAGATCGATCTGACGGTGACCGCGGCCGTGCCGAACGTCGATAACGCCGTGTTTCAGCAGCACGTCGACAAGACCAACGTCGGCTGCATCATCAAGCGCGCGCTCGGCGCGGTGCCGACCGTAAACGTGAAGGCGACGCTCAAAAATTGATCGACGGGCGGCGGAGATGGCTTCCACCGTTCGCCTGATTCACTGGAACCAAGACGAAGGCCTCGAGCGGCGGCGGCAGCTCGAGGCGTTCGGCTTCGAGACCGCGTTTGAGTGCGGCGACAGCCTGTCCGCCGCTCGACTCGTCAAGGCGAGCCCGCCCGACGCCGTGGTGATCGACCTGTCGCGTCTGCCATCCGCCGGCCGCGAGGTTGCGCAGTCGCTTCGCAGCGTGAAAGCGACGCGCCATCTGCCGATCGTGTTCGTCGGCGGCGAGCCGGAGAAGGTCGCCCGAACCCGGCAACTGCTGCCGGATGCGACCTATACGACCTGGGGCCGGATCCGGCACGCGCTGACCAAGGCGATCACGCATCCCGTCACCAATCCCATCGTGCCCGATCATCGCGTCTGGGGCACTCCCCTCACGACCAAGCTGGGCATCAAGCCGGGATTCAAGGTTGCGCTGCTGGCTGCACCGCGAGGATTCGCAGACACGCTGATACCGCTGCCGGCCAACGTCACGTTCACCGCGCGGCCGGCCGGTGCCGATCTGTTCCTCTGCTTCGCGCGAAAACAGCCTGAGTTGCAGGCGCACCTGTTGGCACTGAGACACGCCGAGCGCCAGACCGCATGGCTGATCTGGCCGAAGAAGGCGGCGAAAGTAGAGTCGGACCTCGACGGCAACGTCGTCAGGGAGACGGGCCTGGCCGCCGGCTGGGTGGATTTCAAGGTGTGCTCGGTCGACGACACCTGGTCCGGCCTGGCCTTCAAGCGGCGGCGATAGCACCCGCGCGTTGTTTGGAAGCGGCAAGTCATTGCCGTCTCTGCCAACCGTTCGCGGTAAACGCGCGTCAAAGCGGCCATGGCATTCGTGTCTTCGCTCGTTCGCGACCTTCGCTTTGCGCTTCGGCAGATGCGCCAGGCGCCGATCGTCAGCAGCATTGCGCTGCTGTCGCTGGCGCTGGGCATCGGCGCGAACGTCGCGATTTTTTCGCTGGTGAACGCGCTGATCCTGAAGCCGCTGCCGGTCCACGAACCGGACCGCCTGGTGTTCCTTGGGCTCGAAGACCCGCGCATGGTCAGCACGACGCTGACCAACCCAATTTGGGAATACGTACGGGACCATCAGGCGATCCTGGTGAGCGTCGGCGCGTGGGGCAATCCGCGATTCAACCTGAGCACCAGCGGCGAAACGCGAAACGCGCAAGGGTTGTTTGTCAGCGGCGGGTTCTTCAGCACCCTGGGCGTCACCGCGCACCTCGGCCGGCTGATCACACCGGAGGACGACCGCCGCGGCGGCGGTGAGCACGGTCCGGTGGCTGTCCTGAGTTACGGATTCTGGCAACGCGAGTACGGGGCGCGCCCGGACATACTCGGCCAGCCGATCATGCTCGACGGCCACCCGTTCACGATCGTCGGCGTGGCCCATCGCGACTTCCGCGGGCCGCAAATTGGGCGCGCGTTCGACGTCGCTGCCCCGATCGGCACCGAGCCAATTCTTCGTGGCAAGGAAACGATGCTGGATGCGCGAAGCGCCTGGTGGCTGACGATCGTCGGGCGTCTGGCGCAGGGTCAGACGCTCGAGCAGGCGGAGTCGCGACTCCGCGCTTTTCAACCACAGCTGCGCGACGCCACGTTGCCGCTGGATTGGCGCGCCGGCAATCTCAAGGAATACCTCGATGAACCGATGAAGGTGCTGCCGGCGGCGACCGGCATTTCGCCGCTGCGCGAGCGGTATGCGCGCCCGCTCTACGTGCTGCTCGGCATCGTCGCGCTGGTACTGACAATCGCCTGCGCGAACATGGCCAACCTGTTGCTCGCCCAATCCGCGGCGCGGCGCAAGGAGCTCGCGGTGCGGCTGTCGCTCGGTGCAGGACGATGGCGCCTGGTGCGACAACTGCTTGTGGAGAGTCTTATGCTGTCGACGCTGGGTTCGCTGCTCGGTCTCGCGATCGCGGCCTGGGGGAGCCGCGCCATCGTCGCCATGCTGTCGACGCGTACGGCGGTCGTCGACGTCAATCTGGCGATGGACTGGCGGGTGTTCGCGTTCACGACGGCCGTCGGCGTGCTGACCGGCCTGATGTTCGGCGTCGCGCCGGCGTTGCGCGGCACGGCGCTCACACCCGCAGACGCATTACGCGGCCATTCTCGAGGCGTCATCACTGGCGGCGGCCGCTTTCAGATCGGTCACGCGCTGGTGGCGATCCAGGTTGCGTTGTCGTTCGTGCTGGTGTTCGGGTCGACGCTGTTCGTCCGCAGTCTGGTCGCACTGACGACCCAGGAGATGGGCTTCGATTCCTCGCGGGTGCTGGTGGGCAATGTCGACTTGCGCCGCACCGGGGTGGCACCGGAGCAGAGACTACCGATGTTCACCCGGGTGCGCGAGGCATTGCTGGCGATCCCCGGTGTCGACGGTGCGGCGACATCGCTCGTGACGCCGGTCAGCGGCTCGACCTGGAACCTCGAGATCGCTGTGCCCGGGTTCAGCGCAACGGATCGCCGCGGCGTGTTGTTCAACGGCGTATCGCCGGGATACTTCGACGCGATGGGCACGCCAATCCTGGCCGGACGTGACATCGCGGACACGGATCGGCCAGGCGCCGCACACGTCGCGATCGTCAACGAGTCATTTGCCAAGAAGTATTTCAACGGCGCGAATCCGATCGGCAAGACCTTCACCATCGTCGGCTTCAACAAGGACAATCCCGATCGTGTGATGGAAATCATCGGGATGGTGGCCGATGCGAAGTATCAGCGGCTTCGCGAAGCGCCGCAGCCGATCATCTACGCCGCATTCGCGCAGCAACGGCAGTTGTTTTCAAACGGCCGCGTGGTGATTCGAACCACTGGCGCGCCGATGGAATCGCGCAATGCCATCGTCCAGGCGATTGCCGGCGTCAATAAGGACATCACCATCGATCTGAAGCCGCTCGACGAGGATCTCGGCGCCAACGTGTTGCAGGAGCGCCTGGTCGCGACGCTGTCGGGCTTTTTCGGAGCGCTGGCGCTGCTGCTCGCTGCGCTTGGACTCTACGGCGTGATGTCGTACAGCGTCACGCGCCGGCGCAACGAAATCGGCATTCGCGTCGCCCTTGGTGCGGAGCCTCAGGCCGTCGTCGGTCTGGTCCTGCGTCACGTTGCGATCATCACAATGGCGGGCCTAATCGGAGGGACGGTTGCTGCGGTTGGCACCGGACGATTCGTCAACGCGCTGCTGTACAACCTGGCCACGACCGATCGCACGATGATCGCGGTCACCGCGGCAACATTGGCGGCGGCCGCCGCCCTCGCCGGGTATCTGCCGGCACGACGCGCCGCGCGAATCGATCCGATGACGGCGCTCAGAGATAACTGACCCCGACGGTGCCCACTATCTCGGTAGGTGTGCGGGCGTACGGGCGCGCACACCGCGGCGCACGGCGCACCGGCCGCTGAACCATCAAATCGGGCCGGAATTTGCGGGGGCGAGGGTGGCACGGCCCATGCTCCAGCGCCTCGCATGACTACGGCAACCCCGAGTTACGACATCGACGCGAAATGGAAGATCGTTCGCGCCAACGAACAATTTTGCCGGACATTTCGCGTGACTGAATCCGGACTGATCGGCCGCGACGTGCGCGACCTGATTCGCCACGACTGGCGCCTGGACTTCCGCACCTACGTTGCACGCGCGCTGGTCGGCGTCGGCGAGACCGACGCAACGGTGCCGATGGTGGCGCCGTGCGGCGAAGAGGGCTGGTTCAGGCATTGTCTCGAGCCCCAATTGGAAGATGGCGCCCTAGTCGGCTACCGCGCCACGGTCACCCCGCACAATGTTCACGCCGCCGCGCCGCCGCGGCGATGGTGGGAGTGGCGCAGCGACGTCTCGAGCCGCGCGTTTGACTTCGAAGCCGCCTAGCCGAAGCGTGCGACGGCGAGTGGCCGCCGCTACCGACCGGGTTGCATCGCTCGGCCTCACCGGTTCAGGCGGGACTTGACCCCCGCAGCACAACGCGTCAGGATCACCGTCACAGCGAGGACGTCATGATCACCACGGCAAAAGCTGGGCGGAATGAGCTCTGCCCTTGCGGCAGCGGCAAAAAATTCAAGAAGTGTTGCGAGCCCCGCCAACAATCGTTGCGCAACCGCGGCAACATGGTGCTGTTGTTGGTCGTCGGTCTGTTGATGGCGGCGGGAGCGGTCGCGGCGATCGCGCAGTTCACCGGCGAACGCCACGTCGCCCGGCCGACCGGCGTCTGGTCACCGGAACATGGGCACTATCACTAAGTTAAAAGTTAAAAGTTAAAAGTTACGAAGTTAGGGTGGATGCGAGCTCGATTTCTCGAGCGGCGCGGTGGCCGCTTTCGACGGCGCCATTCATGTAACCCTGCCACCGGCGGCTCGTGTGATCGCCGGCGAAGGCGATTCGTCCGAAAGATTTCGACAACTCGGCGCGCCACTCGGGTTTGAAGTCTGGACCGAACACCGCGTAGGCGCCGCGCGCAAAGGGGTCGAGCTCCCAAGTGACGCTGCGGAAATCGCGCGCGTCGTGCGGCTCGCCCAACCACGACAATCGCCGGATGACGCGTTGCGGCCCGCCGTCCTCGAGCAGACGCCGCAAACCCTGGCTCGCACTGCCACCCGCCAGCATCGTCAACGTTGGTTCGTCGGTGCCGGATTCCCACAGCGCGCCGGTATCGAGATTGGAACCAAACGCGCGCGGACGGCGGAACTTCCGCCACCACGCTTTGTCGAACTGCACATGAGCCTTGGTGGCGGCGCCTGGAGTGAGGGCTTGCCACGCGCGCTTCAGAGCGGCCGGTACGGCCGGCGTGAAGGTCATCGCCCGGACGACAGTGGCCGGGAGCGTCACGATCAGGTAGTCGGCCTTGATCACCGCGCCGCGTTTGCTGCCGTCGGCGACCACCAACCGTGCTTCCCGCTCGTCCTGCTCGATGCGCGTGATGACGGACTGCAGCGAGACTTTCACTCGGGACTGCTTCGCCAGCGCGTGAACGAGGCGATCGCTGCCGCCCTTGATGCGCGACAGCGGCACATGCCCGGGCGACGTCGGCTGCAACGCGAGCTCGATCGCCACGAGCGCCGACAACGCTTCCGGGTCGGCAAGGAAGAAACCCCGCAGGGTTTGCGCCATCGCCACGACTTCGCGTGATGCCGATCTGGCGGTAAGCAGCGACTGAAGGGAGTGCCGGCCGATCAGTTGCGCGGTCGCGGAGTTCCAATCTCGTTGAGCCTGCCGGAACGCCTCGGCCTCGAACGCCACGGTTTGCTGAAATTCACGCCAGAGTTTTTTCTGGTCGCCGTAGATCTGCACGCGCCCGTTGACATCGAGCGCCAGGCCGAACCCCTCCTTCAACACCGGCTGCAGTTCGACCTTCAACTCCTTGCAGAGGCTACGCAACGCATGATGTTCTCCGTCGACGAACTCTCCGCCAAGCTCTAAGGGGCCGCCGCCGAATTCGTGATCGGTCCACACTCGACCACCGATGCGCGCGCGCGCTTCGACGACGTGCACGTCGGCGCCGCGGGCGGCGAGATCGCGCGCCGCGACGAGACCGGCCAGGCCGGCGCCGGCGATCGCCACGCGCCGCCCTTTCAGCGTCGTCAGCGGTTGGGGCATGAGTAATTGAGCAGACGCCACGATTCGACGTCGAACACTGCCTGCTGCGGTCCGGGGTCGCGGCCCATCGCGCCGCCTGGCGGCGCGCCGGGCATGATCCGCACACGGCCGCCGGCGATGTTGATGCCCGGCGGATCGATATCGGCCCGGCGGATCACTCCGGTGATCTCGATCATCGAGCGTTCGTTCTTCTTGATCGAGGCGAGCGCTTCCTTGTCGCCGTCGAGGCGGAGCCGCCGTCCCTCTTGCAGCTCGACACCGCGCGTTTCGTGGTCAGGGCTTCGGCGGACGATGAACAGCCGGCCGCGCGCGCAGCCGGACGTCGACAATCGCGCGGAGTCTCTCGGCACCGGACGCTCCTGCGCGAAGAGCGGGCTCGACAACACCGTGAGGGCGAGCAGGAGCAGCAGTCTCATGTCCCAAGCTTACCGCCACGCCACGGCTCCGCGAACGCGGGCTTTGCGTGGTCGCGGCGACGCGCGTCAACGGATCGAGTTTCGGCGGCCTCGGTCCGCGCGGCCGGAGCCCCGCCCGCAGGGGCTGGTACTCCAATTCCTCACCGCTCGCCGCGCTGCGCAGGAGCAGCCCGCCGCGGCTCATATCGCCACGGCCGATGAACGACACCGGATATCGCAGCCGATCGCCAAGGATCGGCAGCAGCACATCGACATATTTGCCGGTGGCGACGCTGCCGAGCAGCACGACTTGCGCGTCGTCGCCGATGCGGCGCGCGAGGGCCGCGACATCGTGCTCGAGCGCGCGGCGATAGCCGGGGTTGTCGACACTGACGTCGCCGATCGCAAACTCGCGCAGCAGTTTCAGGTTGAACGGCAGCGACGGCCGCTGCAAGCCACGCGTGGGCGTGATCACGTACGATTCGCCGAACCGCTCGGCATAGGTGAGCTTGCCGCGGAAATAGAGACCGCTCATGAACGCGAACGCGCGGCCGAGCGTCATCTTTCCTGAGCGAAGCTCCAATACGGTCGCGGCCTCGGATGCCGGGTTCAACAGAATCGCGGCACGGCGCCCGCCGCAATACGCCGGAGAGAGCAAAAACACTGTCGGCAACGTCTCTTTAGTGTATTGCGGCGCGCTGCGCCGCTCAACGAGCGGCCAGTTCCATCGCGACGTCGTCGAGTCGGTCGTAGCTCCTGGCGGCGCCCTGCTCCATGCCCGTGCCGAGGACCATGTCGCGAACTTCCTTCGACGGGTACTTCGAGGTCGCGTTCAAGCGCGTCTTGCCGTTTTCCTCCGTCAATGTCGCGGTGACCACGGAGACGGTATCGGGAAACGGCGCATAGATCTCGGTGAAGACAATGCGGTTGGGCGGGTTGATCTCGCGATACTCGCCGTAGAACTCGGCTTCACCCTGCGGGTGCCGATTGACGAACCGCCACTTGCCGCCGACGCGCAGATCGACTTCGCATACCGGGACCGAATAGCCATCGCCGAGGTTGCCCCACCACCGCTTGATGTGCTCGGGCGTGCTCATCGCCTCGAACACCAGGTCTGGCGGCGCATCGAACAGCCGCGTGAAGTGGATCTCCGTCTCCGACGGGGTGGTGACCTTGAAGGTCGCGCTATTTGCGACGCCGCTTGCCATCATGTTTCTTCTCCTTGTGCTCGCGCGTTTTCATTTGCTGCAGGTACAACTCGAGGCCATCGAACCTGGCCTCCCAGAACTTGCGGTAGTGCTCCGTCCACTCGGCGACCGCCTTGAGCGGCGCTGCGTTAATCGCGCACGGCCGCCACTGTGCCTCCCGCCCCCGCGTGATCAGTCCGGCGCGCTCGAGAACGCGCAGGTGCTTCGACACCGCCGGCATCGACATGTCGAACGGTTCGGCAAGCTCCGTGACCGAGCACTCGCCGCTCGCGAGGCGCGCCAGAATGGCGCGGCGTGTCGGGTCCGCCAGGGCGTGAAACGTGGTGCTGAGGGGGTCGGTCATTATGTTTAACCAATCAGTAAATTAACCTATTAGTTAAATACGACTAACATACGCGCGCTGTCAACACCCGCCAGGTTGACGTGCACCGGTATAGTTAGCGGATGACCCTACCAGCGCGGCGCGAGGTCGATCGCGGCGTCGCCGCGGGACTGGCCATGGCGCTGTGCGCGGTGGTCGCCGCACCCGCAGGCGCCCACAATGTGTCGTCGAAGGACGCCTTGTTCCTGCTGTCTCTCGACGGGCCGGCGATCATCCCGCTGATGTACCTGGGCGCCAAACACATGGTGACCGGTTACGATCACCTGCTGTTTCTGGTTGGCGTGATCTTCTTTCTCTACCGGCTGCGGGACATCGTCCTCTACGTCAGCCTGTTTACGCTCGGCCACAGCGTCACGCTGCTTGGCGGTGCGCTCGGCGGGATTCGCGTCGACCCCTATTTGATCGACATGGTCATCGGCTTGTCGATCGTTTACAAAGGCTTCGAGAACCTCGGCGGATTCCGGCGGATGCTCGGCTTTCAGCCCGACACGCGCCTGGCGGTGCTGATCTTCGGGCTGTTCCATGGGTTCGGCCTGGCGACGAAGCTGCAACAGTTCCAGCTGTCTCGAAACGGGCTGGTCGAGAACATCGTGAGCTTCAACGTCGGCGTCGAGATCGGACAAATGCTGGCGTTGGCCGGCGTGCTGATTGCACTCACCTACTGGCGCGCGCGTCCTGGATATCTGCAGCACGCCTATCTCACCAACGCGGCGCTGATGGCCGCGGGCTTTGTCTTCGCCGGCTACCAGCTGGCGGGGTTTCTGATCGGTCCTCAATGAGCACGCCGATCTCGCCGATTCCCGTCCCGTCCGGACGAAAGCTTGCCGTCACCACGCTCGCCGCGCTGGCGATCGCTATCGCGATCCTCGTGGCGATCGTGCTGCCGGCGGAATACGCGATCGATCCGCTCGGCACGGGCGCCAGGCTTGGATTGACGGCCATGGCCAATCCGCCATTGCAGCCCGTGACGGTTCCAGCCGCAGCCGCCGGCCTCAAGCCGGTCGCCAATGGTCCGATCAATCAATATGGCGTGCCGTACAGAGTCGACGCCATCACGATCACGCTCGGGCCCTACGACTACATCGAGTACAAGTACGGCCTGGCCGAGGGGGCCGACCTGCACTTCTCGTGGACAGCCAGCGTGCCGGTCATTCATGATTTCCACGGCGAACGCGCCGACGGGCAGGCGACGACGTTCGACAAGAGCACGCGGCAGGAATCGCACGGTTCGTTCACCGCGCCGTTCGAAGGCATGCACGGCTGGTACTGGGAAAATCCCGGCGGCGACAGCATCACGATATCCGTCAAGAGCGCCGGCTTTTACACCACATCGATTGAATACCGGTCAGACAAAACGCAAGTGACCCACGAACTCCGCACGCCATAGCGCGCTCCGACAGGCACGATTGGTGTCAGGCACCAACCATTGCCCTCCGACAGGCACGGTTGGTGTCAGGCACCAACCATTGCCCCCGACCGGCACGGTTGGTGTCAGGCACCAACCATTGCCGCCGACCGGCACGGTTGGTGTCAGGCACCAACCGTGGCGTCGCGGATCGCAAGAAGTGGCACGGCCGATGCTTCTGTTTCTGCCGGAGGCTTCACCATGTTTCGAGCGTTACTGAGACTCGCGCTGGTCGTCCTGGTCATTGCCGTCGCGGCGGCATTTATCCTCGGCTATAGGTCGGCGGACGGCAGGATCGAAGCGCCGCTCTCCGCTCGAGTTCCCGCCGTCGACACCGACAGGGCGCGCGAGACCGGCGCGGCGATTGGCGAAAAGGTCGCGACCGGCGCGGTTCACGCCGAGCAGGCGCTCAACGAGGGCGCGCTCACCGCGAAGATCAAAGCGAAGATGGCGCTCGACGATACCGTCAAGGCGCTATCGATCGACGTCGATACTAAGGGTAGCGTCGTGACGCTCACCGGCATCGTGCATTCGGATGCCGAGCGTGCGAAAGCCGTCCAGCTCGCCCGAGATACCGTGGGCGTAACGGCGGTCAACGATCAGCTCGTCATCCGCTAACGCGACGAAAAGCCGAAGACGCGGGCGGCCAGTTCCGAAATCCGCGAATCGTAGTAATGCGCGCTCAGCAGGTGCGCCTGCACGTACGCGAAGTACGGCAGCGCCGTAAGCCAGCGCGGCTCCGGCGCCTCGAGGCGCGCCAGCACGCGGTCAATCGTCACGACGATCAGCGGCAGTCCCACGAGCACGAAGACCCTGGTGAAATCCAGGGTCACCGTGGCAAGCCCAAACGCGCCCGCGAAGACCACGGCCCACCGCCAGTGCAATGGCCAGGCGCGCGTCACGCACCACCAGAATGGACCAAACGTCCACACCAGGTGCGCGATCGGTGTCGCCGCCGCAATGCTGAACGCTTCAACCAGATACGAGGCGCCAAGGTTCGCGCGCGATTGTGGCGGGGACGGCAGCCACAAATAGTGATACGCGAACAGCACGAGTGCGCCTGCCATCCCGCCGACCAACACGCGCGCGCGCACGAGCGATAGAAACACGGCGCTGGCGAGGATGATCGAGCCAATTTCGAAGTGGCTGATCACCACCAACGCCGCGCAGCCCAGTTGCCCGGGGGTGGTGCGCGCGGCCAGCAGCAGGAAGAACGAGGCGGCAAGAAACGAATCGCTCTTGCCGAAATATTGCGTCAGCACGATCAGCAACGGCGTCGCAAACACCATCAGGATCGCGTCGTTGCGACGGGCCCCATAACGAGTCGCGGCAAACCTGCGCAGCGACAGCGTGAACAACAGCAATCCACCGAGCATCACGATCGCAAATGACGGACGAGGCCCCAGCGTATGGGTCAGCGGGTAGCCCAGGAAGTACGGCAGCGGCGAGAACTGCAGAAACTGCCGGTGCACCTCCGGATTGAGCTGGGCCGGGTTCGCCGACAGCAGAAAAAAGTCGGTGGTGTCAATCGTCCCGAATCCGTAGAGACAGAGGAACAGCGGAACGGTGAGGAAGGGACGATCCCGCAAGGCGCGGGAGAATCGTCCCGTCAGCGCAGACATGGTTCAGGCGGATTCTACCGCCCTTCCGGCTACGACGCCGTCGTCCGGGGACGCGGACCGCGCCCCGAGTGCACAACACTGCAGATCACCGCGAATGAACGGCGGCGCTCAGCGTTGCGGCTTTCGCTCGGTCGCGCGGTAGCCGCGCATCATGTTCTCGAGCGAATAGTTGCCCTCGTGACAGGCAAATTCGTAAATCCGATCGGTCGTTCGGCTCATCGTCAGCTCGCCTTTCCACGGCTGCGTGAACGCGGTCGGATTGTCGATCTCGAACTGATACAACAGCGTCTCGGGGTCGAGCAATCTGAAGCGCTCGATCAGATGGAGATTGCGATCCCAGCCGAAGTTGCCACCCGCGTCGCCGTAAAAGCCGCCGCCGTCGTTGAAGTTCGTCGTATCGACGACGAGCGTGTCGCCTTCCCATTTGCCGATCGAGTCACCCAGCCACGACCGCAGATTCGCCGGCGCATGCGGACGTCCGTCCATGTGGATGATCCTCGCGTCATGAATCATCTCGGCGTGGATCAGAATCGCCGTATCGGTCTGCACAATCTGATAGTTGCTGTTGTACGAATACGGCAGCATCGGCGGACCGGCGGTCAGGAATGCCAGGCACTGGTCCTGCAGTCCGAGATCCTCAGGATTCTCGGCGCGCTTCAACCGTGCCAGCCGGTCGCGCTTGCGTGCATCCGCCGCCGGGGTCAGCGGCGGGATGCGTCCATCAGGCGGCTCGGTGATGATCGACGTCCGCAGCGTCTTGACGGTCCGTGTGCCGAACTCACGGTAGACGGTGTTGTAGGTGCCGGTCCCTTTGCTCTTGGCGAGCTGTTCCGGCGTCGGTTCGGCATTCCGCTGCGCGAATGCGCGATCCCACGCGTCGGCTTCGGCTCTCGTGAAGAACGGCTTGTCTTTCAGATCCGTGGGGCGCTCCAGCGGCGTGGTGGTGGCGGAGTTCCACATCCCCTCGAAGTTGGGGCGGACCGCGGGACGAGCGGTCTGTCCCATGACGATCACCGGAAATACGACGAGGGCCGCAGCCCGTATCAGAATTCGCGTGCGCACGCCGCTAGTGTAACGGCATCGGCGGTAAGATTCGCGCATGACACGCTGGACCTGGCTGGGTTCGCTTACCGCGATCGGGCTGGTTGCGGCCTTCGTCGTCGCGCAACAGCCCGCCGAGATGGTGACCGAAAAGCTGGCGGACAACCTGTTCCTGATCAGCGACCAGAACGACGGCAACACGCTGGCCCTCGTGGGCGCGGACGGAGTCGTCCTCGTCGACACCAAGAGCCTCCGCGGCGGGCAGCGGTTGCTGGAGACGGTGCGCGGCCTGACGAGCAAGCCGGTGACCCACATTCTCAACACGCATCATCATTACGATCATACGGGTGGCAATTCGTTCCATCCCGCCCAGGTCGAGGTGATCGCGCACGCGAATGCGGCAGCGCGCATGCCGGCGATGCAGGAGTTCAACACGCCCGAGCGGAAGCACGGACTTCCCGATCGCACGTTCGCCGACAAGTTGACGGTGTTCGAAGGTGCGGATGCGATCGATCTCTACCACTTCGGCCCCGCCCACACGGACAACGACGCGTTCATTGTGTTTCGCGGGGCCGGCGTAATGCACGCCGGCGATACGTTCCCCGGCATGAACGCGGCCGAGCAACATGGCGGCAGTGCCGCGATCTACCCGCAGACGATGGGCCGCGCCGCATCGACGATCGGCGGCGTGCGCGTCGTCGTGCCGGGCCACGGCCCGCGCAAGACCTGGCAGGAGTTTGTCGACAACGCGGCTGCGCTCAAACAGCCATAGCGTCTTTACTCGACGCGCACCGCGATGACCTCTCGAAGATTTCGGAGGTAGAAGCGTCCGTCAGCGAAGGACGCACCCGTAACGGCCCTGATGCCATCTGAGAGCACCTTGAGGCGGTGGCGCAAGACAAACTTCTGAGGATTGATATCGGCAATGACCATTTCGCCGGAGCCGTCGCCGAGCACGACCAGCTCGGAGCCGACGGCCATCAGGGTTCCAGGGCCAGTGCGCTCGCGCCAGGTGATCTCCTGCGTTTCCGCGTTGATACACACCAGGATTGGGCCCGCGAATCCGTAGAGATGTCCGTCGCGATAGAGTATCGGGCCGTTCGCGTTCCGGAGTCGATTCGATCGCCAGAGTTCACGAGCGCTGAAGCCGCCATCGGCTTTCGATACCTGTACCATCACCGCTTGCTCCCAGCTGCTAAGCAGCAGGCGGTCACCGGGCAGAACCAGAGCGCTGTTCGATACCTCGATGTTGCCGCCGGGACCGGGCGCATTCCAAAGCACGCGACCGTCAGCCGGGTCGACGCCGTAAACGCGATCGGCGGCGACGGCGACAATCTGGCGGATGCCGTGAAGAGTGCCCGCCACCGCGGATGAATAGGCCGGCGCCCTCGCGACCGACGCGTTCCACACCAGCTTGCCGGTCGAGCGATCGAACGCCAACAGACCGCGGCTGTTCTCGCCGCCGGTCGGCAGTACGACGATGCCGCCTTCGATCAGCGGTGACGCCGCGAAGCCCCACGTCGGGGGAGCGGCGCCGAACTCTTTCACGAGATCATGCCGCCACCGCTCCCAGCCGGTGGCGGCGTCGGCCGCAACCAAATGGCCGTACGGTCCTAACGCGAACACATCATTGGCATCGAGGGCGGGCGTCGAGATCGGTCCGTCATCCGAGCCGCCATGCCCTCGATAGGTCTGTCCAATGCGCAGCGCCCATTGCTCACGACCGGTCGCAGCATCGAGTGACACCAGATAATCGTTGCCGTCCCGTAATTCGAGCGTCACCGCGCGGCCGTGCGCCACAGCAATCTCCGAATATCCGCCCTGCACGGGGCGCCGCCACAGAGTCGTCGCTTCACCACGCGCGCTGCGCAGCGATCCTGGCGCCATCCCATTGCGCGCCGGCCCCCAAAGGCCTGGCCAATTGGCACCCATGCCGGCTGACATGACTACCAGCAGAACGGCGGTGGCTAGTGAGAGCTTCACGGGATTCGTTATTCGCATTTGATGCTTCAGACTACGCAAATCCGAC
>DASPNQ010000057.1:0-55729 GCA_035626435.1 Vicinamibacterales bacterium
ATCCGACCCACCGCTTCGAGATCTCGGAGCCGAACTGGGGAGACGCGGAAATCTCCTATCGCGACTTCATCGACTTCAAGACGGCGGCGAGCGTGGAAGACATGGCGGCGTACCTGCTGCGCAATTTCGTACTCAGCGGCGACGCGGCCAGCGCCGAGCGCGTGCTAGGCGGCTCGGTGAGTCCCAATCTGTTTCAGATGCTTGGCATAGACCCGATGCTCGGCCGCCACTTCCGCGATGACGAAGCGGCGTCTCCAGGGCTCGAGGACGTCGTCATTCTGACGCATGGGTTGTGGCAGCGGCGCTACGGAAGCGACCCGGCGATTATCGGCAAACCAATCTTCGTTAACGATCGCGCTCGAACCGTCGTTGGCGTGTTGCCACCCGGCATCAAGTTTCCGTTGACGGACCAACTCTACGTACCGTTCCGCTGGGATGACGCGCCGCGTTCGAGCCGCAACATCAACGCGGTGGCACTGCTCAAACCGAACGTCACGCTGGACCAATTTCAGTCTGAATTGTCGTCAATCGCCGAACGCCTCGAGCGCGACTACCCCGTCACCAACACCGGGTTCGGCGTTCGTGTCGTGCCGATTCGCCGCTCCTACGTCGATGAAGGTGCGGATCGAATGGGCGTCGTGCTGCTGTCGGCGGTTGGTTTCGTTCTCCTGATCATGTGCGCCAACCTCGCCAACCTGATGCTGGTACGAAGCGCGTCGAGGCAGCGGGAAATCGCGGTGCGTGCGGCGATGGGAGCGAGTCGCGGCCGACTGCTCTGGGTGAGCATCGCCGAAAGCATGGTGCTCGCGGTGCCGGGAGCCATCATCGGCCTGTTGCTGTCGCAATGGGCCATCGAGTGGATCATCGCGTCGTTTCCGGAGGACCCGCCGTACTGGTTCGATTTCGGGCCGGACTGGCGCGTCATGCTGTTCGCGTTCACCATCGCCCTGTTCACGGTGCTCACCGTCGGGCTGATGCCGGCGCTTCGCGCCGCCAGGCCCAATCTCGTCAACGACTTGAAAGAGGCTGGCCGCGGCATGTCGTTGGGGCGCGGTGGCCTGCGTCTGCAGGCCGCACTTGCGATTTCGCAAGTGGCGTTGTCCTTTGGCCTGCTGGTTGGCGCCAACATGATGGTCAACAGCTTTCTCGCGATGCAGCGCGCCGATCTCGGATTCGACAATCGGCCGATCTTGACCGCGCGAGGGTACCTTGGCGGCGATCGTTTCAACGACATCAGCGAAAGAAGCGCCTTCTACCAGGACGTGGTGCGGACCCTGTCCTCGCTGCCGGGAGCCGCGGCCGCCGTCGTGACGACCAGCATCCCGGGCGACGACGGGGGATCCGACCGCCGGCTGGTGGTCGCTGGCCGAACGGAGCAGAGCGATGAAATCAGCGTCCAGTCGATTGGCGTAACGCAGGGTCTATTCGACGTCATCGATCGGCCGCTCGTCGACGGCCGCGACTTTTCGCAGCAGGAGGCGATCAACCCCGAAGCCGGTGTCGCCATCGTCAATCAGTCGCTGGCAGATCGTTTGTGGCCGGGTCAGCGCGGCGTCGACAGGCAAATCGGCTTCAGGACGCCGAATGGCGTTCAATGGCTGCGAGTGATCGGTGTCGCGCCGAACGTGCACTACGAGGAGATCGGTGAGGACACGGAGCAATCGCAGCTCAATGTGTATGTGCCATACGCGATGGACGGCTCCCGCCCGATGGCGATGCTGGTACGCGTGCATGGCTCTCCCGACGCGCTGGTGGAGCCCGTCCGGGACGCGCTAGCCAGGATCGGCCCGACGTTCCCAGTCTTCCGCCTGATGCCGATGTCTGAGCTGCGCCGATACACGACGTGGGAGCAGGAATTCCTCGGCGATCTGATGGGCGGCTTTGCGGTGGCGGCGGTGCTGCTGGCGTGTCTCGGCATCTACGCGCTGATCTCCTATTCGGTCGGACGCCGGGCGCGGGAAATCGGCGTCCGGCTCGCGCTCGGTGCCAGACCGATGGATGTCGTGTCGATGCTGTTGCGCGAAACGGCGCGGGTAGGCGGAGCGGGACTGCTGGCTGGCCTGTCGTTGGCCGTCGTCATCGCACGCGCGTTGGCGGGCGGCTTGTATGGCGTCCGGGTCGATGCGTGGCTGTTCGTGTCGATGGCGGCGCCCCTCGCTCTCGCGCTGCTCGTCGCAACGTGGTTGCCGGCGCGTCGTGCGGCGCGGGTCGAGCCGACGATCGCTCTGAGGGACGAGTAGCCCATTCCCGATTGACAGAAGGGTGCGGCCTCGCGAATCGCGCCCGCAGCCGCTCGACGTCCGTTCGCACGGCACAGTCGTGGACGTGATCGTTGACCAGGCCCATGGCCTGCATGAAGGCGTAGCAGGTGGTCGGGCCGACGAACGTCCAACCGCGCGTTTTCAAATCCTTCGACAGTGCGATCGACTGCTCGGTCGTCGGCATCTGCACCAATGCGTCGCGCGTCAATCGTTTCGGGCGGCGCGACGCGGGCGGCTCCCACCACCAGAAGTAGGCCGCCAGCGAACCCCACTCGTCGATCAGCTCGAGCGCGCGTTTCGCGTTGTTGATGGTCGACTCGATCTTGCCGCGGTGGCGGACGATGCCGGCGTCGTTCAGCAGGTGCCGCACGTCGCGTGCGCCGAAGCGTGCGACGGCCGCCGGCTCGAATCCCGCGAACGCGTTCCGGAAGTTGTCGCGCTTGCGCAGGATGGTGATCCAGCTGAGACCCGATTGAAATCCTTCCAGACAGATTTTCTCGAATAGCCGTCGATCGTCGACCACCGGCCGTCCCCATTCGCGGTCGTGGTACTCGATGTACAACGGATCGTCGCCAGGCCACCAACAGCGTTTCATTTCTTTTTCAGCTTCGGTGGTTTGCGTTCAGCTTCGAGCGCCGTCTTGACGCGCCGGAACTCGGCGCGGGTTTTCGAATCGATCTCCGGGAATCTGGGATCGAGCGACTGCAAGCCGTCGATGATCACCGCCGAGGTCACCAGCCGGGAAAACCACTTGCGATCGGCGGGGATGACGAACCACGGCGCCCATTCGGTGGAGGTGTGGCGAATCATGTCTTCGTACGCGGACATGTAGGACGCGAAGTGCGCCCGCTCGCCGACATCGCTCGGCTGAAATTTCCAATGCTTTTCCGGGGTGGCCAGGCGCTCCAGGAATCGCTGCCGCTGCTCCTCCTTCGACACGTGCAGGAAGAATTTCCGAATCAGCACACCCTGCCGCGTCAGGTAGCGCTCGAACGCGTTGATGTCCTCGAAGCGTTCGCGCCAGATGTTCTTCGTCACCAACCCGTCGGGCAGCTGCTGCTTCGCCAGGATGTTCTGATGCACGCGAACGACCAGCGTCTCTTCGTAGTACGAGCGGTTGAAGATGCCGATGTGGCCGCGCCGCGGCAGCTGGAAGGTGGTCCGCCACAGGAAATCGTGATCGAGCTCCTCGGCGTTCGGCGCCTTGAAGGCGTGCACTTCGCAGCCTTGCGGATTGACACCGGACATCACGTGTTTGATGGTGCTGTCCTTGCCCGCGGCATCGAGCGCCTGGAAGATCAGCAGGACCGACCAGCGGTTCTGGGCGTAGAGGCGCTCCTGCAGGTCGGCCATGCGCTTGGCGCCCTGCTTCAGCATTTCGCCGGCGATCGGCTTGAGGCGTCTGCCCCAGGGGTCGCCAGGATCCACGTCCTTCAGGCGAAACCGCGATCCGTTCGAGACGCGATAACGCGCGGCGAGATCGGCGGGCGTCGGAACGATCATTTCGAGCCTGGCGCGGGCGCGAGGATGGCAAGGACCAGCAGCCGCCGCGAGCCGGAGTTTCGCACACCGTGCGGCACGCCGTCCGGCGCCACCATGAGATCGCCGGCGGTCATCGCCAGCTCGTTGCCCTCGAGCAGGAACACGCCCTCACCCTCCAGCACGTGATAGACCTTGTCCTGGCCGGAGTGGGCATGCAACGCGTGCTGCTGGCCCGGTTCAAACGCGTTGAGCCCGACCAAGAGTCGTGGTGATTCGAAGATGGTGCTCTTGCCCATCTTGTCAGGCGAGTAGACGGCGTGGGCCGCAGGTCGTATCACGGTTGGATGATGCTGCATGGCTGAGGCAGACGGCTGCTGGCTATTATGCCTTCCGCGCGCTGATGTTCAGCCGCCAGTAATCCAGGGTGAACGGTATCGGTTCTCTGGCTGCGAGCTCCGTGACGCGATCGATGAAACGGGCTCGTCGATCGTCATCCGGCAACTGCTCCAGATGAGCGTGATAGATCACCGTGGTGACGAACTCTCGATAGTCCGCTTCGGTCGCGAGCGTCGTGGGCGCTTCTTCCAGACCCGTCTCGATGTCGGCGAAGCCGGCGGCCTTCAACCTCTCGGCGGTGGCCTCGGGGCCGGCGAACTCCCACGGTCCGGGCCAGCCGACGAAGTAGGCCGCGAACGCGGGGTCCCGCATCACGGTCTCCGCGAGCTCGTGGGCGCGGCGGAGATTGGGACCGCCACCGCACTGAGCGTGGAGCTTGCCCTGGGGACGGAGCGCGCGATAAATCCCGCTGAACAACGCCGCGTGATCCTTGATCCAGTGGAACGTCGCGGTGCTGAACACCACGTCGGCGCAACCGGAAAATGGCAGATCGGGAAGCGACACCTGGGCGAACGCGACGCGCGCGCCCCACACCGGCCGCAGGTTGGCGCGGGCCGCGATCAGCATGTTCCACGAGCGATCGATCGCGATCACGCGGCCGGCGGGGAGACGTCCCACTAGTGCCGCGGTCAGACGCCCGCTGCCGCACCCGGCGTCGATGGCCCGCTCGTCGCCACGCAGCACCAGACGATCGAGGACTTTCTGCCCCCAGGCTGTCTGCGGTGCGGAAACCTTATGGTAGGCGGTGGCGTTCCACTCGGTCATCGAACGCAGTCGTCTGTTGTGAGTGGGCGGTGATGCGTTGTACTGTAACCGTTACCAACCCTAAACTCACAACTTTACATTCAATCGCGCTTCCGATTCTTCGATGCCGTTCCCATCAACCCGTCTCTCGGTCGTGGAGCGCACCCGCAGCAGCGACGAAGAGACACGCCGCATCGCCTTGGCGACGATCATCGAGGCTTACTGGAAGCCTGTTTACAAGTACCTGCGCATGAAGTGGGCGGCCGATCCCGAACACGCGGCCGACCTCACGCAGGAATTCTTTACCACCACGCTCGAGAAGGACGTGGTCGGCAAGTACGATCCCGCGAGAGCACGGTTTCGGACCTACCTGCGGTTGTGCGTCGATGGTTTCGCGTCGAACGCGCGAAAAAGCGAACGGCGCCTGAAGCGCGGCGGCGCGATGACGCTGGTGCCTCTGGATTTCGAGACCGCCGAGGGCGAGCTCGCGGCCATCGAGCCGGCGGCCGCCAGCGATGTCGAGGAGCTGTTCTACCGGGAGTGGGTGCGCGCGCTGATGGAACGCTCCGTCGACGATCTGAAGCGCTTCGCCGCTGAATCGGGGCGCCCGGTGATGTTCGAAGTGTTCGCCCGCTACGACCTGGTCGACGAGCCGGAATCGCGGCCCACGTACACGGAGATCGCCCGGATGTTGAATCTGACGACAGCGACGGTGACGAATCATCTCGCGGCGATGCGCAAGCAGTTTCGAAAGATCCTGCTCGACCGGCTGCGAGAGCTGACGTCAAGCGAAGCCGAGTGGGAGAGCGAGGCGGCCCGCCTGCTTGGACCGGCACGCCACCGATGATTTCCGACCGGGGCATCACGCGCCTTCGTGAAGCGGCGGCATGGCCGGAGCTCGACGCGCGCTATGAAATCACGAACGTCGCGGGGCACGGCGGCATGGGAACGGTCTATGTCGCGCGCGATCACGTGCTGGATCGCGAGGTGGCCGTCAAAGTGCTGGATCTCGCCGATCGGCGCGGCTCGCGTGCGGCCCGGCTTGCCCGCGAGGCGCACATCCTCGCGCGTCTCGATCATCCCGGCATCGTGCCCATCCACGACGCCGGCACGCTGCCCGACGGCCGCGCCTATTACGTGATGAAGCTCGTGCGAGGGCGAAGGCTGGATGACGTGATTGCGGAAGGCCGTCCGTTGGCCGAGCGGCTCGACACCTTCGCGCGTGTGCTCGACGCGGTCGCGTTCGCGCACGCGCACGGCATCGTCCATCGCGACCTCAAGCCGGAGAACGTCATGATCGGCGCTTTTGGCGAAGTGTTCGTGATGGATTGGGGCGTCGCCCACGAAGGGAGCGGCGACGTCGAGCCGGTCGTCGTCGGCACGCCAGGGTTCATGCCACCCGAGCAGGAGCGCGCCGGCGACGCCGTTGATCCCAGGGCCGACATTTTCGCGCTGGGCTCGCTGCTGCAGCATCTTGCCGGCGACGATGCGCCGGCGCCGCTGAAAGCGATCGCGGCGAAGGCGCGGCAAACGGAGGTAAGCGCGCGGTATCAGCACGTCGAGGCGCTGGCTGCTGACGTCGCGCGCTTCCGCAATCAGGATCGTGTCGACGCCTACCGGGAGTCGCCACTCGAGCGGGCGGTGCGCTTCTATCGCCGCTACGAACTGCCGATTCTGCTGTTGCTCGCGTATATCGTGATGCGATTCGTCTTGATGGTGTGGCGCGGGATTTGACGGTACACGCCGCCGCGATGGATGTTGAATAAATCTGCCGGGAGGACAGATGAACAAGCCGGTGTTCGCGATGCTGCTCGGTGGTGTGTTGGGGGTACTGGACGGGTTGAGCGCGTTGATTTCCGCGCCGGAAGTCCGTCCGATGATTGCCGGCATCGTTGCCGGGTCGACGTTCAAGGGCGTTGTCGCGGGCCTGATCGTCGGCCTGGTCGCGCAACGGACGCAGTCGGTGCCAATTATCGTCGGTGTCGGCCTGCTGGTCGGCGCGTTCTTTGCCTACCTGGTGACATTGGGCGAACCCTACTTCTGGGAAATCATCCTGCCGGGATCGATCGTCGGTTTGATCGTTGGCTTTGCCACGGCGCGGTATCGCGCGCCGGTCAGAAAGTCCACGGCCTAAAGCCGATCATGCCCCAGGCCGACAGGTAACCGGAGACGACCAGCGCGGCGATCGAGACGGCGGTCGTATAGAGCCGGAAGCCGAGGCCTGCGCCGGTCCGCCACGCGTCGACGACATAGAGAAACGACACGACCGCGGCGACCGGCAGCAGCACGGAACCGGTGAAGACGGCGATCGTCCACGCGTTACGGGTGCCAAGATCCGGAGGTGCGACGTTGATCATGCCGACAACGGGCAGCAGCAAACCGAGGCTGCAGCCGAGCGTCATCAGCTTCAGCGGCCAATAGCCGGCCTGCACGCGCCGCGGCAGGATGAGCGCACGCCCGGTCCAGACAATCAGCATTGCCACGGGCGTCAACAGCAGCCCGGCCGAAGCAAGTACCGGCCAGCGCACGATGTCAATGCGCCACCGCGGCCGCCGCTCGGCGAACACTCCGCCGCCGGTGAGAATCATCGCATCGCCGTCGCCGGGGACGAACACGCGAGAGGGCTCTGGGTCTGCGTCAAATCGAAAGAGCGTCTCCGAGACGGGAATCAGCTCGGCCGGCCGCCCGAATACCGGCTCGGCACGCAATTGATCGCCGTCGACACGAATGGTGCGGCCCGACGCCAGCCAATCGATGAAGGCGAACGCCTGGTGACGCGGATTGGCATCGTGGTAGTAACCCGTATAGCGATCGAGCGTCGCGGCGTCGACCGGCACTTTCGTCTTTTCGGGCGGCGCGACGTCGGCCTTCAAGTAGCGGACGGCGAGGGCCGAAATGCGCTGCATCGCCGCGGGCGCATGCGTCGCATTCAGCATCACGACGAAGCCGACGTCGCGTGCGGTCGAATATGCGTACTGCGAGATGAAACCTTCGATGCCGCCGCCATGACCGAGCATCGGGAAACCTTCGATCGACAGGCTCGCGATGCCGCTGCCGTAGCCGTTGCGTAATCCCGCGAGGGAGGCCAACGTCGTGCGCGGATGTTCCATGTTGCTCAGGTACTCCGGATCGATCACCAGATCGGTTTCCGTTTCACCCCAGTTGAGGAGCAGGTGCACGAAGCGTCCGAGCTCGAGCGGCGAGGTGTGCAGATTGCCGGCAGGACGCAGATAAATCTGCAAATACGGAACCGGCGGTCCGGTCGGCGCGCGGTAGCCCTTTGCCATCGCCGCCTCGTCTTGCGTCGTCAGCCGAAAGCTGCTGGTCGGCATTCCTGCTGGAGTGAAGATCCGCTCGGCGATGCGATCCTCGAACGGTTGTCCGGTCAGCTTTTCGATCAGGTAACCAGCGACACCGTAGCCGGGGTTTGAATACGACATGCGGGTGCCCGGCCGCCAGCGCACGACGCGCGACGCGGGATTGCGGCGGAGTACTTGTTCGAGCGGCAGGTCCGGCGGATCGGTCAGGTTGTACATCTCGTTGAAGTGCATGTCGTCGAAACCGGCGGTGTGCTGCAACAGGTGAATGACACGCACCGGATCGGTCCCTTCCCATGCGTTGTCGATGTCAATCTCCGGCGCCAGCTCCGCAACCGGCGCATCCAGCTCAATCTCGTCGTCGAGATACATCTGCACGAGCGCGGCGGCGACGAAGGTTTTGCTGATCGAGCCGGCGCGAAAGTGCGTGTCGGCGGTCACGGGCGTCCGCAGCTCGCGGTCGGCTACACCGACGCCCCCAGCCCACTCGACGCCGGACGTTCGGACCAGCGCAATACCGGCGCCGGGGACTTCGGCGTCAACCAGCACGGTCTGAACGGCTTGGCGAAACTCGTCAAGCGATCTCGGGTATGGATCGCCGGCATCCTGCGCATCGAGCACGCCGAGACAGCTCGCGATCGCGATCGGCCCGAGGATGAACCTCATCGTTGAGCAAACTATACTGATTCGCGTGAACGACTTCTTTCAGATTCGCAAGAAAGTTCACTGGTCCGACACCGATGCGGCAGGCGTGGTGTGGTTCCCGAATTTTCTGAGATGGTTCGAAGACGCCGAAGAAGAAATGTTCGTCTCGCTCGGCCGCTCGCGGCAGTCGCTGCTCGACTCACATCAATTCAGCATGCCGCGCGTCGAAGTGCAATCGAAGTTTCGCGCGCCGGCGCGTGCCGGCCAGGTCGTGCGGGTCGGGATCCGCACGACGATCGAAAACCCGCGGCGCCTGCATCACGCCTTTGAAATTCGCGACGATCAGACCGACGCGCTACTCGCGGAGGGTTTCGTGAGAGTCGGGTGTGTGGACTCGAATTCGTGGTCGCCGCGAGACTTGCCCGATGACGTGCTGCGACTGGTGTCAGGCCTGGCCGACCTCGCCGCGCGCCAGTCGCGGGGCGCCGTCGAGACGCCATGGACGTGACAAAAATGCCGCGGCGCACCGGTGCGGAGGTCCGGTCGGCCGCACTGCGAGTGGAATTCGACACCGACCGCAAGATTCGCACGCGGAACAAGCTGTATTACCGCTTCAACCACTGGCCGATCTGGATTTTCGTGTTTTTCATCGCGCCCGGGCCGTTGACGTTCGACCTCTTCGAGCGCGGCTTCGATTCGCGGTTGCTGACGTGGCTGGCGGTGGTGCTCGTCGCCACCGGCATTGCCGGCCTGTTCGGCAAGCTGCCCGGCTGTGAACCGGCGCCGTACATCATTCGATTTACCGAAGATCGTCCCAATCCGCTGTATCGCCGGATCTGCTATACGACCGCGTGGGGCGAGGTGATCGCCTTCGCGGTCTTGAACGCGGGCGGCCTGCTGTACGCGATCGTCACCGGTGAGTGGCGTCTCAAGCAGATGTACGAATGGTTCTATTTCCCGATCGCCGGATCGCTGTGGCTGCTGGGCGCGCTCGGCAAGCTGCCGCGCGTCAAGCCGTCGACGAAAGGCGAGGGCCACGAACGCCGCTATTTCTATGGATCGGTCTGGGCGGTGACGATCGCGCAGCCGATCCTGTGGCTGATGTGGAAAGTGCTGCCGCGCAGCACGGCGTCCGATATCGTGAAGCTGGTGGTCTTTGTCGGCATCCTTGCCTTCGTCGGAAACATGGCGAGGCTGGGACTGTTACCGCGCACGCGCCCAATCGTCCCCGGCGAACTCGCCGTGTCTGACTGACGCGGCGCCACACTCGGATCCAGATTGCATGCAGGGCCACGAAGGCTGGGACGACTACGCCGATTATTACGACTGGGAGAACGCGCAGACGGTCGGGCGTCGCGACATCGCGTTCTGGTCGAGGATGGCGGCCACAGTCAAGCGCCCGATTCTCGAGCTCGGCTGCGGTACCGGCCGCGTTGCCATTCCGGTCGCCAGAAAGGGCGCGACCGTGATCGGCATCGATCGATCCGAATCGATGCTCGCGCGCGGCCGCCTGCGGGTGCGGCGCGCCCGTCTGCAATCGCGCGTGAAGATGATCCGCGGCGACATACGTTACCTGCCGTTTCCCGACCGAACCTTTCCCTTGGTGATGGCGCCGTACGGCATCCTGCAGTCGCTGCTCGACGAGCGCGTGCTTTCGGCGACGCTCAAAGAAGTGCAGCGTGTGTTGTCGCGTGGCGGGATTTTCGGCATCGAGCTCGTCGCAGATTTGCCGGCGTGGGACGAGTACGCGAAACGGACCAGCATGCGGGGCAAGGGTCCCAACGGCAAGCCGCTGGTCTTGATCGAGTCGGTCAGGCAGGATCGCCGCCGGCGCATCACACGTTTCGAGCAGGAGTTCATCGAGGGACGTGGCAAGAGCGCCACGCGCAAGAAATTCAGACTCGCGTTTCGCACTGTGTCGGTGCCAGAGATGGTGAAGCGACTCGAAAAAGCCGGGCTGGAAGTCGAGGCCCTGCTGGGCGATTACCAGGGTGGACCGTGGGACCTCCGCGCTGAGGTGTGGATTATCCTCGCCCGCAGGGGGTAAAATCCTCCGTTGTCTTCGGGCGGAGCTAAACTCCGCCCCTCCAAGCATTTCAAAGCATTCAGGAGTTTCTGATGTCCGGCCATTCCAAGTGGCACACGATTAAGCACAAGAAAGGCGCAGCCGACGCCAAGCGCGGCAAGATCTTTACGCGCCTGATCAAGGAATTGACCGTCGCCGCCCGGAACGGCGGCGGCGACCCGGCCATGAACCCCCGGCTGCGCACCATCATCGCCGCGGCCAAGGAAGTGAACATGCCGGCGGACAACATCAAAAAAGCGATTCAGCGCGGCACCGGCGAGCTGCCCGGCGTGTCGTACGAAGAGATTACCTACGAGGCGTACGGACCCGGCGGCTCCGCGCTGATCATCGAGTGCCTCACCGACAACAAGAATCGCACCGTCGGCGAAATCCGGCACACGCTCGAGAAGCACGCCGGCAATCTCGGCGCCACCAACTCGGTAGCGTGGATGTTCACCAAAAAGGGCCACGTCGTGGTCGAGAAGTCGAAGGCCGACGAGGAGAAGCTGCTCAGCATCGCCCTCGAGGCGGGCGCCGACGACGTGCAGGATGACGGCGACGCGTGGGAAGTGTTGTGCGACCCGTCCGCATTCGAGGCGGTTCGCGACGCCATCAAAGCGACGGGCATCGAGCCGGCGAGCGCGCAGGTGGCGATGCTGCCGCAGAACTACGTCAAGCTGACAGGCACGCCCGCCAACCAGATGCTCAAGCTGATGGACGTGCTCGACGAGCACGAGGACGTCAAGCAGGTGTGGTCGAACTTCGACATCGAGGAGAAGGAGATCGAGGCCTCACTGGCGTGACCCTTCGACCTTCCGACAGGCTCAAGGTCGTCCCGAGCACGGTCGAGGGACGACACGCTCAGGGTCATCCCGAGCCTCGTCGAGGGATGAGGGTGTTCGGCATCGACCCCGGTTCGGATCGCACCGGTTATGGCTGCATCGACAGCGACGGACGCCGTCATCAGCTCGTAGGGTGCGGTGCTGTTCGCACCGCCGCCGCTGCCACGTTTCCCGATCAACTCAAGATCATCTACCGCGAGCTCACGGTGCTCCTCCTGGAACATCGCCCCGAGTGCGTGGCCATTGAAAACATTTTTCACGCAGTCAACGCGCGCAGCGCCTTGAAGCTGGGCCACGCCCGCGGTGTCGCGATGCTGGCCGCCATCGAGAGCGGCGTCCCGGTGGTCGAATACACGCCTGCGGAAATCAAGCGCAGCGTCGTCGGCTACGGACGCGCGGAGAAGCCGCAGGTCGCGCAGATGGTCAAGATGCTGCTGGGCCTCGACGTCATTCCCAAACCGCATGACGCCACCGACGCCCTGGCCGTCGCCATTTGTCATCTGCACAACGGCGCCTTCTCCGGCGCAACGGCGGGTAAGGCCGCGGGCAAGAGCGCGACGGCGTTGAAGTCCTGGCGCAATTACCGCCCGTGATCGCACGACTGTTCGGGCGCGTCGCCGACAAACAACCCAACCGTCTGATCGTCGATGTCGGCGGGGTCGGCTACGACGTCCAGGTGCCGTTATCGACCTATTACGTGTCGCCGGACATCGGCGGCGAGATGGCGCTGCGGGTGCACACGCACGTGCGCGAGGATCAGTTGTCGCTGTACGGTTTCGCGACCGAGCTGGAATTGACGATGTTCGAGAAGTTGATCGCGGTGAGCGGCATCGGCCCCAAGCTCGGGTTGTCGGTGCTGTCAGGTATCGAGCCGCGCGACCTGGTCGGCGCCATTCAGCGCAACGATATTGCACGGCTGACATCCATCCCGGGTGTCGGGAAAAAGACCGCCGAGCGCATGTGCGTCGAGCTGCGCGATCGACTGCCGAAGGCCGTTGACTCGGCGCCGGCATCGCCGGCCGACTCGCTGCGCGACGATCTGGTGTCGGCGCTCGGCAATCTCGGCTACCATCGGCAGGCCATCGACAAAGTGCTCGACAAGCAGCTCAAAGGCGACAGCGACGCGCGGTTCGAGGACGTGTTGCGCGCCGCACTTAAGGAGCTGTCTCGCGCATGACCGATCCGCGCCTGTTGACGCCGTCGCGAGCCGACGAAGACGCCCAGGACGACGGACTCCGCCCGCGGCGGCTCGACGACTACATCGGCCAGGATCGCATCCGCGAACAAATGCACGTGTCGATCGAAGCGGCGAAGCGTCGCGGCGACGCGTTGGACCACACGTTGCTGTATGGGCCGCCCGGTCTCGGCAAGACGACGCTGGCGTACGTGCTTGCGAACGAGCTTGGCGTGCCGATCCGGACGACGGCCGGACCGGTCATCGAAAAGCCTGGCGACCTGGCCGGCATCCTCTCGAACCTGCAACCGCGCGAAGTGCTGTTCATCGACGAGATCCACCGCATGCCGCCGGCCATCGAAGAAATCCTCTATCCGGCAATGGAGGACTTCGAGCTCGATATCGTGATCGGGCAGGGGCCCGGCGCACGCTCGGTCAAGGTTCCCCTCGAGCCCTTCACGCTGGTCGGCGCGACGACCCGGGCCGGATTGCTGACCTCGCCGCTGCGGGCGCGGTTCGGCATCGTGCAGCGGCTGGACTTTTATTCGGTCGAAGACATCGAGGAGATCGCGCGTCGCTCGGCGCGGATTCTCGGCGTGCCGATCGACGATGCCGCGGCCAAAGACCTTGCCAGCCGCTCGCGCGGCACTCCGCGCATCGTCAACCGGTTGCTGCGGCGGGTCCGCGATTACGCCCAGGTCCGTGCCGACGGCCGCGTCACCATCGAGGTGACGCGCGCGGCGATGGAACTGCTCGACGTCGATCGCTATGGCTTCGACGAAAGCGATCGGCGGCTGCTGTTGACGGTGATCGACAAATTCAACGGCGGCCCCGTCGGTCTGAGCAGTCTGTCGGCGGCGCTCAGCGAAGAAGCCGACGCGATTGAGGACATTTACGAGCCGTATCTGATCCAGATTGGTTTCCTCGAGCGCACGCCGCGCGGCCGGACGGCGACGGCGCGTGCCTACGAGTACTTCGGGCGCAGTGTGCCCGGGAGGGGGTTGTTTTGAACGTTCGCCGCGTAGAGATCAAAAGCCTTGCGACCTATGTGCCGCCGCGCGTCCTGACCAACGCGGATCTCGAGAAAATGGTCGAGACGAGCGACGAGTGGATCCTGCAGCGCACCGGCATCCGCCAGCGGCACATCGTCGATCCCGGGGTGGCGACCAGCGATCTCGCGACGATGGCGGCGCGTGAAGCGATTGAAAAGGCGGGCCTGACGCCGGACGACATCGACGTGATCGTGGTGGGCACGGTGACGCCCGACATGCTGTTTCCCAGCACGGCATGCCTGGTGCAGGCGAAGCTGGGCGCCGGCAAGGCCTGGGGGTTCGACTTGTCCGCCGCATGCTCCGCGTTCACGTATGCGCTGACGGTCGGCAACACCATCGTTGCGTCGGGTGGCGCGACCCACGCGCTGGTGATCGGGGCAGACGTGATGTCGAGCATCATCGATTACACCGATCGTGCCACCTGCGTGTTGTTCGGTGACGGCGCCGGTGCCGTCGTCCTCGGGCCATCGGCGGATGACAACGTCGGCATTCTCGACTTCGATCACATGATCGACGGCAATGGCGGGCCGGCGCTGTGCATGCCCGCCGGCGGCAGCAAGTTGCCGGCGTCGCACAAGACGGTGGACGAGCGGCTGCATTACGTCAAACAGGACGGCCAGACCGTGTTCAAGTTCGCGGTGCGCAACACCGGCGAAATCTGCGAGCGTCTGTTGAAGCGCAACGCGCTGACCGGCGAGGACCTCGACCTGTTCGTGTCGCACCAGGCCAACAAGCGGATCATCATGTCGGCGGCTGAACGAATCGGGATGCCGGAGGAAAAGGTCATCATCAACATCGATCAGTACGGCAATACGACAGCCGCGACCATTCCGCTGGCGCTCAAGACCGCCGTGGAGACCGGGCGGCTGAAAAAGGGGGACTTGATCCTGCTGACCTCGGTCGGCGCCGGCTTCACCGTCGGGTCGGTTCTCGTTCGCTGGAGTATTTAAGTCCTTTCGAGAGTGCTTTGAACTGTTGGTGTATCTGAACGACACAGAAGTTGTCGCGCGTCCCCAACCAGAACAATAAGACCGAACTATCTATTTGTCAGTGGTTTACGAAGACGAATACGCCAAGTCCAGCAGTCTGATGTCTCGTTGTGACACACAGTCGATGTACGTAAAAGGCACGTTGCGATCATCAACTACCCAGTAGACGACCTTAAAGTCATATTAAGTCTGCATTCTGCAACTGATCTATTATGGCCCACCGATTGCTGTTACCGGTGAGGCGGGAGTGTCTAGAGATTCAGTGCAGCGTAACAGTGGCAATAGCGTCGCGCTTCGCGTAAGCTAATGCCGCTTAAGTTGCACCAAGTGAAAGATCACTAACGGACTTCTTGACCGCGAACAAACTGCGCAACGCTCGACCTGTATTCAATCAATGACGCTGACCGGCAACAGACCGTGGATCGCAGCCATAGCGCTCGTAGTGGGCGTCATTGGCGTCGCTCCGTCTGCCGCCAGCACGTCCGATGACGCGGTCCGCGCGGCAGTCGCCGCGGGCCACTCCGCACGCGTCATCATGCAGTTTGCGACGACGGCCGAGCGTGATGCCGCGTTCAATCGGCTCCTTGACCGCGGTGCCGCGGTTCGTGCGGTTGACACTGAAGGCGGGCCGGCGCTGGTGGTGCTGAGCAGCGCCACGGTCCTCGCTACTGAATTCCCCAACGCCACACAGGTTTCGCTCGACGCCGGGGTCCGCGTGCTCGCGGACACGCCCGCGCGTGCGCGCCCGGTTCGTAACGGCAGTCCAATGCGCGAGGAGTCGGTGGCGCGTCCCCGCAGCGGTCTGGCTGTAGCGATCGTCGACTCGGGCATCGCGCCGCACGCCGACCTGCCGACCAGCCGCATTCGCGCCTTCAAGGATTTTGTGACGGGCGGCACCACGCTCGTGGACAACTGCGGCCACGGCACGCACGTCGCGGGCATCGTCGCCGGCACCGGCGCCCGCTCGAACGGTCTCTACGCCGGCATCGCACCGGACGTCGACATCGTCGCGCTGCGGGTCCTCGGCGACGATTGCTCGGGCAACACCAGCGATGTGATCGATGCGCTCGAGTGGATTGCCCGGCATCACGTCGAGCACAAGATTAAAGTTGTCAACATCTCGCTGGGCCATGCGGTCCTCGAGTCGATTTTCACCGACCCCTTAGTGCAGGCCGTCGAGCGGTTGTCGCGCAAGGGCATTGCCGTTGTCACCGCCGCCGGCAACAAAGGCATCAATCCGGCGACCGGTGAGCCCGGTTACGGCGGCGTTGGCGTTCCGTGCAACGCCCCCAGCGCGATTTGCGTGGGCTCCCTCGACACGAAGGGTGACGCAGACCTCTCGAATGATCAGGTCGCCCGTACGAGCTCGCGCGGTCCGACGCGTTTTGACCTGCTCGCCAAGCCCGATGTTGTCGCTCCGGGTGTCAACATTGTCTCGTTAGCGGCTCGCGGCAGCCGGCTGTTCCGTGAGTTCCCGGACCTTCGCGTGCAGGACGCCTACGGCGAATACGACTATTTCACGCTGTCCGGCACCAGCATGGCCTCGCCGACTGTGGCCGGCGCTGTGGCGCTGATGCTGCGCGACAATCACAAGCTCCCGGCCAACACGATCAAGGTCGCTTTGCAGTTCACCTCCCGCATCCTTGCGAACACCGACGTACTGACGCAGGGTGCCGGCGCGCTCAACATCGCAGGAGCGTTGCAGCTCGGCGACGCGATTAACCCGAGCGTGACTCACGGCGCCAACTGGATCCGTCATCACGTTACGTCGGCGAATACCGACGGCAACGGCCAGCAGATCATCTGGGGCCGGCGCATCATCTACGGCGACCGCTTCGTCAGGCCGCAATACGCCGAGCTGCACCTGAAGCGCTGGGATGACGACCTGGTGTGGGCCTACGACGCCATCGCCGACAACGTGGTCTGGGCCAACGGCGACAACGTCGTCTGGGGCAACGACGACAACGTCGTGTGGGGCAACGACAACGTGGTCTGGGGCAACGACGACAACGTCGTCTGGGGCAATGCCGCTGACGACAACGTGGTTTGGGGCAACGACGAGTCCGACAACGTGGTGTGGGGCATCGGCGACAACGTGGTCTGGGGTAACGACGACAACGTCGTGTGGGGCAACACCGACGAGGACAACCTCCTGTGGGGCAGCGGCCGCCTCCGCGAGGTCTGGGCCGCCAACGTGGTGTGGGGCTTCTGGGCCGACAACGTCGTCTGGGGCAACATCACCAGGGCGACCGAAGACAATATCGTGTGGAGCAACGGCGACGACAACGTCGTCTGGGGCAACTGTTCCAAGGCCAGCGACGACAACGTGGTCTGGGGCAACGATAACGTGGTGTGGGGCAACAACGTCGTCTGGGGTAATTGCAGCGACAACGTGGTGTGGGGCAATGACAATGTCGTGTGGGGTAACTCTGTGTTGACCGGCGGGAGACGATAATGGAGAAGATGCCGTACCAGCCCGAGCTCGAACGGGCCGCGAACATCGCAACGCCGTTCTCGGTGACGACGTCGAACTGGCGCACCAGCCTGCCGGTCCTCGCCGGATCGAACTTTTCGCTTCGTGAGCTGCGTCTGGAAGACGCGCCCACCTTGCTGGCGATGCTGACCACCGAAGAAGTCGCGCGATTCATTTCGCCGCCGCCGACGACGGTCGAGGGATTCGAGCGCTTCATTGCGTGGGCCATCAGCGAGCGCGCTGCGGGCAACTACATCTGCTATGGCGTCGTGCCGGCCGGCATGACCACGGCGATTGGCTTGTTCCAGTTACGGTCGCTGGAGCCGGGCTTCGGTTCCTGCGAGTGGGGTTTCGCGATCGGCTCACAATTCTGGGGCACCGGCATGTTCGTCGAAGGCGCCCGCGCGATTCTGAATTTCGGAGTGGACGTCGTCGGCCTGCAGCGTTTTGAAGCCCGCGCCGCGGTCGCCAACGGCCGCGGCAATGGCGCGCTTCGCAAGATCGGCGCGGTTCAGGAAGGCGTGCTCCGCCGCTCGTTCCTGCGCCACGGCCAGTATCACGACCAGGTGCTGTGGTCGATTCTGGCCGAGGACTGGCGCCTGCAGCGCATGGCCCATCAAGGCGCGGTCGTTCACTAACGTTCGTCGTCACCATTTTTCATGGCCCGGCAGTCTTCCAGGGACGCCGGGCCATAATTTTGTACACGCGTGCAGGTCAGCGATTTCGATTTCGATCTTCCGGACGCGCTGATTGCGCAGGAGCCGCCGTCCCGCCGCGGCGGCAGCCGGTTGATGGTGCTCTCTCGATCGACAGGAGCGATTGAGCATCGGCGCTTCGATCAGCTGCCGGCGCTGTTGCAGCCGGGCGATGTGCTCGTGGTCAACGACACGCGTGTGTTTCCTGCGCGCCTGGTCGGCACCCGCCTGCCAGGTGGTGGCGCGGCGGAATGCTTCCTGGTACGCGAAACGGATACGCCGGACACGTGGATCGCGCTGGTTCATCCCGGCCAACGGCTCCGCGAAGGCTCGATCATGGTGTTTGGCGGCCGGTTGCGAGCCGAGGTCATCGGCCGCCACTTTCACGGGCGCCGGACGGTGCGGCTGTGGACCGAAGACGGCAGCACGGTTCGTGACGCGATCGACGACCTCGGCCACGTGCCGTTACCGCCCTACATCAAGCGCGCCGATGTCGCCGCCGACCGCGATCGCTACCAGACCGTGTATGCGCGCGAACGCGGCTCGATCGCCGCGCCGACCGCCGGCCTGCACTTCACGCCCGAAATCCTTGACGCACTGACGGCGCGCGGCGTCGAACGGCTCAGCGTCACGCTGCACGTCGGCTACGGGACGTTTCAGCCGATTCGGGCAGCCGCGGTCGAAGATCACGAGATGGAGCCCGAACGCTACGAAGTCAGCGCCTCGACCGCCGCCGCCTTGACGACGGCGCGCGGTGAAGGCCGCCGGATTATCGCCGTTGGTACCACCACCACCAGAACGTTGGAATCGCTGGCGATCGCTGCCGACGGCACGGTCAGGCCGGGATCCGGAGAGACCGGGCTCTTTATCCATCCGGGCCATCAGTTCCGAATCGTCAACGGACTGCTCACGAATTTTCACCTGCCGAAGTCGTCACTTCTCATGCTGGTCGCCGCGTTTGGCGGCCGTGACGCGGTGCTGGCGGCGTATCGGACGGCGGTGGCAGAGCGGTATCGGTTCTATAGTTACGGCGACGCCATGCTGATCGCCTGAGGAACCCATGACATTGCCTTACGAAGAGTTCGATCTGTCCGGCATCAAGACCTATCCGCTACGATCGCGGCAAAGTAAGGTCGGACTCGCGCAGTTCGCGACACCGTATCGTGCAGGCTCCGGCGTCAGCGGTCTGCTTCGATCCTTACCCTCGTTGCTGGCCGCGCAGGATTTCAAGCTCGTGATTTCGGCGATCCACGCAGCGAAGGCATCCGGAAAACCGATTATCTGGGGTCTCGGCGCGCATGTCCTCAAGACCGGGTTGTCGCCGATCCTCGTCGACCTAATGGAGCGCGGGTTCGTTTCGGCGCTCGCGACTAACGGTGCCGGCATCATTCACGACTTCGAGATCGCGTTGTCCGGAGGCACGTCGGAAGACGTCGATGCAACGCTTGGCCCGGGCACGTTCGGCATGGCCGAGGAAACTGGCACGTTGCTGAACCGCGCGATCAATGACGGGGTCGCATCCGGGCTCGGGCTCGGGCAATCCGTCGCGAAGTTCCTGGCCGAGGTGAAGCCGGCGTTCGCGCAGATCAGCGTATTGGCAAGCGCTTCGCGATTAGCCATTCCCGTCACCGTGCACGTCGCCGTCGGGACGGACATCATCCACATGCACCCGCTGGCGTCTGGAGCCTCGATTGGTGAGGGCAGCTTGCGCGACTTCAAGTATTTCGTATCCTCAGTGTCGCGTCTCGCCGGCGGGGTGTATTTGAATTGCGGTTCAGCCGTAGTGTTGCCTGAAGTGTTCCTGAAAGCGGTCGCGATCGCGCGCAACGAGGGTCGCTCGCTTGATGGCTTGACGACGGTGAACCTCGATTTCCTGCGGCATTACCGGCCGCTCACGAACGTCGTGTCTCGCCCGACAGCGGGCACGGGCCATGGGTATTCCCTGACCGGTCATCACGAGTTGCTGATTCCGCTGTTGGCGGCGGCGCTCATCGAGCCGATGTGACGGGCGGCATGACCCGTGCCCATCCGGGTAATTGCCCCGCGGTTTCCTGTCGGTATAATGGGCCGGTTTTTCGCCAGACTCCCGAGCCAGTCGCCCCCATGCGCTCACTTGCAACGTTCCTCGTATTGCCGCGCGTCTCGCCGCCACGCCACCGCTGGTTGTTGATCGCCGTTGCGTTGTGCGCGTCCGCGGCGCCGGCACGGGCTCAAGACGCCAGTCACTGGGGCGTGCATTTGTCGTTCGTTCCCACGTGGTCCATCCCCACCACCATCGCGCCGATTTTCGGGGACGATGTCAGGGTCGACGGCAACGACCTGCGGGTGGGTGTCACCCGGGGGCGGATGCTTTCGGGTGATTGGAGCCTGAACTATGTTCGCAAGCGCGTTGCCGATGGTTCGCTCGTCGCACTCGACGACAGCGTGCGCATCAGCAAGGGCGTGATGTTCGATGGCGTCGCCGCCGACAAGTTTGTGCCGTTCGGCACGATCAAGCGCCGAGTGCAGCTCGGCCTGATCCTGGGCGGCGGCATTGGCTGGGGCAAGGGCGAAGTGATCGCGCAAAACGAGGACGGGCTGCGCACACAACTGAAGCCTGAAGCGCTGCTTGCGCCGCTCGACTTCGAATTGTCCTTCACCCCCCTCGCGCGGGTCGAGTTTGGCGTAGCGGTGCTGACCATCCGCAATCTCAAAGTGCGGGGGTCGTACGGGTTCAATTATCCGGGACTGGCGCGCGCCACTTTTGGCGCAGTGTATCTGTTCGGCAACGACTAGCCGCGCCGCCCCTGCTTTCGATGTGAGATGCCGATGCGCACCATACTAGTAATCATGTCGCTGGCGTGGCTGGCGTTGTGCAGCATCGCGGATGCGAGTTACCAATCGCCGGCTTTGCGGATTGTCGTCATCGAAGGCGAAGATGCGGTCAACATCATTCAGCAGAAGACCGCAACCGCACCGGTCGTCGAAGTTCGTGACCGAAACGATTTGCCGGTAGCTGGCGCGATTGTCACGTTCACGGTCGACGGCGGTGGACCGGCTGCATTTGGCGGGGTCGGGCAGTCGGTAACCGTGACGACGAATGCCGCCGGCCGCGCGACCACTGCGTCGCTGACGCCTTTGACTCGCGGCACCGTGCAGATTCAGGTGACTGCCGCATTCGAAGGACAGACGGCATCGGCGGTTATTTCTCAAACGAACGTGATGACCGCGGCTGAAGCTTCTTCGGCATCACGTACGACGGCAGCGTCGAATGCGGCGACCACCGCCGTCTCGATATCGGGATCGCCGGCGACGTTACTGCAGGTCGTCGCCGGCATTGGCGGTGCGGCGGCCGGCGCGGCGATCCTGTCGCGCGTCGAGCCGGTCGCTCCGGAGGCGAACCGATCGGCTCGAATCGCGGCGTTCGCGCTGCAGAATCCCGTGCCGTTTGCCGGAGTCACCGTTCCGCCGGGTGGCAATTGCGGCGGGCGGTCCGACACTTGGCTCTACGAATTTCGCTTCGAAGAATTCGCCGGCGTCGCGGCGACGTTGACGGCGTCTGTGTTCACGATCGACGGCAGGGTCTTCGAATCGGCGCCCACGAACGTGTCGATCCCAGCCAACGGCACGGCCACGACCGGCCGCGGCGCGTGCGCCAATCAAGCGCTGTCGCATACCGTGCAGTACACGTTTACCGGTACTGACGCCAATGGCCACAGCGTTACCGTTGAGACACCGCATCTCACTCTGTTGCCGCGAACGGGCACGCTCAGTGTCTTAGAGGTGTCCGCCGCTCAAAACGCAGTGCCCGGCGAGCTCCGGCGTCCACAATAAACCCGTCGAACTGTCAGCTTAAAATCTCGTCGGCTGGAAGATCTGAACGAGTCCATTCGGAAAACCGATCGCGCCGCTGCGCGAGGGGAATGCCGCCGTCGGCGAAAAAGGCGCGACCGTGAGGGTCACCGTTGCCGAACCGGACCCGCTGACCGGAGTGGCAGTGACGAAGTGACTGGATAGATTCGTGTCGATGCTCCACGTGGGTTGCGCACAGATCGATGGCGTCATCGAGATCGAAATCGGGAACGAACCTCCGGCAACAGGGACCAGCAACTCCCTCGGTGAGTGCGAGAACTCGCAGGTCGGCAGAGCGGGGACTGGCGGCGTCCCCGCATTGTTGGACCCATTCTCACCGTCGCCGCCGGCCGCACCTGCGACCGCAACTCCGCCTGCAACAGCGGCGACGCCTCCGGCAACGCCGACAATCGCGCCGGTGCCGAGCCCGCCGCCGGTTGCCGCTGCTCCGCCAGCGGCGCTGCCCGTCGCTCCTGCGGCCGCGCCTGCTGCTGTTCCGGCCACCGCCCCACCGCCGGCCGCCGCAGCGACCGCAGCAGTCGCCACGACGCTCTGCGCAATCGTGGTGGCCGCAGTCAACCCGTTGTAGCTGGCTGTGACCGAGAGCTGCAGTCCGCCGCTCGAGGCGGGCGTCATCCCGCTCAGAGCCGCCCGGCCTGCCGTATTCGTCATCACTGTCACGCTTTGCGCACCAGCAACAGTGGCGCCGCCCTGGCCGGTGACGCCGAACGTCACGGTCGCACCGGACACCGGCAGGTTGTTGCTGTCTCGCACTTCGACCAGCGCGCGGACGGCGGTCTTCTGCTGAATGATGTTGACGGCGCCCTCTCCTTCGAGAACAACGATGCGGAGTTGTGGCGACTGCGCCGCGACGACTGTCAAGGCGAGCAGCAACTCGAGCGACACGAGGCATTTAGACACGCAGCAGACAATACATGAGGCGGCGTGTTTGCGATATTATTGAAGGTCCTGCCCACCTTCGCGCTGCGCGCTCGGCGGGCTATGCCGGAGTAGCTCAGCTGGTTAGAGCATGCGTCTCATAAGCGCAGGGTCGGCGGTTCGAGTCCGCCCTCCGGCACCATTCCCTTGAATCCGTTTGGAAATGCGAGGCCCGCGACGCGCACCCGGATGAAGCGGCTCCCGGATCGCTCAGCCAGTGTTGCAAATGGGCGTTTCGCGGCGGCAACGCGCCGGGAGCGCCGAGCGTGAGCAAGATGGGATCGACGGTAGTCGAGCGAGTCCGCAGTCAGGCGAGCACGGACCAGTTATGGACGCGGACGACGCGTGTGGTTGCCGCTGCGTCCGGCGGGTCCGATTCGGTCGCGCTTGCGTGTGTGCTGCGCGAGCTGGCCGCGCGTGGAGAGCTGGTACTGGCCGGTCTCGCGCACCTGCATCATCACATTCGCGGCGCGGACGCGGACGCCGACGCGGCATTTTGCCGCGCGCTTGCTGAACGGCTTGGCGTGCCGGCGATCGTTGGCGACGCGGACGTCCCGAGGGACGCGGCCGCGCATGGTGTGTCGCTCGAAGTGGCGGGCCGTCACGCGCGGCAGGCATTCTTCGAAGAGGCGCGTCTCTCGATGAGAGCCGACGTCGTCGCGGTCGCGCATACGCGAGACGATCAGGCGGAGACAGTGCTGTTGCGATTGACGCGCGGCGCCGGCGGTGCCGGGCTTGGGGCCATGCAAGCGCGGCGCGATTTCATCGTCCGGCCGCTGCTTGATGTCACGCATTACGAGCTGCAGCAATATTTGATCGCGCGCGGCGAGACGTGGCGTGAAGACGCCAGCAACGCCGATCGGACGATTCCGCGCAATCGCATCCGCCATGAGGTGATGCCGGTGCTGCGATCGATTAACGCGCAGGCAGACAAAGCGCTTGCCCGCGCCGCGGAGATTCTTCGCGGCGACGAAGCCTTTCTCGAGGGCGTTGCCAACCTGGCGTTCATGAAGAGCGTCATTACCGATGACCCGCGCGGTGTGGTGATCGACGGCGACGAGTTTCGCCGGCTGCCCGTGGCAATCGCCCGGCGGGTGGCGCGTTGCGCGCTCGAAACCGCCAACCCGGATGACACGTATGGGTTGGAAGAGGTGGACGCGACGGTGGAACGTTTTCGCGCCGGCGCTGTCTTATTACCTAGGTCGCCTGTCGCGCGAACAGTGCGCTCCGTAGAGCCAATCGAGCTTCCTCTGGATATCCCCGGCACGGTCGAGTCGCCTCGCGGCGCGTGGACGCTGGTGGCGGAGGGACCGATGGCCACGCCTGCGTCCTTGAGCACCGACCCGCGGCGCGTGATGGTCGACGCCAGCGACATTGGATCGCGGTTAGTGGTCAGGCATCGACGTCCCGGCGACTGGCTGCGTCCACTCGGTGCACCTGGGCGCAAGAAAGTGCAGGACGTGCTGGTGGATCGCAAGGTTCCGCGCGACGACCGCGACGCATTGCCCATCGTCACTACTGAAAAGGGCGACATTGTGTGGCTCGCGGGGCACGTGCTGGCCGACCGGTTTCGAGTGACCCCGCTCACGAGGAGCGTGGTAGTCTTGACCCTGAGGCGCTAAGCGTACCCGCAGGGCGCCTGGAGGACGTGTTGAACACGACAGTAAAGAGCGTCGTTTTCTGGGTGGCGATGATCGTTCTGGTCGCCCTGGTCTGGAATTTTTCATCGCGATTCCAGCGTAACGAGCTGCCCGTCAGCTTCAGCGAATTCATTTCCTGGGTGGATTCGGGCCAGGTCGCAACGGTGACGATCACCGGCAGCGAGCTGACCGGTCAGACCCAAGCGAAGGAAAAATTCCGTACCACGCTGCCCGCGCAGTACGAGGGCCTCGTCAACCGCCTGATCGAGAAGAAGGTGATCGTCCAGGCGAAGGAGCCGACCGCATCACCGTGGGCCGCGCTGCTGCTGTCGTGGGCGCCGATCCTGCTGTTGATCGGGTTCTGGATCTTCTTCATGCGGCAGGTGCAGAGCGGCGGCAACAAGGCGTTGTCGTTCGGCAAGAGCAAGGCCAAGCTGTCATCGTCCGCGCAGAAAAAAGTGACGTTCCGCGACGTCGCCGGGGCCGAAGAAGCCAAGAGCGAGCTTCAGGAAATCATCGAGTTCCTCAAAGAGCCGCAGAAGTTTCAGAAGCTGGGCGGCCGCATTCCGAAAGGTGTGCTGCTGATGGGGCCGCCGGGAACCGGCAAGACGCTGCTTGCCCGCGCCGTCGCGGGTGAGGCCAACGTGCCATTCTTCTCGATCAGCGGTTCGGACTTCGTCGAGATGTTCGTCGGCGTGGGCGCGTCGCGCGTGCGCGACCTGTTCGAGCAGGGCAAGAAGAACGCGCCGTGCATCATCTTCATCGACGAAATCGACGCGGTCGGCCGCCATCGCGGTGCCGGCCTTGGTGGCGGGCACGACGAGCGCGAGCAGACGTTGAACCAGTTGCTGGTCGAGATGGACGGCTTCGAATCGAACGAAGGCGTCATCCTGATGGCGGCGACCAACCGCCCTGACGTGCTCGATCCGGCGCTGCTGCGTCCGGGCCGTTTCGATCGACGCGTCATCGTCAACCGGCCCGACGTGCGCGGCCGCGAGGGCATCCTGGCGGTGCATACCCGCAAGATCCCGATGGCCGACGACGTCGACATCAAGATCCTCGCGCGCGGCACCGTCGGTTTCACCGGCGCTGATCTCGCCAACCTCGTCAACGAAGCGGCCCTGAACGCGGCGCGGCAAAACAAGAAGCTCGTCGCGATGTGGGACTTCGAGTACGCCAAAGACAAGGTGATGATGGGCGCGGAACGGCGCTCGATGATCGTCACCGAAGAAGAAAAGAAGATCACCGCGATTCACGAAGCCGGCCACGCGCTGCTCGGCATCCTGCTGCCGCACGCTGATCCGCTGCACAAGGTCACGATCATCCCGCGCGGCATGGCGCTCGGTCTGACGATGTCGCTGCCCGCCGACGAAAAGCACAACTACTCGAAGAACTATTTGATGGACCAGATCGGTCTGCTGCTTGGCGGCCGCATCGCCGAGGAGCTGACCACCGGGAACATGACGACAGGCGCGGGCAACGATCTCGAGCGCGCGACGGACATGGCTCGGCGCATGGTCTGCGAGTGGGGGATGAGCGAAGTGATGGGCCCGCTGACCTTCGGCAAGAAGGAAGAGCAGATCTTCCTCGGCCGCGAAATCGCTCAGCACACCGACTACAGCGAAGATACCGCGCTGAAGATCGATGCGGAGGTCAAGCGGCTTGTCGAAGATCAATACAAGCGCTGCACGGCGCTGCTGACCGAGCACAAGCAGAGGCTGATCGACATCGCCGACGCGCTGCTGGCGCACGAGATTCTCGACGCCGATCAGGTGCGGCGGCTGGCCTACGGCCACCCGCTCGACGAACCGCCCGCCGTTGACGTCCCGTCCGACAGCGCGACGCCGGTGAAAGAGAAGGAGCGGCCGTCCATCGTTCCGCCGATGGAGCCAATCCGCAAGCCGCTCACGCAAGAGTAGTGTCGCGGCGTGATCGCGGCTCCGCGACGACCGTTTAGCGTCCCGATTCCGGGCCGGGCACCGCTGGTGCTCGGCCCGCGCACTTTGGTGATGGGCGTCATCAACGTCACGCCCGATTCCTTTTCAGACGGCGGCAGGGCCCTCGATCCGGCGCAGGCCGTCGACATCGCGCAGGCGATGCAGGCCGCAGGCGCGGACCTGATCGACGTCGGCGGCGAGTCGACCCGGCCGGGCGCGGAGCCCGTAGCTGCGGCGCAAGAGCTCGCCCGCGTCATGCCAGTCCTGAAAGCGCTCGCGGCACGAATCGATATTCCGATTTCCATCGATACCTATAAGGCCGAGGTCGCCGCGGCCGCGCTCGATGAGGGCGCCGCGATCGTCAACGACATCAGCGCTTTCGAGTACGACAGCAATATGGGGCGGCTGGTCGCGGCACGCGGCGTGCCGGTCATCTTGATGCACACGCGCGGGCGGCCGCAGGACATGTACGCGCATGCCGACTACGGCGACGTGGTCGAGGAAGTCATCGCCGATTTGCAGCGTTCGATTCTGCGCGCCGAAGACTCCGGTGTGTCCCGGACGCAGCTGATGGTCGATCCGGGGATTGGCTTCGCGAAGAAGGCCAGCCACAGTGTCGCGGTGCTGGCTGGCATCGAGCGTGTCGCCGGCCTTGGCTTACCGGTGGTCATCGGACCGTCGCGGAAGTCGTTCCTCACATCGGCGACTGGCCCGCTGCAGGCGGCCGATCGCGACTGGGCGACGACCGCGGCCGTGACGGCCGCGATCCTCGGCGGCGCGCATATCGTTCGTGTGCACGCGGTCGACAACATGGTTCACGTGGTCCGCGTCGCCGACTCGCTTCGCTTCGCCGCCGGCGTCGCATAATCGACGCCGCCAGCAGGCTCGTCGCGACCCTCTCTCGCCCCTCAAGGCAGACCCTGCCATGAAGTAGGATCTTGAGGCCGAGCGATGAACCCCAGCGAGCTCCTTCAGCGCTTCAGCGATCTCCTTCGACGCCCGCCCGTCACCTGGTGGGACGTGCTCGACATCCTGGTCGTCTCGATCCTGATTTACGAGCTGCTGAAGCTGATCCGCGGAACGCGGGCGGTGCAGCTGGCGCTCGGCATCGCGGCGATCGTCGGTCTGTACTACCTGTCGACTGGTCTTCATCTGGAGACGTTGAACTGGCTGATCCGCAACTTCATCGGCTACGTCGTATTCGCGGCGATCGTTCTGATGCAGGCCGACATTCGCCGTGCACTGGTGCATCTGGGCCGCGGCAAACTGTTTCGCCGCTTCGACCGGAAGGTGAGTGACGACGATGCCGTCGAGGAACTGGTCGTGGCGGCGACCACGCTGTCGGCGAAGAAGATCGGCGCGATTGTGGTCATCGAGCGTTCGATCGGTTTGCGCAACTACATTGAAAGCGGCATCCCGCTCGACGCGAAGCTGACCTACGACCTGCTGGTGAGCATCTTTCAGCCGACGTCGCCGCTCCATGACGGCGCGGTGATCGTCCAAGGCGATCGGGCGGCGGCGGCGGCATGTTTCCTGCCGCTGACGATCAACCCACGGCTCAGCCGCGAGCTCGGCTCGCGGCACCGCGCCGCGATTGGCGTCACCGAAGAAAACGATGCCGTGGCGATTGTCGTGTCCGAAGAAAGCGGCCGCATTTCGGTGGTCGAAGACGGCGACCTCGAGCACGATATCGACGGCGAGCGGCTGCGCACGCGCCTGCGGGAAGTGGTGACCCTCCGCAGAACCAGTGGCAAGCCGCGCCAGGCGGGACACTCGCTGAGCTGATGGCCTACCATCCATTCCGCAACCTCGGGCTGAAGTTCCTGTCGACGCTGGTCGCGGCGCTGCTCTGGCTGATCGTCGCCGGCGAACGCGTGGTCGAGAGGGTGATGCGCGCGCCCGTGGAGTTTCAGAACCTCCCGGCCGGGCTCGAGCTCGTCGGCAATCCGCCGGACACCGTCGAAGTGCGCCTCCGCGGGTCGTCAGGCGCGCTCAGCCGGATGGGCGCCGGCGATATGTCCGCCGTCATCGATCTGTCATCGGCGCGTCCGGGCCGCCGTCTGTTCCACATCACGCAGAATCAGGTGAATGTGCCGTATGGCATCGAGATCGTCCAGGTCGGGCCATCGACCTTGACGATGGAGTTCGAGATGTCGGCGATCAGGAAGGTGCCAGTCGAACCAGACATCGACGGCCACCCGGCCGCCGGCTACGAAGTCACCAGTATCAAGAGCGAACCTGATACCGTGGAGGTCGCCGGACCGGAATCGGCGCTGAAGCGTCTGCAGGCCGCGATCACCGAACCGGTGGCCATCGCCGATCAGACGCGATCGGTCCGCGAGGTCGTCACCATTGGCGTGCCGGATTCGACGCTGCGGCTGCGTGCGCCGCAGACAGCGATTGTGACCGTGACTATTTCCCCAATTCGACGATGAAGCTATTCGGCACAGATGGAATTCGCGGCCGGGCAGGCAGCGCGCCGCTCGTACCTGACACCGTCGCCAGGGTCGGCGCCGCATTGGCAAGAACCATCACCGTCGCGGATTCGAGTCATCGGCCGCGGTTTGTGATCGGGCGCGATACACGCGAGTCAGGGACCTGGATCGAGCGGGAGCTGGCGCGCGGGCTCAGTGCCGAAGGCGCCAGCGTCGTCAGCGCCGGCATCGTGCCGACGCCGGCGGTGGCCTACCTTGCGCGCACTGAAGGTTTCGACGCCGGCATCGTCATTTCTGCCTCTCACAATCCCTACGAAGACAACGGCATCAAGGTCTTTGGAGGATCCGGTACCAAGCTGACCGAGATGCTCGAGGCGTCTGTCGAAGAACTGGTTGCCGACCCTTCATGGAGTGTGCCCCGCCAGCGGGGTACCACCGAGGACCGGGACCTTTCGGCGCATTACGTCGATCATCTTCTGGAAATTCTGCATGACGCCGGCCCGTTGTCCGGCAGCCGCATCGTCGTCGATTGCGCCAACGGCGCGACCACGCCGATAGCACTCGCGTTGTTCAAGGACCTTGGTTTCGACGTGCACACCATCGGCGTGACGCCAAACGGACGAAACATCAACCTCGACTGCGGGTCGACGCACCTCGAGCAACTATCGAGAGCTGTTGTCGCGGAGAACGCGAGGATCGGCGTCGCGTTCGACGGCGACGGAGACCGCGCGCTGTTCGTGGATCGTTCCGGCAACGTCGTCGACGGCGACGCGGTGTTGCTGATGGCGGCGATCTACCTGAGCGAGCGCGGCCGGCTGCCCGGTGCGACGGTCGTGGCCACGGTGATGAGCAACATTGGCCTCGAGATAGCGCTGCGCGAGCGCGGCATCACGCTGGTGCGAACCGCCGTCGGCGACAAATATGTGATGGAGGAGATGGTCCGTAACGCGTACGCGCTCGGCGGCGAGCAGTCGGGGCACATCATCTTTGCGGATCATCTGTTTACCGGGGACGGACTGGCGACCGCCCTGAACGTGCTCCGCATCATGGCGGAGACGGGGCAGGAGCTCGCCGATCTCGCAGCGGCGCTCACGACGTATCCGCAGGTGCTCGTGAACGTTCGCGTCAAGGCGCGCGCCGATTACACACAGGTACCCGCCATCGCCGAGACGATGCAGCGGATCGAGCGATTGCTCGCGGGACACGGACGGCTGCTGGTCCGCTACTCCGGCACCGAGCCGTTGTTGCGCATCATGCTCGAAGGCCGCGACGATCGCGAAATTCGCGTGTGGGCCGACGAAATCGCCGGTGTGGTCCAGGAACACCTGGCATGAACAAGCTTTCCGTCAACGTGAACAAGGTTGCGACGGTCCGCAACTCACGGGGCGGGTCAATTCCCTCGGTGATTGAGGCCGTGCGCACGTGCATCGATGCCGGCGCGCCAGGTATCACCGTGCATCCCCGTGCCGACGCACGGCACATCACCACGGAAGATGTGCATCAGATCGCCGAGGAGCTGGCGCCATTGCGTGGCCGTGTCGAATACAACATCGAAGGCGACCCGCGGCCAGGATTCCTGGAGTTGGTGCTCGCGGTGCGACCGGACCAGTGCACCTTGGTCCCGGTGAAACCCGGCGAGATCACCAGTGAAGCCGGCTGGCCGGCTGATACCGCTTCGGAGCAACTCTCTGAGACAATTCGCGCGCTCAAAGGCGCCGGCATCCGTGTCAGTCTGTTCGTCGATCCGCGGCCGGATGCGATTCGCTGGGCGCACGCAATGGGCGCCGATCGTGTCGAGCTTTACACCGAGCCCTACGCGCGTGCGTTCGAGCGCGGGCCGGATTCCGCCGCCGCGAGTTTTGCCATCTACGCCGGCGCCGCTGATCTCGCGCACAAACTTGGCGTCGGCGTCAACGCCGGCCACGATCTCGACCTGAAGAACCTGACCCTGTTCAAGACGCTGCCGCACCTCGATGAAGTGTCGATTGGTCATGCATTGATCAGCCGCGCGATCTTCGTGGGTCTCGGCCGGGTCGTGAAGGAATATCTGGCGGCACTGGCGCTGGTGTTCGTGATGCTGTGCCTGAACGCAGCGCCGGCATCCGCCGCGGGCCGGCCCGTGACGTTTCCGTCTGCCGATGGCGTCACGATCGCCGGCGAATACTTCGAAGCGGCTGCGGCTGCCGCGCCCGGCGTGGTGCTGGTTCACATGCTGTCGCGCAACCGCAGCGAGTGGGGCAGCTTGCCAGACCGGCTGCGGGATGCCGGACTCACGACGCTCGCCATCGACCTGCGGGGGCACGGACAGTCCTCAGGGTCCGCGCAAAGCCTGCATGACATGGTTCAGGATGTCCGCGCCGCCGCCCAGTGGATGGCGTCGCGGACGACTGTGCGCCCGGGCGCCATCGCGGTGGTCGGAGCCTCGCTTGGCGCGACGCTCGCGCTGCTGGCGGCGGAAGGGTCGCCGCACGTGCGCGCATTGGGACTGATCTCGCCGTCGCTCGATTACCGCGGCCTTCGCACCGACACTGGACTCGTACGGCGGCTTGGCTCGCGATCGTTATGGTTGTGCGCCAGCGCCGAGGACCCGCTGGCACTGCGCACCATCCGGGATTTTGCGGCCGAGCCGTCCGGACCGCGCGAGCAGATGGTGTCGGCGGCCGTAGCGCACGGCACGCAGCTGCTCGAGCGTGATAGCGCGGTCAGCCGGGCGTTGGTGGACTGGCTGCGCCGCTCGTTGTTATCCTGAGCATTCCCATGCGAGCCGATGCGATCGTTCTTGGCATAGCCGGCATCCTGTTCGGCGTCATTGTGGGCTGGGTACTTGGCAGCCAGCAGGCGGCGCGGACGCCGCGCGAGGCCGCGCCGGTGGCGCGAGCCGCCGCCGCGCAGCAGCCGCCGCAATCGCAGGCGGTGCCGCTCGATGCGGCGCGCGTCAAAACGCTCGAAGCTGCCGCCGCGAGCAATGCCAAGGACGTGCAATCACGGGTGCAGCTTGGCAACATGTACTTCGACGCCGAGCAGTATCCGCAGGCGATTACCTGGTACGAGCAGGCACTCGCGCTGAATCCGAACGACCCGAACGTTTCAACCGATCTGGGCGTCGCCTACTACTACACGAACCAGCCGGGTCGCGCGCTCAAGCAATTCGATCACTCGCTGGCAGTCGATGCCAAGCACATCAAGACGCTGCTCAACGTCGGCATCGTGCGTGCGTTCGGCAAGCAGGATTTGAACGGCGCGGCGCGCGCCTGGCAGCAAGTCGTCGACCTGTCGCCTGATTCGCCGGAGGGCCAGGCGGCGCGCAAGGGCCTCGAGGGGATCAAGAGTGCGCACCCCGACGCCGCCAGCGGGGGCAAGTGACGCGTCATGACACGCTTCATCCTGCTGCTGATCCTGTTCGTGGTGATCGCGCGGACGTTCTGGCGCTTCTTCGACTCGGTGCTGCGCGGCGCGATGGGACCCGCGCCGCAGAGCGGCCGGCGCCCCGGGCAGGCGTCAGCCGTGAAGATGCAGCAATGTCCGGTCTGCGGCACGTACGTGGTGCCCGGAAAGGCGATCAGTCTGGTCAGCAACGGCGCGCCAATCTATTTCGACAGCGAGCAATGCCGCACTGAGTACCGGCAGCGATGACCGCCGAAGCCCAGGCTCGAGCCGACATCGTGGAGATTGGCCGCCGCTTGTGGGAGCGTGGTTATGTCGCCTCGAATGACGGCAATATCAGCGTCCGCCTTGGCGACCAGCGCCTGATCACGACACCGAAGAACGTATCGAAGGGGTTCATGACCCCGGACATGATGGTGATCACCGATCTCGAGGGCAAGAAAATCGCCGGCGAGCGTGATCCGTCGTCTGAGTTGAAAATGCACCTCGAGGTCTACCGCAATCGCCCGGATGCCGGCGCCGTGGTGCATGCGCACCCGCCGACCGCGACCGGATTCGCGGTTGCCGGTATCGCCCTCGATCGGGCCGTGCTGGCGGAAGTCATTACCACGCTCGGCAGTATCCCGATCGCCGCGTATGCGACGCCGTCCACCGAAGAATTGCCGGCTGCCGTTCGCAAGTACATCAAGGCTCACGACGGCCTGCTGCTGGCCAATCATGGCGCGCTGGCGCTGGCGGGTGACGCGATGTCGGCGTACTACCGCATGGAGACGATCGAGCATTTCGCGAAAATCAGTCTGGTCGCTCGCACGTTGGGACGCGAGAACGTCCTGTCGCGCGAGGAAGTCGATCGGCTGGAGGGACTTCGCGGCATGTACGGAATCGCGTCGCCGGCACCGATCTGCACCGATGAATCGGCGCCGGCCGGCGGTGAGCAGCTGCAATGTCAGGTGGTCCAGGCGCCCGACTCGGACGAGCGGCTGGTCCCGCAGCGCCTGCCGCCGCCAATCGGCGGCATTGATGGGGAAATTCGACTAACATATCGCGAGCTAACGGCACTTATCGAAGACGCGCTGCGCGCGCTCAAATAGGGACTTTGGCCTTGCGAGCTGGGACATGGCGACGCCGTATGTGTGGCCAGACCCGGAACGCGGGCCGGGCCCGGAGGATCACGTAAATGGGTGAAGCACTCGGCATGGTCGAAACCAAGGGTCTGGTCGCGATGATCGAAGCGGCCGATGCCATGGTGAAGGCTGCCAAGGTGACGCTGGTCGGCTGGGAAAAGATCGGCGCGGGCTATGTGACGGCGATCGTGCGCGGCGACGTCGCCGCGGTCAAGGCGGCGACCGACGCCGGGGCAGCCGCGGCACGCCGGGTCGGCGAGCTCGTCTCGGTGCACGTGATTCCGCGGCCGCACGCCAACCTCGAAGACGTGCTGCCGATCGGCAAAGCCAACAAGGCGTAAATGCTGGTCGCTCGTATCGTCGGGACGGTGGTCGCGACGAGAAAAGATCCGCGGCTGGTCAGCAACAAGCTGTTGCTGGCCCGGCCGGTCGACCCGAAGGGCAAGGCCGAAGGCAATTACCTCGTCGCCATCGACACCGTCGATGCCGGCGTTGGCGAAACGGTGCTGATCGTGAGCGGCAGCTCGGCTCGCATGGCGTCCGGGCTGAAGGACACGCCCGTCGATGCGGCGGTCGTCGGCATCATCGACACCATCGACGTTACCGAGTAACGCCCCATGCAAATGGCCCGCGTGATCGGCGACGTCGTCGCGACCCGCAAGGATCCCAATTTCGACAGCCTCAAGCTGATGGTGCTGCAGCCGATTGGCGCTGACGGCAAAGACGTCGGCCGCCCGCTGGTCGCTGTCGATGCGGTGGGCGCGGGAGTCGGCGAAACCGTGTTTTTCGTGCGGGGCAAGGAGGCCAGCTTTCCCTGGCACCCGACGGAAGTGCCGGCCGACGCAGGCATCGTCGGCATCATCGATCATTATTCGGTGGCCGAATGATCCTGGCGCGTGTGGTCGGTACTGTTGTGTCGACGCAGAAGCGATCGCAGTTCGAAGGGTCGAAGCTGCTGCTCGTCCAGCCCGAGACGCCCCAGGGCGAAGCGCGGGGGGCGACGCTGCTCGCCATCGATTCCGTCGGCGCCGGCGTCAGCGAGCGCGTCCTGGTGGTGCTCGAAGGGCGCGCCGCCGGTGAAGCGTTAGGCAAGAAACTCTCACCGGTTGACGCGGCGATTGTTGGTATCGTCGATCACGTGGACTTCGTGGAATGAACGACGACGAGCTCAGGACGATTATCCGGGCGGCGATTCAGCGGCACATCGGCAGCGGCGCGTCCACGCCCGAGCCGGTCGGCATGCCGCCCGCGCCGCCGGCCGCTGGTCCGCGCTCGATGAGTTTTGGTCAATACCGCATCGAGCGAGCCGATGGCGATACGATGTGTATTATCGAACCTGCAGTGCAGTGTAATCACTGCGGTTTCTGCAAATGCCACGGGCATTAGTCACTCGCAAACTTCCTTCCTCCGTCATCTCGAAACTGGCAGCGGCTTGCGACGTAGACCTCTACGTCGGCGCGGCTGCCATTTCGCGCGACGAACTGTTGCAGCGCGCCAATGGCGTCGATGCGATCGTCTGCCTTTTGACAGACACCATCGACGCCGCAGTGCTCGACGCAGCCGGCCCGCAACTGAAGGTCGTCGCCAACGTCGCGGTCGGTTATAACAACATCGACGTCAGCGCCTGCCGGGGGCGCGGCATTGCGGTTACCAACACCCCTGATGTGCTGACCAATGCCTGCGCGGATTTCACGTGGGCACTGATTCTGGCGGTAACCCGCCGGCTTGGCGAGGGCGAGCGCGTCGTGCGCGCCGGCAAGTGGCGTGGCTGGGCGCTGGATTTCATGCTGGGCATGGAGCTGCGCAACAAGCAGCTGGGATTAGTGGGACTCGGCCGGATTGGCCGCGCCGTCGCGGACAAGGCACCGGCTTTCGGCATGACGGTCGCGTATACCGCGCGGCAGCACAGCGATCTGCCAGGAGCGACGGCGATGCCGCTCGATCGTCTGCTGTCGACGTCGGATATCGTGTCGCTGCACGTGCCGATGACCGTCGACACCAGGCACCTCATCGATCAGAAGGCGCTGTCGCGGATGAAGCGCACCGCCTACTTGATCAACACATCGCGGGGCCCGGTGGTGGACGAAGCCGCGCTAGTGTGGGCGCTGAAGGAGCGGCTGATTGCCGGCGCCGCGCTCGACGTCTACGAAAAAGAGCCGGAGATCCACCCCGGTTTGCTGTCGCTGGAGAACGTGCTGTTGATTCCGCACCTGGCCAGCGCGACGACCGAAACACGCACCGCGATGGCGGATCTCGCGGTCACCAATGCAATTGCAGTACTGAATGGCCAACCGCCCGTTACACCTGTCCCCTAGTCCCGACCAGCGCAGCGTCGAGCGCGTGATGCGCACGCTCGCGAAGGCGATCGACGGTTTCGAGCTCCCGGCGGTCGAGAAAATCTCCGAACGCCAGAAGCAGGATCCGTTTCAAATTCTGATCTCGGCGCTGCTTTCGGCGCGCACGCAGGATGCCACTACGCTCGCGGCATCGACGCGGTTATTCGCCAGAGCCCGGACGCCGCAGGCGCTATCCCGGCTGCGCGTGTCGCAGATCGAAAAACTGATCTACCCGGTGAGCTTCTATCGCAACAAGGCGGTGTTCGTGAAGGAAGCCGCAACGATGATTGTCGAAAGGTTCGCGGGCAAGGTGCCGCGCACGCTCGAAGAGTTGATCCTGATTCCGGGTGTCGGGCGAAAAACCGCAAACCTGGTCATGATCCTCGCCTTCCAGAGCGACCGCAATATCTGCGTCGACATCCACGTGCATCGGATTGCCAATCGGCTGGGATGGGTAAGGACCCGTACACCGGAAGAGACCGAGCAGGCGCTGTACCGGGCGTTGCAGCAGCGGTGGTGGCCGGTGGTAAACCTCTATTTGGTGATGTGGGGACAGCACATCTGCCGGCCGGTCTATCCTCGCTGCGTCACATGCCCCATCGTGAGTCTGTGTGGCAAGGTAGGAGTGTCATGAAGCAAAGCGTTGTCGCGATCCTGATCGCGCTCGGTGGAATAGTCACGGCGCAGACGAAGACCTCCCCAGGCGCGGGACCGTCAATCGTCGTCGTCGAGACAGAGAAGGGGACATTCGAGTTCGAGACCTACCCGAACGAGGCGCCCAAGACGGTCGCCCATATCCTCGGGCAGATTGAGAAGCGCTTTTACAACGGGCAGCGCGTGCATCGCGTGGTGCCGGGATTCGTCATGCAATTCGGCGATCAGCAGACTCGCGATATGACCAAGGAAAAAATGTGGGGCCGCGTCGACGGTCCGAAGGTGGGCGTCGCGGAGTTTTCGAAGATCCGCAGGCACGTGCGCGGCGCCGTTGCGCTGGCCCACAACGGCGATGCCTCGAAAGCGGACACCCAGATGTACGTGTCGCTTGCCGATACGCCGCGTCTCGACGGCAAGTACGTGGTGTTCGGAAAAGTGATCGCCGGTATGGACGTCGTCGACAGGCTCAAATATGCGGATCGGATTGTCAGAGTAACCGTGCGCGAGGCAAGGTAGACACGATCGCGACCAGATCCGGAAAGCGCTCGACCAGCTCCGGCGGCATGGGCGCGGCAACCGGCTCGTCGAGCATGTGCTTGAGCGTCGTCGCATTGGCGATCGACTGCGCGGAGAAGTGGTTGTTCAGAAACAGGTAGGCTTTCTTCACGAGCGCGCGAACATCGCGAACGATCTCCGCGATCGGCTCGAGCTCTTGCCGGGAATAGCAGTAGTTGTACCGGTCTTCGGACTCGGCGTGGTCCCACCACTCTTTGGCGTTGCGGCCATGCAGCCGCAAATAATACAGGTCGGCGGCGCCGCCAACGAGGTCCTGGCGGATCGACGTTGAAAATTTTGGCTCGTCGATCTGGACCCACGCGACCTTGTGCTCGTCGAGCAGCGCCACGGTGTCCGGCGAATCGCTCCATGAGCGATGACGCAGTTCGACGGCGAGATCGTATTCCGCAAACGCATCGAGCAGCCAGTTCAGGTAGGCAACGGCTTCCGCCGATCGCTGAAAGCTCGATGGGAACTGGATCAGCAGCGGCCCGAGCTTGCCCGCGGCAGCGAGCGGTTCGATGCCGCCCTTGAACGCATCCACGTCCGCTTGCGTGACCGGACTCGTATCGAGGGCCATGTTCGGGTGCGTGAATTTCTGAAACAGCTTCACCGCAAAGTCGAAATCCGCTGGCGTGCGCTTGACCCAGCCCAGCGTGGCATTTGCGCGAGGCTGACCATAAAAGGTGCTATTAACCTCGACGGTGTTGAAGCGCTCGGCGTAAAAGCGGAGCTCGTCGAAGCCGCGCTCGCGATCGCCTGGTCGCGGATAGAAGATGCCGTTCCATGTGCCCTTGCCGGCCGGATAGTGCCAGCCCGAGGTCCCGACCCTGAGGACGCCCATGGCGCTAAAATAGCAGGTTGGGATTGGCGCAGCCTGCGCCTTCTGTGACCGTGCTGACGATTAACGAGATCTTTCATTCGATCCAGGGTGAATCGACCCATGCCGGCCGGCCGTGCGTGTTCGTACGGCTGACCGCATGCGACCTGCGATGCCGGTGGTGCGACACGCCGTACGCGTTTCACGAAGGCCGCAAGATGAGTGTCGAAGACGTCGTCGCCGACGTCGAGGCGCGAGGCTGCGCGACGGTCGAAGTCACCGGCGGGGAGCCGCTGCTCCAGCCGGACGTCTATCCTCTGATGCAGCGGCTGCTCGACGCCGGGAAAACGGTGCTGATTGAAACCGGCGGTCATCGCAGCATTGCGAAGATCCCGGCCGGAGTGATCCGGATCGTCGACGTCAAGTGTCCAGGATCTGGTGAAGCGGACAAGAATGACTGGTCGAACTTCGACCATCTCACTGCGACAGACGAAGTGAAGTTCGTGATCGCTGACCGACGCGATTACGAATACGCCAGGGAGATCGTCCAGCGCGAACGGCTGCCGGACCGCGTGAACGCCGTTCTGTTTTCCCCGGTTCACGGTGAGTTCGACGCGAAGCTGCTGTCGGCGTGGGTCATCGCCGACCGTCTCGACGTCCGCGTGCAGTTGCAGGTCCACAAGTACATTTGGAGCCCCGAGACGCGTGGGGTCTAGTGCGGTCGTGCTCCTGAGCGGAGGCCTCGACTCATATACGGCCGCGGCCGTCGCCGCTCGCGAAGGGTTCGATGTTTACGCCCTGACCCTCAACTACGGCCAACGGCATGCTCGCGAACTCGAATCGGCACGGTCGGTGGCGCACGCACTCGGCGTCCGGCGCCACTTGGAGATGGATTTGGATCTGACGCAGATCGGCGGGTCCGCACTCACCTCGACGGCCATCGACGTTCCCAAAGACCAGCCCATTGATCCCACGGTGATTCCGTCCACCTATGTGCCGGCTCGCAACACGATATTCCTATCGATCGCGCTGGGCTGGGCCGAGGTGCTCGGCGCCAACGACATCTTCGTCGGCGTCAACGCGCTGGATTACTCCGGGTATCCCGACTGCCGGCCGGAGTTCATTCGAGCATTCGAGCAGACGGCGCGCCTCGCGACGAGGGCGGGGGCTGAAGGCGCGTCGCTGACCATTCACGCGCCGCTCATCAATCTGTCGAAGGCTGAAATCATCAAGCTCGGCGTGTCGCTCGGATTGGATTACGGACTGACGCATAGTTGTTACGATCCGCTTCCCGACGGGCGCCCGTGCGGCCGCTGTGACAGCTGCCAGCTGCGAGCCCAGGGGTTTGCCGAGGCCGGTGTCGACGATCCACTGATTACTTAGGACCGGCCTCGACCCGATGGAGAGGCTGATACGATTCGCCTTAGCCTGAGCCTATCCTTTGACCTTGCCCCTTCGACGTCAGATTTTGCTCGCCGTCGTCGTCGTGACGGTGTTCGTGTACGCCGCGATCGGCTACGGAATGCGGCAAACCCACAACGAGCACCTGCGTCAGCTCGCGGCCGAGACCGGGACGATGGCGGCCACGGTCGTCGTGTACGTCAATCGGAATCTCGATACCGCGGATGCGGTCGCAGGCACCGCGGCACGTCATCCGGCGATGCAGGCGCTCGATGTCAGCAGCGCAAGCGACGTGCTGGTGCCGCTCGTAAACGGCCGCGATCGGATGTTGAACAATGCGTTCATGGCCGATGCCAATGGCCGGATTCTCGCGTGGGCGCGGCCGGCCGATCCGCGTGTTGAGGGGACTCTCGAGCAGGCATGGATCCGGCGTGTCGTCGATCGGGGCGAAAGCCTGATCAGTCCAATGCTGGGCAAGCCGGGGGGCGATGCGCATGCCATAGTGCTGGGCTACCCGATTTCGTCCGGCAGCAATATCGTCGGCGTTCTCGGCTTGTCAGTTCACCTGGAAGCGCTCGAGGAGGTGCTCGCCTCAATTCCCTTGCCCCCTGGATCCGTCGTCACACTCACCGACGCCGATGGCGTCGTGGTCGCACGCAGTCTTGATGCGGCGCAGTATGTAGGACGGTCGGCGGCGCCGGGCGGGCGGCCGCGTAATCCCGCCGACGTGCCGGCAACCGCGATTCTCACGGGCGTCGACGGCATCGAACGCGTGTTCGGCAATTCGGTAGTGCCGCGCGGGCCATGGCTCGCCAGTGTGGGCATCCCGACGGCGGTTGCGAGCTCGCGCACCCGGCCGATCTACCAGCGCAACTTATTGATCGCCGTCGGTGCCACGGTGTTCATCATCGTGTTGATGATTACGTTTGCGCGGCGATGGCTGCACGCCTTCGACCATCTCGATACGGCGGCGCGGCGCGTCAGTCGCGGTGACCTTTCGCCGCTGCAACTGCAACCGATGCCGACCGCCGAGCTCGCGCGCCTGCAATCCACGGTGAGCAGCATGATCACCAATCTGCAACGAGCCCGCGAGTCGATCGCCGCGCAGGTGGAGGACGAGCGTCGCATGCGGCAGGAATTGCAGTCCCTGCAGCAGCAGGTAATCAGGCAGGAGCGGCTTGCGGCGATCGGCGTGCTGGTGTCAGGGGTGGCGCACGAGCTCAATAATCCGCTGCAGGCGATCATGGGCTTCGCCGAGCTGTTGCAATTTCAGAAGGGCATGCCGGAGCAGGCGAAGGCGGATCTGGCGCTGATCCAGAAGGAAAGCGCCCGTGCGAGCGCAATTATCCGCAACTTGTCACGGTTCGGCCGCGTCGAAGCGGAGCCGATGCCCGTCCGCCTGCGAGATGTGGTGGGCTCGATTCTCGAGCTCCGCCATCGCAAGCTCGAAGAGTTGAACATCGACGTCGACCTGCAACTGCATTCGAGCGCCTTCGTCATGGCCATCTTCACCGAGCTCCAGCAAGTCGTCTTGAACTTCACGATCAACGCCGAGCAGGCCATCGTCGTTGCGAACCCGCCGCGTCGCCAGCTGTGCATTCGGTCCGGAGACCGCGACGGCTGGGCATGGCTCGAGGTCGAAGACTCAGGGCCGGGCGTGCCTCCGGAAGACGAAGCCAAATTGTTTCAGCCGTTCTATACGACCAAGCCCGTCGGCGAAGGCACCGGCCTTGGCCTGTCGGTGAGTTACGACATCATCCGATCGCATAATGGCCGAATCGGCTATCGTCGCGCGGCCGCCGGCGGCGCGGTGTTCTTCTTCGAGCTTCCGATTGTTTCGCCGGACTTCGCGGACTCATGACACAACGCATTTACTACCACGACCCATATCGCCGGGAGTTCGACGCGACCGTCGTGTCCGCCCGATCCGTTGACGGCAGTACGCACGTCACGCTCGATCAAACGGCGTTTTATCCGACGTCGGGTGGGCAGCCCTTTGACACAGGCACCCTCGGTGGGGCGGCGGTGATCGACGTCATCGATGGCGAAGATGGCGCGGTCGCCCACGTCGTTTCGGGAACCTTGGCGCCAGGCGACGTCGTTCGCGGAGAAATCGACTGGCACCGCCGCTTCGATCACATGCAGCAGCACACCGGGCAGCATGTGCTGTCGGCGGCGTTCGATCGCCTGTTTGGCGTCCGCACCGAGAGCTTTCATATGGGACAGCTGTCGTCGACGATCGATCTGGCGCGCGAAGTTACACCCGGAGAGATCGCGAAAGCCGAGGACGATGCCAACCGGATCGTATTCGAGGATCGGCCGGTGACCATCAAGGTCGCGAGTGCGGAGGAAGCCGCGTCGTTGCCATTGCGCAAGGAGTCGCAGCGCAGCGGCACCCTCCGCCTGATTGACGTCGAGGACTACGATTTGTCAGCCTGCGGCGGCACACACGTTGCGCGGACCGGTGCGATCGGCCTCATTGCCGTTGGCGGGTGGGAAAAATTCAAGGGCGGTTCGCGCGTCGAGTTCCTCTGCGGCGGCCGCGCCCTCGATCGCTTTCGGCTGTGGCGCGGCGCGCTTTCGGCCATGCAGAGGCGCTTGTCGGTGCCGCCGGTCGACATGGCCGCGGCGATCGAGCACATGCAGGACGAGGCGAAAACGCAGCAGCGTTCGGTCCGCGCACTTCAGGAAAAGCTCGCTGCGCATGAAGCGACGGCGCTGGCGGGCCGCAACGGCGACGTCATCATCGAAGCTCTTGACGGATGGGATGCGACGGGCCTGAAGGCGATTGCCGTCGCGGTGACCGCCGCGAACGCCGCAGCGGCGGTGGCATTGTTCACGTCGGCAAACCCGGCGCAGGTCGTCATTGCCCGAGGGCCCGAATCGCCCGTTGATGCGGGTGCCGTGCTGAAAAGGCTGACCGCGCAGTTCGGCGGCAAGGGCGGCGGCAAACCCGATCTCGCTCAAGGAGGCGGGCTCGCCGCCGCCACGTCGCAGTTGATCGAGGCTGCGAAACAACTGCTCAGCGTGTCTTAAGCGGGTCTCACTTCGGCGCCATTCGCAGGGCGCCGTCCAATCGAATCACCTCGCCATTCAGCATTTCGTTTTCGAGAATGTGACGCACCAATGCGCCGTACTCCGCCGGTCGGCCGAGCCGCGACGGGAACGGCACCTGTTGGCCCAGCGAGACGCGCGCCGGCTCGGGCAACGACGCGAGCAACGGCGTATCGAAAATTCCAGGCGCGATCGTGACGACACGAATCCCGAGCGGCGCAAACTCGCGGGCGATCGGCAACGTCATTCCGACGATGCCGCCTTTCGAAGCCGCGTACGCCGGCTGACCGATCTGACCGTCGAACGCGGCGATCGAAGCGGTGTTGACGATGACGCCGCGCTCGCCGGAGTCCTGCGGCTGGTTCTGCGACATTACCGCCGCGGCCAGACGAATGACGTTGAACGTGCCAACCAAGTTGATGCGAACAGTTTTTTCGAAGAGATCGAGCGGATGCGGACCGTTTCTTCCCAGGACCTTCGCTGCCGGCCCGATTCCGGCCGCGTTGATGACGCCATGAAGGCCACCGAACGACGATACCGCCAGATCAACGGCGGCTTTTACCTGCTCTTCGCTCGTGACGTCCGCCTGCGCGAAACGTGTCTGATCGCCCAATGCCTGCTCGGCGGCGCGCCCCGCGTCGCCATTCACGTCCAGCATGATCGCGCGGCCGCCGGCTGCCAGAATCGTTTCGACGCTCGCGCGGCCCAATCCCGACGCACCGCCTGTCACAAGGAAGGTTTTTCCAGCAATCTGCATAAGGATCTGATTCTAGCCGGGTAAGATAAAAGATTCATGACCTACGACAAGCACTACTACGACGGGGCGTGGCAGCCGTCGAGCGGTGGTGAGACGATCGCCGTGATTTCGTCGGCGACCGAGCAGCCGTTCGCGCGTGTGCCGCGAGGCACGGCCGACGACGTCGATCGAGCGGTGCGAGCGGCGCGTCGCGCGTTCGACTCGTGGAGCCGGCTGTCCGTGGAAGAACGCGCGCAGTGGCTCGAGAAGTTGGCGGCCGCGATGACCACGCGCGTGCCGCAAATCGCCGAGGCGATCGCCCATGAAGTCGGCACCGCGATCGGCTTTGCAACGAAAGTGCAGGCGGAATTCCCAATCACGATGATCGCAATGAACGCGAAGTTCATTCGCGAGGCCAGGCTTGAAGAAGAACTGGGCAACTCGCTGATCATCAAGGAGCCGATCGGTGTGGTCGGCTGCATCACACCGTGGAACTATCCGCTCCATCAAATCGTCTGCAAGGTGGCGCCCGCCCTGGCCGCCGGCTGCACCGTCGTCCTGAAGCCAGCCGAGATCGCGCCGCTCAGCGCCTTCATGCTCGCGGACGCGGCGCACGAAATTGGTCTGCCCCCGGGAGTGTTGAATATCGTTTCGGGATCCGGCCGCGTCGTCGGCGAAGCCATCGTCGCTCATCCGGGCATCGACATGGTGAGTTTTACCGGCTCGCTTCAGGCCGGCCGGCGGATTGCGTCGGTCGCCGGCGACGGCATCAAGAAGGTGACGCTCGAGCTGGGCGGCAAATCCGCGTTCGTCGTGCTCGACGACGCACCGTTCGAGAAGGCCATTCCGGCCGGCGTGAACAACTGCATGCAGAACTCCGGTCAGACGTGCTCGGCATGGACGCGAATGCTGGTGCCGCGCTCGCGTCATGACGAAGCGGTGAAGCTGGCCAAAGCGCAACTGGCCAAATTGACGCTCGGCGATCCATTCGACAAGAACACCAGGCTCGGCCCGTTGGCATCGGACGGTCAACGTGACAGCGTGCTGAAACACATCGACCAGGGGAAGAAGGAAGGCGCCACGCTCGTAGCCGGTGGCGGAAAGCCGGTGCAACTGCCCACAGGCTACTTCGTCGAGCCGACGATTTTCGCAAACGTCGACAATCGCATGTCGATCGCGCAGGAAGAAATCTTCGGGCCCGTGCTCGCGATCATTCCGTACGACGCTGAGGATGACGCCATTGCCATCGCGAATGACTCGGAGTACGGCCTTGCCGGCGGGGTCTGGGCAGGGACACCCGAGCGCGCCCTGGCAGTCGCCAAGCGGTTGCGTACTGGCCAGGTCGACATCAACGGCGGCCGGTTCAATCCGCTGGCGCCGTTTGGCGGGTACAAGAAATCCGGCATCGGCCGAGAGATTGGACCGCTGGCGATCGAGGAGTTCCTGCAACTCAAGTCGATTCAGCGGTAGCGGCATTGATATTTGCGTTTTTTGCGGGACTGGCAGCGGGCTCGCTGCACGTGTTTTCGGGTCCGGACCACCTGGCTGCGGTCGCGCCGCTGGTCGCCGACAGTGAGGCGCAACCCGACCGTTCGCGTGGCAACCCTCGTTGGCACCTCGAGGGGTGGATCACGGGAATGCAGTGGGGCGTCGGTCACACCGCTGGTGTGCTGCTCATCGCAACCTTGCTGTTGATGCTCCGAGACCAGCTGCCGTTGGACGCGGTCTCGCTGTACAGCGAGCGGCTTGTCGGTCTATCGCTGATTGCGGTCGGTGCGTGGGGCGTGTGGAAAGCATCGCGCAGGGATCCTCGCCCGCACACTCATGCCGGCGCATCCTTTGCGATGGGGGCACTGCATGGTCTTGCCGGCAGTTCGCACTTGTTCGGAGTCTTGCCTGCGCTCGCATTCGCATCGCGACTCGATTCGGGACTCTATCTGGTGGGTTTCGGGATCGGCGCCATCGCCGCGATGTCGGCGTTCGCGGCCGGTATCGGTATGCTCGCTTTTCGGGGCGGCGGACCGCACCAGCGCCGCTATCGCGGTTTCCTCTACGCCTCGTCCGCGGCGGCGCTCGTGATTGGCGGTGTCTGGTTGGCGGGCCATTGAAGCAACTTCCGGGGGTCGCCGCCGCGCTGGCCGTCATGCTCGCGGGCTTCTGGCTTGCGGATCGGATCGGCGAGGGGATCCTGGCCGCGCAGGGGCTGATCGGAAGCAGCCCGATTTCGGGCGTGCCTGTCGCGATCGTCCTCGGCCTGCTGCTGCGCAACTTGCTGCCGCTGCCCGCCGCGCTCAATCCAGGATTGAAATTTGCGACGACAACGCTGTTGCGCGCTGGCATTGTGCTGGTCGGGATTCGCTTGAGCGTCTTTGATGTTCTGAAGCTTGGGATCGCCGGCTTGCCGGTTGTGCTGGGGGCGATCGTTACAGGCTTGCTGTTCGTGACCTGGTTCAATCGAAAACTGGGATTGCCCCCCAGGCTCGGCACGCTGATCGCCGCAGGCACGAGCATCTGCGGCGTGACTGCCATCGTTTCGACAGCACCCGCCATTGACGCCGATGAACGCGAAGTCGCGTACGCCGTGGCCAACGTCGTCGCGTTCGGGCTGCTCGGCATGCTGCTGTACCCATACGTCGCCCACGCGTTGTTGCCGACCTCCGAGACGATAGGGTTGTTCCTCGGTACCGCGGTACATGACACGTCGCAGGTGATCGGCTCAGCACTGACGTACCGGCAGATCTATGGCGATGACGTCGTGCTGCGTGTCGCGACGGTTACGAAACTGACGCGAAATATTTTTCTCGCGCTTGTCATCCCGGTGCTGACGTGGATGCATCTCAAAAACCAGGGCGGATCGCGGTTGTCAGCCGGCTCTCGGACGAAACTCTCGTCGCTCGTTCCGGGATTTGTGATTGGGTTTGTGTTGATGGCGGTCGTGCGGTCGATCGGCGATTGGACGCTGCAAACGACGGGCACGGCATTCGGGGTGTGGGACGCGGACCGATGGACGGCGATCACGCGTTCACTGGGCGACTATTGGGCGTCGCAGATTCTTTTGGGGACGGCGATGGCCGCCGTCGGGCTGAATACCAACGTCGCGGTCTTCAAAGGCGTCGGTTTGAAGCCCTTTGCCGTCGGCATGGCGGGCGCGCTGGTGGTCGGGGCGGTTGGCATGACGCTCGCCATCGTGTTCGGCCGTTTTGTGCATCTTTGAAATCCGCCGTCGACGGCTTTGGCCGACTGGCCGGAAACGTCGTCTAAGGCGCGACTGCCGGCGGCCAGGCGTTACTCCTGATGCAACTCCCGAGGGAACTTCACCAGGCGGACGAGCGCTTCGTCCATCACCGCGTCGATCTGCGACGCGGGGACGTGGAAGCCCGTGGCCATGAATGAAAAAACGATGGGTTCGTCGTCCAGCGTAGCCAGGTAGCCCGATAGCGAGCGGACGTTCGACATCGAACCTGTTTTCGCCCACACGCGGCCGGCCGCGACCGTGTTCCGCATGCGGTTGGCCAGCGTTCCGCTGACGGCTGATTGCGGCTGCGCCGAGCGAAACCGCTCCATGTGCACCGGATCGCGCCACATCCGCGCCAGGACGGTGACAAGCGCCTCGGATGAAACGTAATCGTTTCTCGACAGCCCAGACCCATCGCGAACGACGTAGGAATCGGGCGCAACGCCCCAGTGCTGCAACGTCTCGCGGAGCCGCGCTAATCCGCCTTCGGCGGTGGCTTCGCTGCTTTCCGCTGACATCGACCGCAGCAACGTCTCGGCATACTCGTTGCGGCTCCACTTCAAACACACGTCGATGATTGCCGACAACGTCGGCGAGCGATCTTCGAGCAACAGTGTCGCCTGCTGATAATCGGGCTTCACTCTCGCATCGTCGATGTCGAGCGACGTGCCGCCGACGAAAATGCCGTTGCGCGCCAGCGCTTCGCGCAACGCATTCAAATAGAGAATGGTTGGATTCGGAGCTGCCGCCAGTTCGCTGATCGCTGCCGAGCCGATGGCGACCTGCCCCCTGACGGTCAACATGTTCGAGCCGGGGATCCGTTCGAGGGAGATTCGGTTTGGCTCGCCGGTTGCCACGGTGGTGACGGCATGATCGAGGATGATGCCGCTGCCTGGCGGCGACACGCTGATGATGGCGCGGTCACCCACTGCGACGCCTGGCCCGATCAGCAGCTCGACCTGGTTTTCGTTGTATTGAAGACCGCCAACCGCGGCGCCGTAACCGAGGGCAAGGTCGTCCCACGCCCATCCAAACCCCCAGCCGGGCTCCGCGAATGCGCTGTCATCGCCGATCAATTGACCGCCGATCCGCCGGATGCCCCGGTCATGCAGCTGCTTCGCCCAGGCGTCGAACGCGCTCCATCGATCCGGGTGACGCGGGTTGATCGTCGGATCGCCGTTCGAGACGACGACCAGATCGCCGTCCAGATCGCCGCCATTCAACGGACCGGTCGCGTACAGCCGGGTGACGTAGCGATAGTCCCAACCCAGACGCTCCGCCGCAACGGCGGCGGTGATCACCTTCTGGCTGGATGCGGGAGTCTGCATCTTCGACGAGTTCAGGCTGAACAGGACCTCGTCGGTCTTCAGCGACCGCACAGCAACGGACCACCAAGCGTGATCGACACCTGCGGAGCTGAAAATGCTGCGAAGGTCGCGCTGCAGTTGCTCGACCAGGCCGGTGGTGATCGTCGCGGTGGTTTGGGGCGTCGCCGCGCGCGCAGCGCAGCCGGTGGCGAGACCAACCGCGAGCGCGACGCTGACGAAGGCGCGCGCTCGCCGGCTCACTGTTTAGCCCCGACCGTCGACGGACTCGAATTCGTCGATGCCGGATCCGGGGAGGGTGCCTTGGGTGTCACCGCAAGGTCAAACGCCTGCAATGCGGCGCGCAGCGACGCCATGTCGATCTTGCCGACACTCGCCTCGCCGTCACGCCTACCGTAGGCGACTTCGCCGACTTGCCCGAATCGGATGCGCTCGAATTTGCCATCGTCGGCACTGGCGCTGACGACGAGTGCGGGCTTGTCCATACCGGTTCTGGTCGTGCGTGGATCGACGAAGGATTCGGCTTTGATCGCCGTCAGCTTGTTCAGCAAATCGTCCATGGCGGCGCGATCCGCGATGTGCGTCGAGCCGTCGATGCGCGTCACCTTCCAGGACTCGGAATCCTCCGGCTTGGCTGGCGCGATCTTCTCGAACTCGTACGTTTTCGGACCGCTGGGTGCGTCGAGGACTGCGCGCAGTCTGGCGAGCGTGAACGGGCGCGATTCGAACAATTCCTTCTTGCGATAGTCGTCGACGTTCTTGTTGAGATCATCGCGGAGCGTCGTGTCCACAGTAAACACCAGCGGTCGAGAGGCATCGCGCGCATAGGTGTCGCCGCCCTCGGTCTTGCCGACTTCGAGCACCGTCTTCGCACTGCCGGCGCCGATGGTGACCGTCATCGTCGGCTTGTCGAGCCCGTACTTCGCGAGATCCGTTGCGCTTTCCTCAACCAGCTTCGACATGTTCGCGGACGACAGCCGCGTCAGAAATCCCTCGACGGCGCTGTAGTCACTGCGTGACGGCACTGGATTGACCACCTTCCATTCGCTGCCGTCACGGGCCAGCTCGATCGACTGCGCGCCCTTGACCAGTGTCAGCGCATTCACATTGTCGCGGTCGAACTTCAGGATCTTCTTGTCGCGAAGGTCGAACGGCTTGCGGTTGAAATTCGATTCCTGGAACGCCGACACCAGGACGACGCGGTTGTCGCCGCCCTTCATCGCGTACATCTCGCTCTGGGTGGGGTTCTTGTTGCCGATCTTGAACGAGCCGGCCACGCCGCCCTCGGCCTTGAATTCGACGAGGATCTGCGGTTTGTCGAGACCGAATTGGGCGATGTCTTTCGGATTCTCGTCGACGATACGCACGCTCTCGAGATTGCTGATGTTCTGGGCGAGGCCGATCGCCTCGGGCGGATCCGCGTCCACCTGGGACGGTTCGATGACTTTCCAGCCGCCGTCGGCCTTTCTAAGCAGCGTCGACTCGCCCTGGTAGGTCAGACGGATTTCATTGATCTTGTCAGTTTCGACGGTAAACAGCTTTTCCCGCGCTGGTTCACCGTCGACGGCGGTGGTCGCAGGACGCTTGGAGTCGACGAAGTAGATGTAGGCGCCAAGTCCCGCCAGGACGACAACGAGGATCAGAGTGGAGGTCAACCCGCGCATTTACCGCCTCCGCCACCACGTGTAGATACCGGTCGCGAACACGATGCCGGGAATGATGAACAACGACAGGATCATGACGCGGCTGGTCTGATCCTCGGTCATCGTCAACCGGCGATCTTCGGCCTGTCGCGGCCGAACCGCGATCAGGTTTTCCTGTTGCGACAGCCAGTTCAACGCGTTCAGGAAGAAATCGCGGTTGCCGGGAACGCCGATTGCCGCGTTGGAGGCAAAGTCCGAATCGCCGAGCGCTACTACGCGGGTCTCTGGTTTCGGGGCGGCATCCGGCGAATTCGGGCTGACGTTTCCGGCAGGTGGCGTCACCGCAGCCGGGGCCGAGACCGCGGCGCCGAGAGTGATCGGGCCTTGCTTGTCACCTCGGTCCGCGTTGAACTCGACCTGCCCCTTGCCCGAGGACAGGGCAGTGACGTCGGCCTCGGCCCAGCTTTGGGCTGAGGTGTTCACGATCGGCTGCGCGACTCGGTCATTTGCGCCGCCTTCGATTGGCGTCATCGATCGCGCCATGGGAAACGCGGTGATCTGCCGGAAACCGTCTGAGATTGGATGAGCGGGGTACTGCACGGCTACCGGCACCGATGCGTCGCTGGTGCCGACGAGCTGACCCATGCCGCTCGCGTCGAGGACGACGTCGTTGCCGGCGCGGATGCCCCAGTCCGCCAGGAACTGCGTCAGCAGCGGCTGCGGCGACCCGTTCAACACCGGATCCAGCATGACCATCACCTTGCCGCCTTTGGCCGCGTAGGCGTTCAGCGCTTCGACCTCCGGTGGAAACAGGTCTGTTGTTGGACCTGCGATCACCACGATGGTCGCGTCGTCTGGTACCTGCTTGGCCTGGATCAACACCAATGATTCGAATGTCAGGTTGTCCTGTTTCATCGCCTCCGCGGCGGTGCTCAAGCCGTTGCGTTCGCTGGACGCAATGTCCTTCTCGCCGTGGCCCTGCGTGAAGTAGACCTTGCGGGTGCGGCCGGTCACGGCCTTGATCAGCGCGTTGGTAAGATCTTGCTCGTTCGAGCTGTTGGCCTTCTCGCTGCGGCCTGCGTACTCGACGAAGATGGTCGGCACCGTTTCGACTTTCGCTGCGTTCGCACGCGTCGGTTCGCGGTCGACGTCGACGAAGTCGGTGGTCAGCTGCGAGGAATGATAGGTGAACTCGCGCAGACGGACGCGATGCCCCTCCATGCGATCGCTGCGCTCGAACACGGTCACCTTGGCGGGTTCCTTCAGGTCGCGCAGAATCTTGACTGTCTGATCGGACAGGCTATAGACCTGGTTGGCCGTCAGGTCCCAGCGCTTGTTCTGGCGGCTTCCGAGGTAGTTGACCGCAACGATGATCGCGATGAACACGATGATGCTGACGATCGACACCGTGCCGTAGCGGGCGCTGCGGCCCTTGTAGAACTCGACGACGTCGCGCCACTGGCCTGCCATGTAAATCAGGACCGAGACGAGGCCCGCCCACGCGGCGTAGGTCGCGTACTGATTCCACTCGGGGTAGAACATTCGAACGGCGACGGCGCCAAATACGAGCACCGTGCCGATCCAGCCGATGATGCCGAAAATCTGCTGCATGGATTAGCCTCGCCACCTTTCGCTGTCCACCGATTTGGCGGTGAGAAACAAGCCTACGGCGATGAAGCTCACGTAATAAATCAGATGCTTGGTATCGATGATGCCGCGTGAGAAATCGTCGAAGTGATCCGTCAGCGACAGGTAGCCGAGCACCGCTTGTGCGGTTGGCCCGACGAAGCTGCCGATCCAGTTGATCACCCACAGCATCAGGAACACCGCGAACGTCGCCATCGCTGCGACAATCTGGTTGTTGGTCAGGCTGGAAATGAACAACCCGACGGAAAGGAAACACCCGCCCATCAGCAGTAAGCCGAGGTAACCGGTGGCTATCGGCTTCCACTCCGGATCGCCGTAGATGAACAGGATCGCCATGTGAATCGTCGTGATCGCGAGCATCGCGGCGTAGAGCAGCATCGCGCCCAGAAACTTGCCGAGGATGATTTCGATGTCGCGCACCGGCGAGGTCAGCAGCAGCTCGATGGTGCCCGAGCGTTTTTCCTCCGAGTAGGTACGCATCGTGATGAGCGGGAACAGGAACAGCATCACGACGGTGGTGTTCATCAGGGTCGGGCCGATCAGCATCTGATTGATGTTGAGCGCCTGGTTCGGATTCATGCCGGCCTGCATGCTCTGATCGAGAAAGAAGCGCAGCGGCACCCAGAAGAACCATCCGAACAGCAGGGCGAAGAACCCGATCAGCACATATCCGATCGGGCTGACGAAATACGCGCTGAGCTCGCGTTGCGCGATGGCCAGAACGTTACGCATTGGCCACCTCCGCCTCCTCACCGGACCGCGGCGCGGCCTCGGTGTTTTCTTCAGTGGTCAGGCTCAAGAAGATGTCCTCGAGGCTCATTCGCATCGGCCGCAGTTCGAGCAGGCCCCAGCCGTTGCGCACGATCGCGGCGGCCACGTCGCGTCGCACGTCGGCACCCTGTTCGGCGTCGAGGTCGAAGCCGGCGAGATCGTCGCGTCGCTCCGAGATGGTGACCCTGACGACTCCGGGGATCGCCTGCAGCGTGCGCTGCACGTCGTCGGCTGGACCCTGCGCCTGCACGAACAATGTCATCGCGCCGCGAAGGCGTTCGGTCAAAGCGTCGGGCGTATCGGTGGCGACGACCTTACCCTTGTTGATGATGACGACCTTCTGGCAGGTCTGCGCGACCTCCGGAAGAATGTGCGTGCTCAAGACGATCGTGTGCGTGCCGGCAAGCTCGCGGATCAACTGCCGCGTTTCGATGATCTGCTTGGGGTCGAGGCCGGCCGTCGGCTCGTCGAGCACGAGCACTTCCGGCTCGTGGATCAGCGCCTGCGCGAGACCGACCCGCTGCTTGTAGCCTTTCGAGAGTTTGGCGCAATGGCGGTTGGCCATGTCCGCGACCCAGGTCTTCTTCATCACCGTATCGACGCGGTCGTTGATGTGGGTTCGCACGCCCTTGATCTTCGCGACGAAGCGCAGATACTCGCGCACCGTCATGTCCGGGTACAACGGCGGCGTCTCGGGAAGATAGCCGGTGCGCCGCTTGGCCTCGAGAGGCTTGTCGAATACGTCGTAGCCGGCAACCGTTGCCGTGCCTTCGGTGGCAGGCATGTAGCCGGTGATGATGCGCATGGTCGTCGTTTTCCCTGCGCCGTTCGGTCCCAGGAAGCCGAGGATCTCGCCGGCTTCGGCCCGGAAGCTGACGTCGTCCACGGCGGTAAATGGCCCGTATTTCTTCGAAAGGTGTTGAACCTCGATCACGAGGGGTCTCCGCTCAATAACAAATGGGTGTAAGCTCTACGCTGCTGTCGGCTTGATTGGACGTAAGCCTAATGGCTACGCCAATTAGGTCTGCCCAGCCCCCCATCCTAGTCGAACCGCTCTAGGGTCGCAACTTAACCGCCTCCGTCCGGCAGCGGGCTTTGGCGGGTCAGGCACGCATGAAACGTCTCGCCGTCGTTTTGACGCTCGTCCTTCTTGCCGTGGCCGGCTTGGGTGGTTGGTGGTGGGTGCGGGAGTCGTTGCCCGTGCTCGACGGCCAGTTATCGATGCCGGGCCTGCGGGCGCCGGTAGAGGTGCTGTTCGATCGACATGGCGTGCCCTCGGTATACGCGCGTGATCCGGAGGACGCGTGGTTCGCGGCGGGCGTCCTGCATGCTCGCGATCGTCGATGGCAAATGGAGTTGTATCGCCGCGTCACGGTCGGGCGTCTTTCCGAGGTGCTTGGCACCGCCACGATCGCATTCGATAAGCGGTTCCTGACGCTGGGGCTTCGTGACGCTGCGAAGGCGGAATGGGATCGCGCGAACCCGGCGGTGCGCGTGGCCCTGGAGCGCTACGCGGCCGGCGTCAATGCCGCCACCGCCGCCATGACGGGCCGCAAGCGCCCGCTCGAGTTTCAGCTGCTTGGCATTGAGCCGCCGCCCTGGAAGCCGATCGATTCGCTGGCGGTCGGACGTCTGCTCGCGTGGCGGCTCTCGGAGAATCACCAGGCCGAACTCATCCGCGCCGCCCTGATAGCAAAGTTTGGCGACGGCGCCGCGCGACAACTGATGGGCGCGTATCCGCCCCAAGCCCCCGCAATTCTCGACACCACCCTCTCAAAAACTGCGTCGGCCCGATTGGTGCCTGACACCAACCGTGCCGGCGGTGACGCCCGATTGGTGCCTGACACCAATCGTGCCGGCGGTGAGGCCCGGTTGGTGTCAGGCACCAATCGTGCCGCGGTTGCGGGACTGGAGTGGTTGGCGGCGGGGGCGAGGCGGGGCAACAGCAATAACTGGGTATTGTCGGGACAGCGGACGCGGAGCGGGCGGCCGATTCTTGCTAATGACCCGCACTTGCAGATTGAGTTCCCTTCGGTGTGGTACCAGATGCATCTGGTCGCCGCGGGGCTGGACGTCATCGGCGTGACCATTCCGGGACTGCCGTTTGTCATGCTCGGCCACAACGCGCGGGTGGCCTGGGGCATGACTGCGACCGGCGCCGACGTGCAGGATCTGTTCCTCGAGCGCATCGACGTCTCGCGTCGCCGCGCATGGCATCGCGGTGAATGGGTTCCGGTCGACATCACCCGTGCCGACATACCGGTGCGCGGGCGGAGTGCGCCGCTCCGTTTCGAAGTATGGAAAACGCGCCACGGTCCGATCTTTTCGGACACCGGTCTCGATTGGGATGAGCCGCCGACGTGGCTCTCGCCGGACGATCGTCCGGCGGAGGAGCGCCGCGCCTATTCGATTCGCTGGGAAGCAGGCGGCGATCCGGCCGCTGCCTTCGAGGCGTTGAACCGTGCCACCGATTGGACGACGTTCACGGCTGCGGTGCGCGACTTCTCGACGCCATCAATGAACATCGTCTACGCCGATGTCGATGGCAACGTCGGGTATGCGATGTCCGGCAGATTGCCGATTCGCTCCGGAAGCGATGGCACGGCGCCGGTTGACGGCAACCAGCCGGCGGCCTGGAACGGCGCGGTCGATCCCGACGCACTACCGCGCGCGTTCAATCCAGAATCGGGCGTAATTTTTTCGGCGAATAACGCCGTCGATCGCCGTTTTGGTGGTGCCGTAACGCGCGACTGGACGGCCGGCTTCCGCGCCACGCGACTACGCGATCAGCTCGCCAACCTGCAGGGCGCCGACCTCGATGCCATGGCAGCGCTGCAGACGGATCGCCGAAGCGTGGCCGCCGATGCGGTACTCGCCGGTCTCGACGATGCCATCGCCACCGGACGATCGCGCGAGCACGAGGCCGCAGCGGTTACGTTGCTCGACCAACTTGCCAAGTGGGACCGGGTCGTCGATGCGCGGCCCGTCGTGTCGCTCTACGAAGCATTCGAGGATGCACTGTGGCGGCGAGCGTTCGTCGACGAACTCGATGAGGACTTGTTCGCGAAATTCTACGAGTGGGCAGGCGCGGAGAAACCAGCCGGACTCTATGCGATTCTCGGTGATCGCGAGTCGCGATGGCTCGACGACATCACCACCGTGGAGCGGCGCGAAAATCGCGACGACATTTTTCTGCTCGCCATCCGCGACGCCGACGAGCGGCTGCAAGCGGAGTTCGGCGGCGCGTCGCGGCGCGGCTGGGATCGCGTGCATGCGGCGCGGTTCAGCCATCCACTCGGCAACATCGGGTTTCCATTCCGGTGGTTGTTCGATAGAGGTCCAGTGCCGCTCGAGGGTGACGGGACGACGATCATGCGCGTCAGCTGGAACCGTCTGTCGGGGTTCGGCGCGTGGGAGTACCCGTCGTGGCGGCAGATTATCGACGTTGGGAATTGGGATGACTCGCGTGTGGCCATGCCCGCCGGACAGTCCGGCCATCCGCTGAGTGCGTTCTACTTCGACCAGACGGATGGCTGGCGCGCGGGTCAGTATCGAACGCAGCCGTTCACTCGACACGCGGTCCAGGCCGCGGCAGCGCACCGGCTGTTGCTGGTTCCCTAAAGTCGGCGAGTGGTCCGTCGCGCTACGAGCATGCGTTCTTGACATGCCGGCGCCGAGTCCATAACATATGAATAACTGCTCATATGTTCAAACACGATGAAGTCTGCGATCTCGTCAAGATCGACCTGACCCGTGTCCGGAAGCTCAGGTCGGATCTAGTCGCGCCGGACGCGGTGCAAGGGCTGGCGGAGACTTTCAGCGCACTCGGCGATCCGACACGGGTGCGGATTCTCGACGCGCTATCGCACGGCGAGCTGTGCGTCTGCGATCTTGCGGCGGTTCTCAAGCTGAGCCAGTCTGCCGTGTCGCATCAGTTGCGTTTGCTGCGGGGCATGCGCCTGGTGCGACCGCGCCGCGACGGCCGTATCGTGTTTTATTCGCTCGACGATCAACACATCATTTCGATCTTCCGGCAGACGCTGCAGCACGTCCAGGAGTCGTCGGCGTCGCGGCAAGGCGCGGCGACGCGTGCAACGCCCGCGCGCACGGCGCGATCGGGGAGGCGG
>DASPNQ010000058.1:0-10877 GCA_035626435.1 Vicinamibacterales bacterium
ATCAGCGCAGCGGCGGCCGACGTCGACAACGATGGCATTCCGGAACTCGCCGTCGCCAGCGGGTTTGCGACGGTGCCGGCCAAGAGCGTCGGCAACATCACAATCTACACCCGCGGCCCGAACGTCAACGACCCGTGGATCGGGAAGGAGATCGATCGCGTGCCGGTGTCGCACCGGCTTCAGTTCATCAATGCAAGGGGCGACGGCCGTCGCCTGCTCGTCAACGCGCCGCTGGCGGGACCGAAGGGCAATCTGCCGGATTACAAGGATCGGAATTTCGTGTATTCATATGACCCAGCGGCCGATTGGAAGCGGGAGGTCGTGACCGACGCGGAAGACGGCGTGATGCATGGCATTGCCGTTTCGGATTGGGATGGTAAAGGCCGCGACGCGCTGCTGACCGCGAGCTTCCTCGGCGTCCACGTGCATCGGTTTGAAAACGGCAGGTGGACGCGGACCCGGCTCGTTGAAGGCAACCCGGCCCCGTGGCCGCAAAACGGCGCCGGCGAAGTCGCCGTCGTTCGCGCGAAGAACGCGCGCCTCCTCGCCACGATGGAACCATTTCACGGCAACGCCGAGCCTCGAGCCGACAACGAAGTCGTGGTGTATACCGGCAGCGGCGACCAATGGGGCGGTCGCGCCGTGATCGACAAGGGGTTGAACTACGGCCACGTGCTGTTGCCGGTCGACCTTGACAACGACGGATCGGATGAATTGGTCGGTGGGTACATCGGCAAGCCGAACGGCATCAACGTTTACCGCCGCAGTGCCACCGGCGCCTGGTCAAAGACGGTCCTCGAAAGCAACACGATGCCGGGCAGCGGCTGCGCCATTGCGGACTTCAATAACGACAAACGCATGGACTTTGCGTGCACGGGCGGCACTTCGCTGAAGTGGTACGAGAACAAGCAGCAGTGATGTGACGGCGATCCCGCGCGCCCGACACGACCTGACCATCGACCCATCGGCCATTGGCTCATTGGCCCATCGGCCCCTTGGCCCCTTCGCCCGTTGGCCCCTTGGCCTATTGGTCTCTCTGACGGAATGTTGATCCTCGCCAGCCGGTCGCCGCGGCGATCGGAATTGCTGACCGCCGCCGGTATCCCGTTCGAGGTACTCGCTGCCGACGTCGACGAAACGCCGCATGCCCGCGAAGCGCCCGCCGCATACGTCGAGCGGCTCGCCATTGCGAAAGCGCAGGCGGTGCTGCCGCTGCGTCCCGCGGCGCGCGTGCTCGGCGCGGATACGACCGTCACGATCGACGGCGAGATTCTCGGAAAGCCCGCCGACAGCGCCGACGCGCGACGCATGCTGCGTCTGCTCAGCGGACGGGCGCACGACGTCCACACCGGCGTGGCCGTCGTTACTGCGACCCGGGTGCAGTCCGCGGTCGACACGACGCGGGTCTGGTTCAGCACGCTGACAGATGAAGACATCTCGTGGTACGTCGCGACAGGGGAGCCGGTCGATCGCGCGGGCGCCTACGCAATTCAGGGGTTTGCGTCCCGTTTCATCCCCCGCATCGAGGGCTCGTACAGCAACGTCGTGGGGTTGCCGGTGGCGTTGGTCAGTAGTATCCTGAAAGGCAGCTAACTTCCAGATTATGAAGAACAAAGCGGTAAAGATCGGCCTGACCAGCGTAATCCTCTCGGTGACGTTTGGCGTGCTGCTGTACACGACCCTCGCCGAGGGCACCGAGTACTACAAGCACGTCGACGAAGTAATGGCGCAGCCCGATCAGTGGTACGGCAAGAAGCTGCAGCTGCATGGCTTCGTCGTCCCGAACTCGATCTTCCAGAAGCCCAACACGCTCGATTACTGGTTCCAGATCCAGAGCAACGGCAAGATCGTCAGCGCGACCTACACGGGCGTCGTGCCCGATACGTTCAAGAGCGAATCGGAAGTCGTGCTGAAGGGCCAGCTCACGGCGGACGGCTTCAAGGTGCAGCCGAACGGCGTGATGGCGAAGTGCCCGTCGAAATACGAAGCCAAGCCGGGAGGCGCACCAACCTCCGGTCCCTACTAAGGAGGCCTGATGGCCTCACTCGGGGCGCTGCTGCTCCTGATCGCGTTCCTGCTTGCCGCGTATAGCGTCGCGGCCGGCGTCGTTGGAGCGCGGCGCCGCAATTCCCGCCTGATTGAAAGCGCCGTCGGCGCGTTCTACACCGTCGCTGCGGTGATGACCGTGGCCTCCGGCGTCATCATCTACGCGTTCGTCGCGGGCGACTACAGTATCCGCTACGTCCGGCGTTACTCCGACAGCGTTCAGCCCCTGTTCTACAAGATCACCTCGTACTGGGGCGGCCTCGACGGGTCGGTAATGTTCTGGGTGTTCCTGTTGTCGGTATTCGGCGCCCTCGCCGTCAAGGTCAATCGCGAGCGGCATCGCGAGTTGATCCCGTACGTCGTGGCCGTCATCGCCGCGGTGGAGATGTTCTTTCTCTTCCTGATGGTGATCCACAACAACCCGTTCCAGACTTACCTGACCGAGTCGTACACCGACGGTCGCGGCCTGAACCCGTTGCTGCAGAACTACTGGATGGCGATCCATCCGCCGACGATGTATCTCGGTTTTGTCGGCTTGACGATCCCGTTTGCCTTCGGCATGGCGGCGCTGTTCACCGGGTATCTCGATGACTCCTGGCTGCGCGCGGTGCGCCGGTGGACGATGTTCTCCTGGTTCTTTTTGTCGCTCGGTCTGACGCTCGGCATGATCTGGGCGTACGAGGAACTCGGGTGGGGCGGCTACTGGGGATGGGATCCGGTCGAGAACGCCGGGATGCTGCCGTGGTTTACTGCCACCGCCTTCCTGCACTCGGTGATGGTCCAGGAGCGCCGCGGCATGTTGCGCGTCTGGAACGTCACGCTCGTCATCATTACGTTCCTGCTGACGATCGTCGGCACCTTCCTGACTCGCTCGGGTGTGGTGCAGTCGATTCACGCGTTCGGTGAAGATCCTCAGCTCGCGCGGTATTTCCTCGGCTTCATGCTGACCACCATCGTGTTCTGCTTTGGCTGGGTGATCTACCGCCTGCCATTGCTCAAGGCCCGGCACGAGCTGGACTCGTGGATGTCGAAGGAAGCGGCGTTCCTCGCCAATAACTGGATTCTGTTGTTCTCGGCGTTGTTCATCCTCTTCGCCACGCTGTTCCCGACGATCACCGAAGCGATCAACGGCGAGCGGCTCACCGTGGGCCCGCCGTTCTTCAACCGCTGGATGGTGCCGATTGGCCTGATGCTGCTGTTGCTGACCGGCATTGGTCCGCTGCTGGCGTGGCGGAAATCGACGTTCGCGAATCTGCGCGAGCAGTTTTTCTGGCCGGTCACTGCCGGTCTCGTCACCGGCGGTGTGCTCGTCGCCCTCGGCGTCCGGGTGTGGAGCTCGGGCATCTGCTTCGCGATCGCCGGATTCGTCACCGGCACGCTCGTTCAGGAATTCCTGCGCGGCGGCGCGGTGCGCCGGGGCATGACCGGCACCGACCTGTTCACCGCGACGATCGGTCTGGTCTCGCGCAACAGGCGGCGCTATGGCGGCTACATCGTCCACGCCGGCGTCGTTCTGATCTTTCTTGGCTTTGCCGGCGAAGGCTTCAGCCGTGAGCAACAGATGTTGCTCAAGCCCGGCGAAGAGCAGCGCTTCGACGATTACATCATTCACCTCGATGCGCTGCGCGTCACCGACGATGGCCAGAAGCAGATGGTCACCGGGCACATTACCGTCAAGAATCTCGACGGCGAAGTCATCGATCAGATGCGTCCGGCGAAGTGGTACTTCCGCAAGCACGAGGAGGAGCCGACCACGGAGGTGGCGATTCGGCGCACCTTCGCCGAAGACCTCTATATCGTGATGCCGGCGTTCGAGATCGAGCAACAAACCGCGAGCGTCGAGGTGCACATCAATCCGCTCGTCAACTGGGTGTGGTTCGGATTCGGGATCCTCGCCGTCGGCACCGGCATCGCGCTGTTGCCGGAGGCGTCGCTGTCGTTCGCGGTGGCCAAGGTGCCGGCCGAGGCCGTCACGGCGACGATCCTGCTGCTGGCGGTGCTGTTGTCGAGTGGCCGCGCGTTCGCGCAGCACGTCGAAACCGGCCAGGATCCGCGCCTGCAGCTCGTGTCCGCGGAAGCGCGCGAAGTCGCACACAAGCTGGCGTGCTGGTGCGGCGGGTGTTCGCGCCTGCCGGTCGGGCAATGCTCATGCGGGATGTGCGCGAACGAGCGCACCATCATCGACGCGATGTTGAAGGAAGGCAAAACGGAAGCGCAGATCCTTCAGCACTACGTGACGACCTACGGCGGCAACCAGGTGTTGAGCGAGCCTCCCAACAGCGGCTCCGGCCGTGTCGCGTGGGCCATGCCGGTGGTCATGGGCGTGGGTGGATTTGCGACCGTCGCCTATCTCGCGATGCGCTGGTCGCGTCGCGCGTCGGGTGCGCGGACGCCGCCGGAGGCCGAAGATCCCGAGATGACCGCGCGGCTTGACGACGAACTCCGAAGCCTTGACTGACGCCACCGCAGGCCCCGACGGCGCAGAGCGGGAGCCGTTGCTGCAGCCGTGGCAGTTCTTCCTGCTGGGAGGAATGCTGGCGGCGACCGCAACCGTGATCGTCGCCACCGGACAATCGCCGGCCAACATCATCATCCTCAGTCTGACGGTCGTCTCGGTCAGCTTCGTCGGCCTCGGCGCGTATCGCATGCTGGCACCGCTGGTCGGGGCGCGCGTCGAGCCGCCGATGACCTACGGCGGCCGCACGCGGACCGCGCTCGAGCGCGAGAAGAACCTGGTGCTGCGATCGATCAAGGAGCTCGAATTCGATTTCGCCATGGGCAAGATCGCCAAGGCGGACTTCGACGAGATGTCGGCGCGCCTCCGAGCGCGCGCCGTTGGCTTGATGCGTCAGCTCGATGCCGGCGGCTACAAGGAACAGATCGCCCGCGAAATCGCCGCGAGGCTCGCGACGGAGCCGGCGGCCAACGTGCCTGCCGACGCCGCCGCAGCGTCGGAGAATTGCCCGGCGTGCGGAACCGCCAATGACGACGACGCCAGGTTCTGCAAGAACTGCGGCACCCGCCTTCGTCCCTCCGGGACTTCGGCGAGGCAAGTTGATCTTCTCGTGTGGCTGTTGGCCGCTGGTCTCTGGCTGCTGCCTGGCGCGAGCATGGCGCGCGCGCAAGTCAACATGCCGGATCCGTCGGCGATCGCCGGGACACCGCTACCCGCGCCTGAACTTGCCGACGGCACCGTCACCGTGCGGGTGGTGCGCGAGCGGATGGGCAACAACGTTGCCGGTCAGGAAGTGGTGTTGATTGTCGGCGGCGCGCGACGCACTGCTATCACCGATGAGCAGGGCCGCGCCGAATTTACGAAGCTGCCTCCGGGAGCGTTGGTGCAGGCATCAACGACGGTGGACGGTGAAGCCCTGGTGTCGCAGGAATTTCAAGCGCCGGGCCTTGGCGGCATCCGGGTCGCGTTGATTGCCGGCATTGCCAAGGCAAAGGCGGCGGAGGCCGCGGCTGCGGCCGAAGGCGCCCGGCAACCGGCGCGTCCGGGCGTCGTCGAGATCGGCCCCGAGTCGCGAATCATCCTCGAATATCAGGACGACAACCTGACGGTGTTCTACCTGTTCGAGATCGTCAACAACGCCCGCACGCCAATTGACATAGGCGGTCCGCTGTTGCTGCGCCTGCCGCGCGGCGCCTCCGGGGCGTCGATGATGCAGGGCTCGTCGCCCAATGCCGGCGTCAAAGGCGATCTGTTGACCGTCACGGGGCCGTTTCCGCCGGGCAAGACCATCGCGCACGTCGGCTTCTCTTTGCCACAGGCTGGCGCCTCGCTGCGGCTCGAACAGACGTTTCCAATTGCCGTGGCGCAGTTGTTCGTCGGCGTGGAAAAGATCGGCAACATGCAGATGACGTCGCCGCAGTTACCTGAAACGCGCGAGATGAATTCCGGCGAGTCGCCGTTCATCATGGGCCAGGGCGGCCGTCTCAATGCCGGCGACACACTGGTGTTGAATCTGACCGGCCTGCCGGCGCAGAGCCATACCTCGCGCAATGTCGTCCTGGCGCTCACCGTGATCATGTTTCTCGCGGCCGCGTGGTTCGCGTTTGCGCCATCGCAGGCCAATGCCGTACAAGATGCCAAACTGATAGCGCGGCGAGAAAAACTGCTGAACGACATCGTCGCGATCGAACGCAAACGGCGCCAACGGCCGCTGTCGGAGGCCGAAGACGCGAAGGCGCGCCGCCTCACCACCGAGCTCGAGCGGGTCATCGCTGAACTCGACAGGGGGACCGCCGCTTGACCGGTCTCCGCGCTCTGCGCGTCCGCGTCCACTCGCGCTGCGGCAGACACGCCGGCGAGCCCTGCCACGGCGACTGACATGCACCGGCTCGTCGTGAAGGACGTGGCCCGGCATTACGGACGGCGCAAGGCGCTGTCGCAGATCACGTTCAGCTGCGACGCGGGCGATATCGTCGGCCTGCTTGGTCCGAACGGCGCCGGCAAGTCGACACTCCTCAACATCCTGGCAACCCTGTTGACGCCGTCGCGCGGGTCGGTCCAATACGGCGACCAGCAGGCGGTCGACGGTGCGGTGGTTCGCGGGCTGATCGGCATGCTCGGCCACGATCTGTTTCTCTATCCCGAGCTCACGGCCCGCGAGAACCTGACTTTTTTCGCGCATCTGTATGGCTTGCCCAACGCTGCGCGGGTTGTCGATGCGGCGCTGGCTCGCGCCGGCCTGACCGAACGCGGTGACGATCTGGTGAGCGGATTCTCGCGCGGCATGAGGCAGCGCGTCGCGCTCGAGCGTGCGCTGCTGCACGACCCGCGGCTGATCCTGCTCGACGAGCCATTCACCGGTCTCGATCAAACGTCGACGGCGGCACTCGTCGATCGGCTGAAGGAGCGACAGCGGGCCGGTTGTCTGATCGTGATGGCCACCCACGATCTCGATGTCGCCGACGGACTGCTGACCCGGGCGATCTATTTGAAGAACGGTCGCATGGTGGCCTCGGATACTGATCCTTCCGGCCTTGCCGATCGTTACCGCCAGGCAATCACATGATCGGCAGTTTTCTGCGCGTCGCGTGGCATGTCATGCGCAAGGACCTGACGGTCGAAGTGCGCAGCCGCGAAGTGCTGTTCACGACGCTGTTCTTCGCGGTATCGGTGGTCCTGGTGTTTTCCTTTGCGATCGTTCGCGAGGGCCGCGCCCCGGATGACGTCGCGGCCGGCATCTTGTGGGTCGCGATTTCGTTTGCCGGCACGCTGGCAATGGGGCGCACCTTCGAGCGCGAACGCTACAACGACACGCTGCGAGCGCTGATCCTGGCGCCCGCCGATCGTCCCGCCATCTACATGGGCAAGCTGCTCGGCCTGTTGTTGCTGATGCTGCTCGTCGAAGCTGTGTTGCTGCCGCTGGTCGCGTTGCTGTTCAGCGCGCCGATTCTCGCGTTTCCCGTACACCTCACGCTGTTGCTGACCGCCGGCACATTCGGTTTCTGCGCGGTCGGGACGTTGTTCGCGGCTATGCTGGTGCGAGTGCGCAGCCGTGACACGCTGTTGCCTGTGCTGTTGTATCCCATCACCATCCCGGTAATGATCGCCGGCGTTCGCGGCACGGCCGCGCTGTTTCAGGCCGCCCCGGACGAGCCGATGGCCCGGTTCTGGATCGGGCTGCTGGTGTTCTGGGATGCCGTGTTCGTCACGCTTGCGCTCTGGACGTTCGAGCCGGTGATGACGGAGTAAGATTCCAGAGAGAGCCATGCGCACGCTCACCACGCCGTTCATCGTTCTGTCTGCCGGCATGCTCTTCGTCTCGCCGTGGATCATCAACGCCGCGCCTTACGAATCGACGATGGGGCTGGTGCAGAAGGTGTTCTACTTCCACTTTCCTGCGGCGATCATGTTCCTGCTGGCGGCGCTGATCTGCGGCGTCAACAGTTTCCGTTTCCTGTTTTTCCGCAAGCAAAGCGCCGATGGCTGGGCGCTGGCCGCCGCGGAGCTCGGCTTGCTGTTTGGCGCGCTGACGCTGGTGACCGGGCCGCTATGGGCGCGAAAGGCGTGGGGGGTGTGGTGGGTGTGGGACCCACGGCTGACCTCCAGCCTGTTGTTGTGGATGATCTTTGGCGCGTATGTGTTGCTGCGCCAGTACGGCGGACCGGGGTCCGAGCGCCTCAGTGCCGGCATGGCGCTGTTCGGCATGCTGAACGTGCCGTTCATCTATTACTCGGTGAACGTGTGGCGCACGCTCCACCCGCAGACGTCGGTGGTGCCGACCCTGCCGACCGACATGGGTATCCCGTTGTGGTTCTGCTTTGCGGCGTTCAGCATGTTGTTCACCGCGCTCCTGACCCTGCGTGCCACATTGGAACATCAACGAGTGCGCGTCGAAGCGCTCTATCTGCTCGAGGACGAAGTATGAACCGGGTCACGCGGGTGGTGCGGCCGATCGGCCGTGTAGGGCAGTGGGCGCAGGCCGTGGTGCAGGTGATGGTGTTGCTGATCGCGCTGGCCATCCCCGCATCGGTCGATGCGACCCAGCCGCAACCGCCGAAGGAATTCGTGCCGGTCGACGAAGTGCCGCCGGGCGAGCAGATCCCCGCGATCAATCTCGTCGCCGCCGCCTACGGGTTTGTCTGGCTTGCCGTGCTCGGCTACGTCTGGTCGATCGCGCGCCGCCTGAAGACCGTCGAAACCGAGCTTGCCGATCTGGAGTCGCGGAGACGGTAGATGGAATTCGGCATTCCCACCGCGTCGCACTTCATCTTCATCCCCGCGGTGCTGCTCGTCGGAATCGTGATCGGCTGGATCCTCGGCTCGCGCGCGGCTCAGGATGCCTACGCGGCCGAACTCCGCAAGCGCGAATCGCGGAAGGGTTAAGGGGCCAAGGGGCCAAGAGGCCGAGGGGCCAAGAGGCCAAAGGGGCCAAGAGGCCAAGAGGCCAAGAGGCCAAGAGGCCAAGGCTGATAGCTGAAAGCTGATAGCTGATAGCCAATTCACCGTCCCAGCGCCAGGCGCTGCGCGAGCACTTCCGGCAGGCCTTCTTCGAGGATGCGCGACTGGGCTTCCGCGATCGCGTACTCGACGCGATAGATCGTCATTTCCTTCGCGGTGGTGTCGACGACCCCGAAACCGGCGCGCGGGTCGCCGTCGCGCGGCTGACCCACAGAGCCGGGATTGACCAGGTAGCGATTTCCCGCGTCGAGCGGGATCACCAGCGGACGTTGATCGTCGGCGGTAGCCAGGCCGAATTGATCCTTCGACAGGAAGTGCCCGACCTGAACATGGGTATGGCCGAACAGGCATAGCGGCCGCCGCGCCGAATGCATCGCGCGCAGCGCGTCGAGATCGTCGAACACGTAGGCGTCCTCGTCGAACGGCGTGCCGTGGCAGATCTCGATCGTCTCGTCGACGATCACCGGCCCCGGCGGCAGTGCCGCCAGCCAGTCGCGATTCTCCTTCGTCAGCGTGTTGTAGGTCCACCCGATGGCATTGCGCGCGACGGCATTGAAACCTTCGGGGCTCTCGATGCCGGAGCCGACCTTGTCGTGGTTGCCGCGAATCAGCGAGTCCGGCTTCAGGTCGCGGACCCGCTCGCAGATGGCGTTCGGATCCGCCCCGTAACCGACGAGATCGCCGAGGAGCAACACCTTGTCGTAGCCGATCGGCTCCGCCGCAGCCATCACGCGCTCATAGGCCTGCAAATTGGCGTGTATGTCACTTATGACGAGATAGCGCATCCGGGTCTCAGGCAGTCTCCAGCCACTCTACGATGTGATCGACGAGCTCTTCCACGGAGCCCCGTCCTGCATCCACCCGGAGGTGCGCCTGGCGGTAGGCCGCGAGTCGCTGATTATAAAGCTGTTCCATTGCCACCCGATCCGCGGCCAGCGGCCGGCGGCCGTCGAGCGGCACGCGCTGCAGCACGGTTGTAAACGGCGCGTCCAGCCACACCACACCGCCGTCGCGCAGCATCAGCTCCCGATTCGACGCGTCGGCGAAGGTGCCGCCGCCGGAGGCGACGATGGTGCCTCGGTCGGGGAGCAGCGAAATCAGCACCTCGCGTTCGCGCGCGCGGAAATAGGCCTCGCCGGCTTCACGGAAAATCGTCGGAATGTCGCGGCGTTCAGTCCGTTCGATGCGCACGTCGACATCCTCGACCTTCCAATCGAGACGCTTGCCGAGCGCGCGGGCGACCGTGGACTTGCCGGCGCCCATGAACCCTACCAGATAGATTTTGTCCGTCCTCACGCGCGCGTGCTGCCTTCCGGGCGCTGCGCGAGCCGGTCGAGATCGGTGAAGAAGCCAGGGTAGGAGACAGCGACGGCGTCGGCGCCTTCGATATGCGTCGGCCCGGTCGCGCCGAGCGCGGCGATCGCGAACGCCATCGCCAGGCGGTGATCGTGTCGGGCGTGTACGGTGCCGCCAGTCAGCCGCGATCCGGATCGGATTTGAAAACCGTCGGGCCGCTCGTCCGCGTCGGCGCCGATCGCGCGCAGCCCGGCGACCAGTTCCGCGATGCGATCGCTTTCCTTGACTCGCAGTTCGCCGGCGCCGGAGACCGTGACGCTTCCGCCAAAGCAACCAAGCGTCCCGAGCACGGGCAGCTCGTCGATCACCTCCGGCACTTCCGCGGGCGCGATGACGAGATCGCGCATGACTCCGTAGCGGACACGCAGCCGGCCCACCGGTTCACCATTCCACTCATCTTCGACGGTGGCGTCAACGTTGGCGCCGAAACGTCTCAACACATCGAGCAGTGCAGCACGGCTGGGGTTCAATCCGACATGCGTGATGGTGACGTCGGAGCCCGGTAACACGGCCGCCGCAACAGCGATAAAGGCAGCTGACGAAATATCTCCGGGCACCGTCA
>DASPNQ010000059.1:0-55358 GCA_035626435.1 Vicinamibacterales bacterium
GCACTATCAGAACAATCGCTCGCTGACCCAGAAGGAAATCGACACGATCGTGAAGTGGGCCAGCAACGGCGCGCCGCAGGGCGAACCCGAGGACATGCCGGCTCCCATCAAGTGGGCCGAGGCCAACGGCTGGAACTACGAGAAGAAGTTCGGTCCGCCGGACCTGATCATCCGCTCGCCGAAGTACAAGCAGAAGGCCGGCGCGATGGACGCCTGGTACAAGCCGGTGAGCGAAGTGCCGTTGACCGAGCCGCGCTGGGTTCGCGCCATCGAAATGCGCCCGGGCACCATCAAGGGCCGCAAGATCACCCATCACGCGCTTGCCTATCTGTTGCAGGACGAGAAGGAAGCGATCGCGCAGGGGCTGATCAGCGCGGACAACGACAGCGGCGCCGGCCTGTTCATGGAATGGGCGGTCAATAAGGAAGGCGAAATCATGCGGCCGAACACCGGCAAGCTGCTGATGCCGGGCGCCAAGTTCCGCTGGGACATCCACTACAGCGACGGCGGCGAAGACATCGAAGACGTCGTCGAAATGGGCATCTACCTGTACCCGAAAGGCCAGGAGCCGAAGTACCGCACCATGCTGTCGCTCTACAGCGGCATCCAGGGCGGCAACCGCGCGCTCGACATTCCGCCAAACACCGTCAGCGTGACGCAGAACTTCCACGTGATGCGACGCGCCGGCCGCGTCGAGAACTTCCAGCCGCATATGCACCTGCGCGGCAAGGCGCAGATGGTCGAAGCGATTCTGCCGAACGGCCAGCAGCAGGTTCTCGGCCACGTCAACCGGTTCGAATTCAACTGGATGAACAACTACGTGTTCCACGACGATTACGCGCCGTTGCTGCCGAAGGGCACGATCCTGCGCATCACGTCGTGGCACGACAACACGGCGGCCAACAAGAACAACCCCGATCCGAATCAGTGGGTCGGCTGGGGTGATCGCACCGTCGACGAGATGGCGCACATCTGGATCAACATCACCTACATGAGCGACGAAGACTTCGCCAAGGAAGTCGAAGCGCGTAAGCAGAAGCTGGCCGCCACGACGGATCGCCAGCAGCAGCAGTAAGCGGGTAGCGGTTATCGAACGCCGGGTACTGTTTTCGGCCCAATCAGCTGAAGACGTCCCGGCGTTTTTTGTTGTTTACCCGCCGCAGCGTTGGCGAAGGCGGGCAGGAGCCACGCATGAACACTCAGGGGAAGATCGGGCGCATTGCGATGGCGCTCGTGGCATTCGCGCTAATGACGGGAATGACGCCGTCTGCGCAGCAGGAACTCGTGATGGAGCCGCTCAAGGACGCGGGCCTGAACGTCTATCCCGCATTCGAGGGTTGGTACCAGAATCCCGACGGCACCTACACCCTGCTGATCGGTTACTACAACCGCAACCGGAAGCAGGTTCTGGACATTCCAATCGGCCCCGACAACAAGATTGAGCCGGGTGGCCCGGATCAGGGGCAGCCGACCCATTTTCTCGTCGGCCGCGGCTGGGGCACCATCGCCATCAAGGTGCCGAAAGATTTCGGCACCAAGAAGCTGACCTGGACGCTGACGGCCAATGGCAAGACGGCCACCGGCGTGTTCGGCCTGACCAAGGGCTACCAGGTCGAGCCGTTTCTCGACGCCGCGATGGGAAACAAGCCGCCGGTGCTGAAGCTCACCGAGAAGGGCAGGGACCTCACCGGCCCGCCGCCGCCACTCTCCGAGGCGCCGGTGATCACCGGCGTTGCCGGCGAACCGGTCGCGATCAGCTACTGGATCACGGACGACGGGCATGAAGAGCCGCCCACGGGAGGCTCCGCGGCCGCGCCGCCACCGGGCGGAGCGAACGCTCCGCCGCGCCGACCGCGTCTGAGCACGATCCTCTCGAAGTATCGCGGCCCGGGGGACATCAGCTTCGCCGACTCGACCCCGGACATCGATCCGAAGGAAAACAAGGTCTCGACGACGGCGACCTTCTCGTTGCCGGGCGAATACTTCATCCGCATCGAGGGCAACGATTCGTCCGGCGTTGGTGGTGGCGGTTTCCAGTGCTGCTGGACGACGGCCTACATCAAGGCAGTCATCAAGGGCGGTTCGACCGCCAAGTAACTCTTCGACGCGCACCGTGTCTGTATCGATGCCGCGGCTCAGCTCATGGGTCGCGGCATTTTTATTCGTACGCAAGATTCCAAAAATTCGGATCGTGACCCGGGCGATCGTAATTGACTGCTACGCGGCCCGGCGTTAAGGTCGTGTCTGCTTTTGGCGGACGAGCGCCCGCCCTGTTGTACGTGGTGATCCCGGGTAACTTCGTCTGCTGATTGGGGGAATAGATGGCGCGTAGGTTTGTTGTACGAACGTTCTTGCTGGTTCTGGCGAGCCTCGTTCTGGTGCCCGCGATCGCGCGCGCCCAGAGCGCGTTTACGGGCACGGTCAAGGACACATCAGGCGCGGTGATGCCCGGTGTGACCGTCGAAGCGGCCAGCCCGGTGCTGATTGAAAAAGTGAAGTCGGCGATCACCGACGAAAACGGTCAGTACCGTATCGTCGATCTTCGTCCCGGGACCTACACCCTCACGTTCACGTTGCCAGGCTTCAACACGCAAAGCCGCGAAGGCATCGAGCTGCAGTCGAACTTCACGGCAACGATCGACGTGCAATTGAGCGTCGGCACGTTGCAGGAATCCGTGACGGTATCCGGCGCCTCGCCGGTCGTCGACGTGCAGAGCAACGTCAAGCAGCAGGTGCTGTCACGCGAAGTGCTCGATGCCGTGCCGACCGCCAAGACGATTCAGGGCCTCGGCCAGCTCGTGCTCGGCGTCACGCTCAACGCGCCGGACGTCGGCGGCTCGCGGGCGATGCAGCAGACCTACTTCGCGATTCGCGGCACCGGCGGCGCGCAGTCGGTGGTGCTGGTCGACGGATTGATGACCAACGGCCTGATGGGCGACGGCGCGGTGCAGGCGTACCACAACGAGGCAATGAGCCAGGAAATGGTCTATCAGACCGCGGGCGGCGCGGCCGAGACGCTGACCGGCGGCATCACCATGAACCTGGTCCCGAAAGACGGCGGCAACCAGTTCCGCGGCGGCGCCAAGTGGGCGCGCTCGCCGGCCTCGTGGCAGGGCGATAACCTGACACAGCGGCTCAAGGACATGGGCGTCACCGGCGTCGATCGCATCGATCATTTCGAGGAGTTCAACATCGAGCAGGGCGGCCCGATCGTCAGGAACCGGCTGTGGTTCTTCGGCGCCTTCCGCCAGGCGTACTACGACAAGCCGATCGCCAACACCTTCATGACCGACGGGTCGCTGCCGTACCCGCAGGCATACGCGCGCTGCGCGGCCAATCCCGGTTCGTGCGAACAGGGCATCTCGGACGAGAAGATGGCCAACCCGGTGGCGCGTTTCACGTGGCAGGTATCGGAACGCAACAAGTTCGCCGTCTACATGGATCGAGCGCTTCGCCTACGCGGCCATGCGATGGGCGCGTTGACGGACCCGCGCACCGCATCGGTCATCTGGAACACGCCGACGTTCGCGACCGGTTCCGCGAAGTGGACGTCGACGCTGTCGTCGAGGCTGTTGCTCGAGACCGGCTTCTCGTTCAATCGCGAGCGCTACGACAACCTGTATCAGCCGGGCATCTTCGCCGAACGCGGCACGCCGGCGTGGTATCGCAACGTCCGGAAGGACGACATCAGCACCGGCTTCCTGTGGAATGCCTCGGGCGCCCAGCTCGGCAACTATCCCGATCGCTACAACGTGCAGGGCGCGCTGTCGTACGTCAGCGGCGCGCACAATGTGAAGGTCGGCGCGATGCACCAGTGGGGCTATTACCGCCGCTATAACAACGCCAACGCCGATCTCTATCAGACCTATCAGAACGGCGTGCCGCTGCGCGTCACGGTGCTGAACACTCCGCTCGAAGTACAGGAGAACCTCGGCGCCAACTTCGGCGTGTATGCGCAGGATCAGTGGAACATGGGCAAGCTCACGCTGAACTACGGGCTACGGTTCGACTACCTCCATCAGTACATCGTCGGACAGGGCGCCCAGGTCGGCCGCTTTGCGAACATCGCGCCGTATGACGACATCCACTTGCCGAAGTGGAAGGACTTCTCGCCGCGCGTGTCGGCGGTCTACAACCTGTCGGGCGACGGTAAGACGGCGATTCGCGCCGGCTATAACAAGTTCGTGACGGCCCAGACCACCGGCTTCGCGCAGCTCTATAACCCCACGGCGCTGACCACGCAGCAGCTGGCGTGGACCGACGTCAACGGCAACGACATCGCCGACGGCGAACGGGGTTGTGTCGGCTATCCGACAATCGGCTGCGAGATCAACTTTGCCGGCCTGCCGGCAAACTTCGGCGTCCGCTCGCTCGCGCAGTTCGATCCGGGCCTCAAGCGGCCGTATCAGCTTGCGTTCAACGCCGGCATCACACATGAACTATTTTCGGGGTTCACGGCGTCGTTCGAGTACTTCCGCAGCGACTTCCGCAACATCACGGTGCGCCAGAACTCACTGCGCACGGCCGCCAGCTACGATCAGTTCAGCATTGTCAGCCCGCTTGATGGCAAGGTCGTTCCAGTCTGGCTGCCGAAACCCGGTGTCGCTTCGCAGGTGGCCAACGTCGACAGCACCAGCGACGACATGAAGCGGTGGTACAACGGCTTCGATCTGTCGTTCAACGCGCGCATGCGCGGTGGTATCCGGGCCTTCGGCGGTTTCAGCGTCGAGCGATCGCTCAACGACGTCTGCGTGGCGGCGCAGAGCGATCCCAACCGCAGCCTGTACTGCAACCAGGCCGAAAGCGGCATTCCGTGGCAGAAGCAGGTCAAGGCGACGGTCGTCTATCCGCTGCCGTGGCAGCAGATCGCGTTCAGTGTCGCGTACCAGGGGCTGAACGGATATCTCGCCGGCACCGCGGCGCAAGCCTACGGCGGTTTCACAGCCGGCACCGGGTTCGATAATCCGCGAGGACTGGGCACGCACTGGCTGGTGACGCCGACGACGCGCTATGCGGCAAACTGCCAGGCGCCCTGCACACCCGGTGCGCTGGTGTTGCCGGCGATGGCCGCGAGCGGCATCGCGAGCATCCAGGTGCCGCTGGTTGCACCTGAGACGGAGTACACGCCGCGCATCAACCAGATCGACTTCTCGGTGAGCAAGAGCGTCGAGTTCGGCGCCTTCCGTGTGACGCCGAAGCTCGACCTGTTCAACGCGCTCAACTCGGACGACTACACCAGCGTCAGCAGCACGCAGTTCGGCGCCGCGACTTACATGCGCCCATCGGTGATTCTGCAGGGACGCATCATTCGCGTCGGCGCCGACGTGCGCTGGTAACGGCCGAAGGGTGAGAGCCGGCCGTAGCCGGACCGTAGACGAAGAAGGGCGGGGATCAAACCCCGCCCTTCTTTTTTTCTATACTGATTGCTCCCATGTTGTCCGCGCTGCTCCTGACCGTCTACGTCTTCACCACGACGGACTGCCCGATCTCGAATCGCTACGCGCCTGAAATCCAGCGGCTCGCGGCAAAGTTTTCCTCGGCCAGGTTCATCCTGGTCTACCCGGTGAAGACCGACACGCCTGAAATCATCGCCGAGCACCGCAGGAAGTTCGCGTATACGCTCGACTTCGTTCGGGATGCCGACCTGAAACTCGTGAAGGCAACCGGCGTCACGGTGACGCCTGAAGTCGCGGTGATGCACGGCGAGCAGCTGCTGTATCGCGGACGCATCGACGATCGCTATATCGACTTTGGAAGAGATCGGCCCGCGCCGACGTCGCGCGATCTCGAAGATGCGCTGAGTGCAGCAACCGCCGGCAAGCCCGTGACGAACACGCACACGCGCGCGGTTGGCTGCTTTCTGGCTGACTTGGTCAAATGAACGGCGCATGGCTTCGCCGTCTGCGCGGCTTGTGGATCGCCGGCGTCCTGTGCATGCCGTGCACCGATGCATTCGCTCAGACGTTCACGAAAGATATTGCACCGATCGTGTTCGACGCCTGCGCGCCATGCCATCGCAGCGGCGGTCCCGGTCCGTTCCCGCTCACCACTTACGACGAGGTGCGGAGACGAGCGTCACAAATCGCCAAAGTGACGGCAAGCCGCTTCATGCCGCCATGGAAAGTCGAGCCGGGCGTCGGACATTTTGTCGGCCAGCGGCTGCTCACCGATCGGGAAATTGCGGCGATTGGAAAATGGGCCGGCAACGGGACGCCGGAAGGGGACGTCGCCGCGCTTCCAGCGCTGCCGCCTCATGCCGAGGGCTGGCTCCTGGGCAAGCCTGATCTCGTCGTGAAGCCGGAGCGCGCGTTCAGTCTTCCCGCAACCGGGACCGACGCGTTCCGAATCTTCGCGATCCGGCTCCCGGTGACAAAGCGCCGCTACGTGACCGGCATCGAATTTCACCCCGGCAACGCTCGGGTGGTGCATCACGCCAACATCCGCATCGATCGCACGCCGGCGACACGACAGCTTGACGAGGCGGACCCGGCACCTGGTTATGACGGATTGATGCCGCGATCGGCGGAATATCCCGATGGCCATTTCCTGGGATGGACCCCCGGGCAGATTGCGCCGCTGGTGCAACCGGAACTCGCTTGGACGCTCGATCCCGGCAGCGACCTCGTCGTCCAGCTTCATTTGCAGCCAAGCGGCGCGGTTGAAGACGTGTTGCCGGAGATTGGTCTGTATTTCACAGACCGCGCTCCCGAACGGACGCCGACGATCCTGCGGCTTGGCTCGCAAGGCATCGACATTCCACCGGGTGAGTCGCGCTATGTGATTCGCGACTCGTACGTGCTTCCTGTCGACGTGCAGCTGCTTGCCGTACAGCCGCACGCGCACTATCGCGCGAGAGAGATCCGCGGTACGGCGACGCTGCCGAACGGTTCGACACACACCGTGATGCACATTCGGGATTGGGATTTTCGCTGGCAGCATGTCTACCGCCACGCGACGCCGATCCCGCTCCCGGCGGGCACCCGGCTGTCGATGGAGTTCAGCTACGACAATTCCGCGAGCAATCCGCGCAATCCCGAATCGCCGCCCGCACGCGTGTTCTGGGGCCAGCGCTCTCGCGACGAGATGGGCGACCTGTGGTTCCAGCTGTTGACATCAAACGAGGCGGATCGCCGGCGGTTGAACCAGGAGATCACGGCAAAGATGACCGCGGAAGATATCGTCGGCTACGAGACGATGCTCAAGGTGACGCCCGACGACGCGGAGCTGCACGACGACGTGGCGCTGTTGTACATGGGGCTTGGCTCCGCGGCGAACGCGGTGCGGCACTTTCAGGCATCCGCGGCCCTGAAGCCTGAATCGGCCGCGGCGCACTTCAATCTCGGCACTGCGCAAGCCCAGGCGGGCCGCCTCGAGGAAGCGATGCGGTCGTTTCGAGAGGCGCTGGCCAGAAGGCCTGACTACGCGGTGGCGCGCGGCAATCTCGGCCGCGTTCTATTGATCAGCGGCAACCTGGGCGAGGCGTTGAAGGAATTGCACGAGGCGGTTCGCCTCGATCCAAAGAACCCGCAGAATCTCCTGGCACTGGCCGAGGCGCTCGCGGCCAGCGGTGCAATCGACCAGGCCATCGAGCGGCTCGAGCGCGCCGGACAGCTGCCGCTGCCTGAGCATCTGGCCCGTGAAATCGCGGCGAAGCGTGCGGAGTATCTGAAGCGGAAGTAGCGGGTACCAGCGCGACTCGGTTGTTCGCGCGGCTACCAGCATCCAGCGTGTTAGCGAACGCTCGGCGTCGCTACGATCTTCTGAATCAACGGCTCGAGCTGTTCCGGCGTTGGCTGACCCGGTAAGTACGTCGAGACTTTGCCGTCACGGCCGATCATCACGTAGGTCGGCGTCGTCGACACACCGTATCGCAGGTAGACATCGTCGCTGACCGGCACCGACGCGGACTTCATCCACGGATAGAACTCGTCGCGGATCTGCTCGATGTACTTGAGCTCCTCGGCAGGGCCGACCGGACGGCGCTTCTCTGCGTAGCCAAATCGCTGGGTTGGTGCGATCACCGTGAGGCCGGTGTGTTTGTATTTCTCGACGAGCGCTTCGAGGATCGGGCCCTGCTTCTTGCAGTCGCCGCACCAGTGCGCCCAGAGAAACAATACGATGGGTTTGCCTTTCAGTTCGGCGAGCGTTTGCGGCTTCGGGCCCAGCCATTCGTTCGATGTCCACGGCAGCGCGGGCTCCCCCTCGAGGCTCAGCAGATTCACGTTCTTGTTGAGACGCATGATGATCGAGGTGCCCTTGAACGTTTCGATCTCGCGGCGCAGCAGCACCAGTCCTTCGGATCGGCGGTTCTGTCCGGCCAGAGCGAGTGCCTGCACTTCGATGGCCGCGCCGAGGGCAATCGGCAGGCGCGGTTCGTCATCGAGCTGGCGCGTCTTGAGCTGCTCTTCGACGATCTCGTAGGTGCGCGCCGCGTAGGTCATCGCTTCGTCGTAGCGCTTGGCGGCGACGTAGCCGCGCCCCAGCCACGAGAACGCCTCGATCGCGATCGGCGTCGTGCCGTTGGCGGCCATGTCCTGGAGCACGAGTTTTTCTGCCTTCGCGAAATCGTTCGCCGCGATCGCATCGCGCACCAGTTGCACGATCGTTTTCGGAGGTGCCGCTTGCGCCGCCGGCGCCTGGATGCCGGCGTCAAGGACGGCCGCGACCGTGGCGAAGCTGGCGACAATCAAAGACAAAAACAGGGCGAAGAACGTACGTTTCATCCGCTGAGGATACTCCTATTCAGGATGCGGCAGCCTCGCCGCATTGCGATGGGAACCGGGGGCTGGGACGGGGAACGTGAGTGGCGGGCGAGTAACGTCCGCACGGGGCGGTGCTGTTCAGCGCGTTATAGTGTCGGCATGCGAAGAGCTCTTCCGTTGGTCCTCGTTCTCGGTCTTTCACTGCTCATCTCCGCACTTCCCACCGCGCAGGTGCGGCCGATCCGCGGATTCCCGGACGATGCCGTCGCGGGGCAGCGCCAGCGCGAAGAGCAGTTTCGCAAAGTCCCCGATGCTGCGCGGTTGAAGGAATACATGGAGGCGATCGCCGGAGATCCGCACGTCGCCGGGCAACCCTCCTCGAAGCGCGTTGCCGACTACGCGCTCGCCAAGTTCATCTCCTTCGGCTTGGACGCGCGGCTCGAAGAGTTCGAAGCGATGATGCCGTGGCCGATCGAGACGACGGTCGAACTGGTCGCGCCGACGAAGTATGCCTTGAAGGTGAAGGAGCCGGTTCTCCCGGAAGATCCTGATTCCGGCGATCAGACACCGCTCTACAACGCGTACTCCGGCGATGGCAACGTCACCGGTGACGTTGTGTATGTGAATTACGGCATGCCGGCCGACTACGTGCGCTTGAAAGAGCTGGGCATCAGCGTCAAGGGCAAGATCGTCATCGCCCGCTATGGCGCCGGCTGGCGCGGCATCAAGCCGAAGGTGGCCTACGAGCATGGTGCGATCGGGTGCCTGATCTATTCCGATCCGAGAGACGACGGTTATTTCCAGGGTGATGTGTATCCGGAGGGCCCGTATCGGCCGGAGTTTGGCGCGCAGCGCGGCAGCGTGATGGACATGCCGGTTCATGCCGGTGATCCATTGACGCCAGGCTGGGCCAGCGAACGCGGCGGCAAGAAACTGCGTGTCGAGGAATCGCAGACCATCCTCAAGATTCCAGTGCTGCCGATCTCCTACGGCGACGCGCTGCCGATCCTGCGCCAGTTGAAGGGACCGGTTGCGCCACCGGAATGGCGAGGGGCGCTGCCGATCACGTATCACGTCGGCCCGGGTCCTGCGCAAGTGCACATGAACCTACGCTTCGACTGGCGGAATCGTCCGCTCTACAACGTCGTCGCTCGAATTCCGGGAGCGACGCGGCCGGACGAATGGGTCATCTTCGGCAACCACCACGACGCGTGGGTCAGCGGCGCAGACGATCCGACGAGCGGCGCCGTCGCGCTGATGGAAACGGCGCGCGGTCTTGGCGAGTTGCTGAAGACCGGATGGCGGCCGTCGCGGACGATCGTGCTGGCGCTATGGGACGGCGAGGAGTGGGGCCTGCTCGGCTCGACCGAATGGGCGGAGAAACACGGCGCAGAGTTGAAGCAGAAGGCGGTGGCGTATATCAACACCGACGGCACCGGCAAAGGCTGGTTGAACACCGGCGGCTCGCATGGCCTGCAGCAGATGATCGGGGAAGTCGCCAAAGAGATCATGGACCCACGCACGGGCAAACCGGTCTTCGACGAGGCGCGCCGGCGCGCGATCCTCGGCGAGCCGGAAGCGGATCGAAAAGCGGCCGAATCGGATCCGTCGTTGCGACTGGCGCCGCTCGGCTCGGGATCGGACTTCACACCGTTCCTGCAGCACCTCACGCTATCGGCGCTGAACGTCGGCTTCGGGGGCGAGAGTCCCGGCGGTGTCTACCACTCCGCCTACGATACGGTGAAGTGGTATCAAACGTATTCCGATGGCGATTACAGCTACGGCCGAACGCTGTCGCAATTGACGGGCACATTGATCCTGCGGCTGGCCGATGCACCGGTGTTGCCCTTTCAGTTCATCGACACCGCGGATACGTTGATGCGGTATGTCGTCGAGCTCGAGAAGCTCGCCGCCGAGAAGAAAGACTCAAAAGTGGATGTGAAGCCGGTCCGCACCGCCGTCGAGTCTCTTCGTGCCGCGGCGCAGGAGTTCGAGAAGGCGTACGCGGCGGTCGGACGCGCGAATTCGGCCAACCTGAATGCGAGCAAATCGCTGCAGCAGCTGAACACGCTGCTGCTGACGTCGGAACGCAAACTCGGTAACACCGAGGGCCTGCCGCGCCGCGAATGGTTCAAGCATCAGATCTACGCGCCGGGTTTTTACACCGGATACGGCGTCAAGACGATGCCGCAGATTCGCGAGGGTCTGGAGGAAAATCGTTTCACCGAGGCGCAAGGCGGCGTACGGACGGTATCCGCCGCGGTCAATGCGCTGGCCTCACACATTCGAGACGCAACCAGAGCCCTGCAGCAATCAACACGGTAGCCCAGCGCCGCACGGCGCCGAAAATCGCCCGCGCGGGAAGTCCACCGCGCGGGTAGAACATGACATCCAGCCACCAAAAGTGAAAAAAAAGTGAAAACTCCATTTGACTCTTGGTTTGTTCTCGTCCATGATTCTTTGCGACTTTAAGCGACAAATTGTTTCATAGATACTCTTTGGGGCCAAAATGACGTTAGATCAGCGGTTCGGCGGGTCATATAGACCAGTCGTTCGAAAAAGTGAGGTTCGGGTCGTTCAAAGTGGGGACGCGTGCCGCGTCTACGACCCCGCGTCTGAGCAAATCTGGGAACTTAACGGAGCGCAGGCCGCCGTCTGGCGTGACGCAAATGGCTCGCACACTGTCACTCAACTTGTCGGCGCACTGCGCCGTGCGGGGCATGCGTCCGCGACGGAAGCCGACGTGTGGATGGTACTTGCCGCATTCGATAAAGCCAAGTTACTGAAGCCGACCGCAGGCGCCGCGACGATTACGGCGGCCTTGAGCCGTCGAAGCGCGCTGACTCGCCTCGGAGCTGGCATGGGGGCCGCGGTGGCCTTCGGCGTCTTCGGCGTCGCGAAGGCCGTGACGTCGGCGGCACCGCTCGCCGCAGAGGACGCTTCTCAAAGTGCGCCTTCGGCACCCCCTCCGTCGACGGTCGTACTGCCTGCGCAAGCCGACAGCACGCTCTGCAAGGATGCGCCTAATTCCAATGAGGGCGCTAACCCGTTCATTCACATCAACGCGCGCCCTGAGCACAGAGGCGTCCTCCAGTTCGACGCCTCGCAGGTTCAGCTGATGGCGGCGAGAGTAGAGAACGGCGGCACGGCGTTCCTGCAGCTGCAGATTGGCTGGAACGGCAATAACTGGAAGCCGGGCGACACCCACTATGTGGACGTCCGTCCGTTGCCACCTGGATTCGTTTTCCCCGAGGGAAATGGAAAACGCGTCGGGCTGCCACGCAACCAGGGTCAGTCAGGTTCAGGCTTCGGCGTGACGTGGAACAACGCAGCGGATCCGGACATTGCTGACAGCAACGCGAACGTCATGCGATCCGATCCGAATTCCTGGAACGGCGCCACCACGCTGATGCGTCCGGCAACCGCGCCCGGGCAGGCGCATGCGAATGGTCAATCCGGCCTGGTGTCATGGGACGTGACCGAGGATGTGCGCCAGGGCACGAATGCGTGGGTCGTGCTGCTGTGCGACATCCGGCGAGGCCTTGTGGGCAATCGCAGGGGAAGCGACGACGGCGACCATAGCGGCGATCGCGATCACCGCGACGATCGTGACGAGGGCGGCCGCAATGGCGGCTCGGTGGCGTACTACTCACGCGAGGGTGCGGCTCTTGTCGCCGGCGCTTGTGGGCCGCAATTAGTCATAGTCGGAGGCGTTCCCCCACCGCCACCGCCCCCGGACCCGTCGGATAACCCGCCCGAATCATCGGACCCAGAGCCGGAGCCTTCCGATCCGTTGCCGGAGTCCTCCGACCCGATGCCCGAACCCTCAGACCCCATGCCCGAATCGTCGGATTGGTGGCCGGAGTCGTCGGACTCGTGGCCTGAATCGTCGGATAACTGGTCAGACCCGCTGTAGCAGTCACGCCGGCGTATAGCCAGCCGACGTCTTACGTGGTCAGCGGACCCAGCAACCACGTCACCAGGGAGTGTTTCACTCCCTTGGTGACCGGTCTTACAGACGTCAATGCATATGAGGGATGGATGATGACGGTACCCTTCCGCCTGAAGAGCGCTGGATCCAGTTCGGTTTCGGCAGCTCCCTCGCGTTTGATCCTGAAGTCTCCGCCGGAATAGTCGCTGCTCTCATTGAGCATGAGGGTCACGGACAACTTCCGGGTCAGGCCGCGCAACGCCGACGGCAAATTCGCATCGGTTGGTTTCAACACATCGTCGGCATGCCATGTGGAAAACCCCTTGCGGCCGTAGGTCGCCAGAAAAGCGCTTTCGCTGGCGACGATCGTATAGCGCCAGTCCGTCTCATTGGCACGGCTCGCAAAATGCCACAGCAGTCCAGTGATCCAGTGATCGGCGGGCCAAGAAACTGGCGCGTCTGCGGTGCCGCTCGCGCGTGCACGACTGTCATCCACAATCCAATCGCACACGTAACCGGGGATACCCGCCGGAATCACCCGCACGAGCGGTTCGTTCACCATCCGAGCCGCCGTTTGGCGGCGGTCGCGAGCGTCAGGAACGTTCGGTGATGGTCGGTCACCGCTTCACCGCGGAGCGAATCAAGATCCGCGGTTCGCAAAAAATTTTTTGACCAGTACTCTTTCTTGTGCCACGGGGATCCCGGAAAGGCGCCGACGCCGTTGCTGTTCCGCTCGGCGTAGTAATGATAGAAAGTGCCGCTCGGGATTGTCGGTGCTGCGATCTGGACGGAATACTCAGGACGATTCATCAGGACATAAGGAATGCCGTTATAGGTGAGCGAGAGCGAATAACACGCCGTCTCAGCCATCCAGGCACGTCGGACCTCCACGATCTGGCCCGCTAGATACACCAACTGACTGAAGCGAAAGCAATCCGCGATGAACTTCTTATTGCGAAGCGTGTCCGCATCCAGGAACACGGTGACGCCGCCCGCTTGAAATTCGTTTTCGCACTGCAAGGCGCGCAGCAGCACTTTGAGCAACACGCCCTTCCGCGGCGAGTCCCCCGTAACGGGGCCGCCAAGAAATGGGTCCCTGTCGATGTGCGGATTGGCTTGCAGGGCGTTGCCGCTCGGCAGTGCCGCCGCATTGAGCGAGCCGTACAAGAAAATGTCAGGATCCATCAACGCGATCATTTCTGACGCAAGGCTTTCACCGACGACCCTCAGCGCCTCGACGCGGTTCAGCGCCAGGTAGCCGCGCGGCGTGCGGCGCCAGTACACGTCGACGCCGGCGTGGCTCCCGGCCGGTGCGGGAACCGTGCCTTCAAATGCATTGTCGACCTGCACGTCGACCGGCCTCTTGCCATAATCGGTGCCTAGCAGACAGCGGACGACGGGACGGTAGGCGGCGATCACGGCAGCCAAATCCGCTGATAGAGGTGCGAAGTCGTTGGACACGACCACGTCGACGCCACTACCAGCCGGCAGCTGCTCCGCCAGCGACTCGAGAAAGATCGCGAGTTGCCAATGAAAGTAGACCGTGTCCTGGACACTCAGAACGAATCTCAGAGCGGGCATCACGGTCCGAATACCCAGGACAGGACCGAATATTTCACACCAGATGTGACGGGCCGCACGGTGTAACGCAGGTGATGGGGGATGACGACAACGGTTCCTTGACGGCGGAGCTCGATCGCGAGCGCGTCATCGTGAATGGTGTTGCCATTGGCGTCTTTCACCCAGAGATCACCGCCGACGGAGTCATTCGACACACTCAGATTCGCGATGACCGTGAACTTGGGCCGCAGCCCATCCGGCAGGTGATCCGGCACGCGGTGATCGGTCACGTCGCTTGCGGGCGTCAAAAAACGCACGGGTCCGCTGCGGGCGAGCGGGTAGTGCCATACGGCTTCGTTCGCCAGCCGCGCAAATCCAAACAGCAGGCCGCTCACCCAGTGCTCGCCGGGCCAATCGCGGCCGTCGATTCTCGAGTCGCCTAGCTGCGCCACGGCATCGCTCGCTATTCCATCGCACACTTCGGCGGGCAACGCCGCTGGAAATGCCCTGAACGCGGGTTGGCGTGTCGAGCGGTGCGGCCGCGGCTTTGGCTCAACCCAGCTGCGGCTGCTGACCGTGCCCGCATGGCTCACGTATGTCGTCGTCGCGGTCCCGTCGTGGAGGTGACAACGAAATTTGGGCATCGTGACTCGCCGCAGCACTTGATCGGAGTAATGGGCCGTCGGTCTTGGCGTTCGCAGGTCTTTGAGAAGCTCGATGGCAAAGTCGCGGTTGAAGCACATCGACGAGCTCATGCCGCCAGGATCGTGAGCCTTGAACTCCATTTCGGCAAAGTATTGATAGGGCGTCTTCAGGAGCAGGCAGCCGGCGCGCCGGTTCACGGAAAAATCAAACTTCCCCTCACCGAGCGTGGCGACACCAGCCGCGATGTGTGTGCGGTCGTAAAGATCGTCATGATCGCACCAGAAAAAGTGGCTGCACCCCTCGTCGATTAACCTCGCCAGGGGAACGGCGTACCACTCGTGCTGCGGCATCTGCTCGGCATTGTGAATCCATTGCACCGCAAACTCGCGCGTCACGTCAGCAATGGCCCATTCATAGCTTTGCGGCGTCCCGTTCTGGTGAATACACACCAGGTCAGGCCGGCGCGTCTGGTTGGCCATTTGCAGCAGAAGAAATCTGGCAAGGTCCGGACGGTTGTAGGTCGGCGTCATGACGCCGATTTTCGCCAGCTGGCCGGCCGCGCCCGTGCGAAGCCGCCGCGCGCCTTGTGTTTCCGGTTCCAGCAGCCCGCCGCTCAGCGCCGGAACGTCGCCGTCCGAGGCGACGGCGATCAAGTAGACCGGCCGTGACAAGCCCGGCGACACCTGGGCCTCCTGATCGCCCATCGTGTACGTTTCCGAGGCGCTGGCGGCGCCGTCGCCAAGAATCACCGATCCGAAAGCGATGCGCTGTCCAAACATCTCGTGGCTGGCGAAGTGACTCGACAGCAGCTGTTCGAACTCGACGCGATAGAGCTCGCGCACGTGGAAGCGATTGCGGTAGCCCGTTTTGTCGGAATACTGCGCCTTGTCAGGACTCGAGATCACAAGGAGGCCGTGCGGCCGCAACACCCGCTTGATTTCGCGCATCATCGCTTCATGCTGGTCGTGATGTTCGATGGTCTCGAAACTCACCACCACATCCACGCTGGCGTCCTCGAGCGGAATCGCGGCGCATGAGCCGCGTCGAAACTCGATATTGGCCGACTGGTATTTTGACGACGCGTGCCTGACGGCTTCGTCCGAGATGTCGACGCCAAAAACCACGCGGGCGCTTCTCGCCAGCAGTGCGGTGCCGTAGCCTTCGCCGCACGCGATATCCAGCACCGCCTTGCCGGCGACGATCTGCCGGGCAAAGAGGTATCGATGCAGGTGCTCGAGCTCGATGGCGCCGTTCGGCGCATAGGGCAGGAACCGCTCCCCCGTCCACGGCAGCGAACGATCGCCCGGCGTCTCGCTCACTGGCTCGCGTCCCGAGTCGCGAACACGATCACCCGGTGGCCGCGGACATACTGCTCATAGTCGCCGCGCTCAGGCGTATAAAACTGAATATCTGCGAAGCCGAACGACGTCAGCAGGAAGCGCAGCGCCTCTCTCGATGGCACGAGCGCGAAGTCTGTGGTACCGCCTTCGGGACTGTGCGAATAATCCGCGCAGAGGCCGAACGTCCCTCGCAGGGAACGCTGCCAGTTGTGCGCGCCGTCCTCGATCGCGCCGGTCACGTTGAACGGAAGCACCTGCGACTCGATGCAGATAGCCTTGCCCGCGAGCGTCGCGAGCTTTCGAATGATCGCCACGGGATTTTCGACGTGATACAGAAGGCCGAAACACAACACGAAATCCGCTCCGGCGCCGGGGTCCCAGGCTTCGACGGACGAATCCTTGAATGTGATGTCCGGACGGCCGAGGAGCGAGGTGATCTGCCGCGCCTTGACGATTGAATCGGTGTTCTTGTCGAAGGCCGTCACCGACGTGAAGTAGTCCGCCAGCACCATCGAGAAGAAACCTTCATGGCAGGCGACGTCGAGCGCCGTCGATCGAAGATCCTGCCGGTCGTTGAGATAGCGCCGCAGCACCTTCTCTCGGGTTGCGTGAATCGCTCTGGCGGCGGGCGCGAGGTAGCTTTCGGTCGTGGTGCCGTCAGGCAGCACGAATTCGTAAAACCACTTCTGCTCCTTGACGTGTTGCAACTCGCGCGATTGGTCCATCAGCTGTCCACGCGCCTTAGCTGAGCCTCCGGAGATACCCGGTCGGGTTCCACGTGATCAGGAACGGTTCGCGGCCTCGATCCGAAACGAAACGGGGGTTGCTCGCGACAAACGCCGCGATGGCTTCATATGGCCCGGGCTTGGGCCCGATCGGCAGGCCGTGGTGGCAGATGCTGTCTTCGACGATCAGATAACTGCCGACCGTGACCAGTTGCGAATACTTGGTCAGAATATCGAAGGTCTTCTGGTACTCATGCGAGCTGTCTTCGATGACCAGCACCGTTTCCGCCGCGTGGCAACGCTCCGCGACCTGGTCAAAGACATCGGAGCCATCGCCGGTGATAAACGAAATACGCGGGTGGGCCACCGCGGCGGGATCGAGTTGCGAGTGATTGATGTCCACGCCGATGACTTGCCCTTTTGACAGGTGGTCGCACAAATGCGCCAGCGACAACGCGCTGCCGCCGCGAAAGTTGCCGATCTCGACAATCACGTCCGGCTTCAGACTGTGGACGATTTCCTGGTAGATCCAGAAATCAATTGGGCTGCGCAGGCATTTGATACCGAAGTAAGTCGAATCCGCGAGCAGGCGCGACTGGATGATTCGCAGCACCTCTGATAAAGGGGTGGAGAGCGAGTCTTCCATGTAGCGTTTGTCAGCGGCCAACCCTCATCGTCTCCTTCTACCCGACTGTATCTTCGGCGCCCGCGCGGCACAACAATTTTGCGTCGCGTCGGTGAGGACTCCGGTGACCGACCGGTCCGTCCACTATCGGGTCTGCCAGCAATCGATGTTGACCACGCGACGACGCGATGCCAGCATCTGAATACCTCATGACGTCGGTGCCGCGCTGACCGCGACGCCATCGAATTAGGAGGCTGCCATCATCAAATCGCTCGTCGTCATCGCGATCGCCGCAGCGGCAGTCGTGGTCGCGTACTGGATGTTGTTGTTCTTCGTGCAGCGCTCGATGCTGTTTCCGCGGCCGCCGGCGTCGATGGCGATGACGCGTCCCGCTGGAGTCGAGCAGGTCTGGTTGGCGACGCCCTCAGGGAAAGTCGAAGCGTGGTACCTGCCGCCGCTGGCGCCCGGAGCCGCAGCCGCGCCGCTGTTGATATTCACGCACGGTAACGGCGAACTGATTGATTTTTGGCCCGACGAGTTTACCGAGCCCCGATCGTGGGGATTCGCCGTGCTGCTCGTCGAGTATCCGGGTTACGGACGCTCGGAGGGCAGCCCGTCTCAGCGGTCGATCACCGACACCATGCTCGCGGCGCACGCGTGGGCCCGCGTGCAGAAAGGCATTGATGCCGCGCGGATTATTCCGTACGGACGATCGCTTGGCGGCGGCGCGGCGATGGTCCTGGCCGCGGAACGGGACGCGCCGGCGCTGATTCTGGAATCGACGTTTTCGAGTGTCGCCGCGTTCGCGAGAGGATATTGGGCACCGTCGTTCTTGATCCGCGATCCGTTCGACACGCTGCGGACGATCCGGCGTTTCGACCGGCCTGTACTCCTGCTGCATGGCTCGAACGACGAAATCGTTCCGCCCCGGCATGCTTCAGACATTGCCGCCGCGGCGCCGCGCGCGACCCTGCGCTTCATGCCGTGCGGCCATAACGATTGCCCGCGGCCGTGGCCGGAGATCCGCGCGTTCCTCGCGGAGCACCGGTTGCTACCGTGACGGTCCGCCGGCCGCCGCAATCTTGCGGTTGACGCGATCCTGCAGCCAGTGGGGGTCCCACCATTCGACGGGGTTCACCGGCACGCCCTGGACCAGCATCGTGAAGTGCAGGTGATCGCCGCCGGCAAGACCGGTCACGCCGGTGCGGCCCAACTCCTGGCCTTTGGTCACGGTGTCGCCGACCTTCACGGACATCTGCGACAGATGCGCATACAGCGACTGCACACCGAGGCCGTGGTCGAGGATGACGCAGTTACCGTAGATGCCGAGATAGTCCGCGTGTACGACCTTCCCCGCGTTCGACGCATGCACCGGTGCCTGCTGCACGGTCGCCAGATCGAAGCCGAGATGCACCTGCTTGTCGATTTCCTTGTCGTCGAAATAGTAGGTGCGCCGATCGGCGAAGCGCGACTCGACCTGCGAGTTGCCCATCTGCGTGAAGGCCTCGGACCAGAGCATCCGCGGCTCGCTCTTCGCCGCCAGCGACGCGATGTAATCGTTGTTCTTCTTGCGAAGCTGGCCATTGATCTCGAGAAAGCCCTTTAACAGGCCGTCGCGCGAGCTCGTGTCGACGGTCAGGCCGGGTGTGTGCGACGCGATCGCCGGAACGACGCGTTCCAGGAAGCGCTGGTCGACCGGGATCTTCGACTGGACGAACCGTTTCACGAAGGGACGATGCTCGAGGGGGGTGGTCACTTCATTGCCGGCAGCGTCGCGCGCATAGACGCTGATCCTCGTGCTGATGTCCTGATCGTGCCGCAGCGCGAAGAAGCCGGCGCGGATCGCGGGGTCGGCGATGCCGACCGCCGTTCCCGAGTAGGCCGGGTAACGCGCGTCGCCGACCTGGATGCCGGCTTCCACATCGTCCGGAGTCGCGCGCAGCACGACGAACTCCGCCCCGCCAAGGTTGATGTAGTGATGCAGCGACACCACCGCGACGCGGGGCGGATCCAGGCGCACCGTCAGGTCGCGCGTGAGTTGGCTCGAGACCGTGCGCAATCCGTAGAACGTCTTGCGGCTGGCATCCACCACGAGCGTCGCCGGTCCGTTCGCCAGCCCGTCGCGGCCGATCGTCGCAGAAATCACGACCCGAGTGCCGCTGGCGTCGCTGTTCAGGTCGTTGAGCGGCGCCGGCTTGCCGTTCTGCGTCACCATTACCGATGTCATCGCAATCTCCGTCGGTGACTCGATCGTGATGGACAGCGGCGTGGCCCGGCCGATGAATTTTTCAGGTGTCGTGACGGTTATCGTTGGACCCGGCTCAACGCCGGCCAGGTACCACATCACGCCAACGCCGGCGATCGCGCACAGAATGAGAGCGAGAAGGATGAGCTTAAAGAAGCGCATCCCTCATTCTAGAGTGACGGGGCGCGAGCTCATCGCCTCAGTGCATTACTCTTCCCTGAGTGTGGCAATTGGATCGAGTGCGGCTGCCCGACGGGCGGGCAACACGCACGCCGCCGCTGCGACGATGACGAGCATGCCCACCACCCCGGCATACGTGACGGGATCGGTCGGCTGCGTGGCAATCAGCAAACTTTCCAACCCGACGCCGACCGCGATCGACAGGACCAGTCCGACGGCGACTCCCGTCGCGATCAAACGGACGCCATTTGCCGCGACCAGCCGGAATACATCAGCGCGCGTCGCGCCGACGGCGAGGCGAATGCCGATCTCGCGTCGCCGCATGCCGACCAGGTAGGAGAGCACACCGTAACTGCCCACGCTGGCGAGCACCAGCGCGAGCGCTCCGAAGACGACCAGTAGATCGGCGACCATCTGCTGCTGGAACGTCGCCGCCTTCGTTTGTTCGGACAACCGGCCGATGTTGTAAAACGGCACCGCCGCATCGATCTCTCTGACGGCGCGTTGCAGGTCGCCTGTAATGTCGATGCCCGCCGCCGCCCTGACGGTCAGCACCGATCGCGCGCTGTAAAACTGCATCAGCGGAACGTAGGCATGCGGAGTTTGTCGCTCGTTGAACGAGCGCTGCTTGATGTCGTCGACGACGCCGACGACGGTGATCCACTGCGGTTCGCCGCGGCCGCCGAGCGCAAACCGCCCGCCGATTGGATCGCGTTCACCCCAATACCGCCGCGCCATCGACGCGCTGATCACGGCGACGCGTGGCGCGTCGTTGACATCGGCGTCGGTGAACTCGCGGCCGGCCAGCAGCCGGATGCGAAGCGTCGACATGTAGTTCGATGCGACGTAGTGCAGGCCAATGATCGGTTGCTCGTTCGGTTGCGGAGTGTAGCCTTCGATGCGGATGTCGCTGGAGCTGCCGCCCGTAAAACCAAGCGGGACGCGGCGCCCGAGCGACGCCTGTTCGACGCCCGGAATCGCGCGCACACGTTCGAGGGCACGGGCGTAGAAAGCGCGGCCCTCGTCCGGTGAGTACCCCGCCGAAAACAGGTCGAGCCAGCCGACCGTCACCTGACTGGCATCAAAGCCCGGTGTCATGCGTGTCGCCGCCTGCAGACTGCGCAGGCACAGCCCGGCGCCAACCAGCAGCACCACCGACAGCGCCACCTGCGTAACGACCAGGGCGCGCCGCATGCGATGTCGCCCGAAATTGAAACCGCCCGTACCGGTCTCGCGAAGCGCCGACGCGAGATCCAACGGGGCGGCCTGCGCCGCCGGTGCGAGTGCGAACAGCAGAACGGTCACGATCGACAATGCCGCGGTGAACCAGACGACGCGGGCGTCGATGGTCACGGCCATCTCGATAGGCAGCTCCGACGGCGGCGTGAATCCGACCAACAAACCGGACGTCCATCGCAGCGCGATCAACGCACCGATGCAGCCGAGGGCGGCCAGCAGCGTTCCCTCGATTAACAGCTGCTGGACGATGCGGGCGCGGCCGGCCCCCATCGACAGGCGGATGGCAATTTCGCGCTGCCGGGCGCTGGCCCGGGCCAGCAGCAGGCCCGCCACGTTCGCGCACGCGATCAACAGCACGATGGCCGCGACCGCCATCAGGATCAACAGGACCGGACGTAGCACCGATACGCTGCCGGACGGCGCGCGATCGAGCGTGAACAGGACGATGTGCTGATCGACGTAGCGCCCTTGATCCGCGAAGGTCTGCCGGAGTCCCGCGACCAGCGAGTTGAGCTCCGCCTGCGCCTGCGCCACGGTGGCCCCCGGCGCGATTCTGCCCAGCATGCTCATCCACCGGTTGCCGCGGCCCTCGAGGCGGCTGCCGCCCGACATGACGATCGGCTGGGTACCCATCGGCAGCCACAAGTCGAATGCCAGTCCGGACTCGCCGCCTTTGAATCCCGGCGCGGCGACGCCGACGATGGTGAACGGCTGCGCGTTAATCCGTACCGCGCGCCCAATCACGGACGCGTCGCCCGCGAAGCGTTGCTGCCAGTAATCGTGGCTGATGACGGCCGTCGCCGCCGTTCCAGGGAGATCCTCTTCAGGCCGAAAGCCACGGCCGATGGTCATCGGCACGCCGAGCACGTCGAAGTAGTTCGCGGTGACGACCTCCGACCAGGCACGCTCGGCCTCGCGATCGATGACAATGCCAACCGACAGGTCGTCGCGTCCGGCGAGACCGCTCAACAGCTTGGTCTGGCGGCGCAAGTCCTGGTAGTCGAGGTACGAAAAACTGGTCAGGGTGTCGCCCTTGAACGTCCAGGTCAGCTGCACCAGCTCGTGATGCTGTCGTGTGCCCGGCAGCGGGTTCAGGAGCACCGAATTGACCCAGCTGAAAATCGTCGCATTGACGCCGATGCCGAGCGACAGCATCACGATTGCCACGCCCGAGAACCCCGGCTTGGCCATCAACGAGCGCACAGCGGTCCGCAAATCCTGCGCAACTGTTTCCATGAATGAATCTCCTGCGGGTCGCGGCTGGCGCCGGCGTGCACGCATTACATTGGCAGCGATCGCAATGGCCTGACGCCAGTACCACAGCCGTGCCTTCGCTGCGCCGCGCCGGCCGTGCTGTGCCATGAACAACTCCTCGAGATCGCCGAGCAGCTCCTCGCGACGGCTGCCGGGCACAATTCGGGAGAGAAGCCAGGCGGCGATTCTAGGCGGCGGTGCTGAATGGCCGGCGCTCATGCGCACTCGCCCAACAAATGCTCGATGCCTTCGGCCATCGTCCGAATCGAACGATACGAAGCCTGTAGCGACTTCATCCCGAGCGAGCTGATTTCGTAGTGCCGCTTTCGCTTGCCGCCACGCTGCGGCGTGGGATCGCCGATACGTGATTTGACGAGCTGTTTCTGCTCGAGGCGGTCGAGCGTGGTGTGGACGGCGCTGACGGATACTTCGCGGCCGCTGCGCTGCTCGATTTCCGCGCACACGCTCGCGCCGTAGGCTTCCGGGCCGAGCCGCAGCAACGCCAGCATCACGACCTGTTCGAATTCACCGAGGATAGGCGGAGGCGTCCGGTGCATCGCGAGCTAATATCCACAATGTGGATTAATTTGTCAAAGTGCTAGATTGCGCATCGTGCCGCGCTGGGCCCAGTGGGCCGTCGTCATCGCGTCGCTCGGCTACGCGCTGTTGTTCGTCCGCTTCGAATGGGGCGCCACCGCGGCGTACGTCCTCGCGGCTTTGCCCGTCGCGCTCGCATGGATGGTTGGCCGAACCTGGCTCGCCGGGGCGTTCATGCTGCTGCTACCGATGTATTTCGCCATCGGCATCGCCACGGCAGCGTGGCCGCACTATGCACCGCACACCGCGCTCGACGACGCGATGCCGCTGCGACCAGGTTGGATGATTGTTTACGGATCGCTCTACATGTGCGGCTTCCTCTTGCCCCTGATGGTGGTCAGAGGACGCGAGCTGTTTCACCAGGCTGTGAAGGCCTACCTGTTCGTGATGCTGGTCTCGTATGCCGGCTTTCTGATCTATCCGACCATCGCGCCGCGGCCGGAGAGCGTGCGCATCGATGGGTTCGCGGCCTGGGCGCTGCAGGTCTTTTACGAAATCGATCAGCCATACGGCTGCTTCCCGTCGTTGCATGTCGCGTATTCGTTTGTCGCGGCGTTCGCCTGTTATCGCGTCCATCACGGCGTCGGCATTGCGGCCGTCGTGTGGTCGATCCTGATCGGCCTGTCGACCGTTTATACGAAGCAACACTACGCGGTCGACGCCATCGCGGGCGCGCTGATCAGCGTCTGCGCGTATGGGTTGTTTTTGAGAGCGCGGCCCCGATCGCCGATCGATGCGGTCGATCGCGCCCTCGCACCGCGCCGCGTGCTGATTGTTGTTGCCGTGTATCTGTGCGTGATCGGGTTGTTCTGGACCGCCTACCGGCTGGGTCTCGGCCCGGTTCGTGGCTAAGATGGCCTATGCCGCGAATCGCCGCCTTCATCCTGTTGCTGTCGTCATGCGCGTCACCCGTCGCGGCGCAGCAGCCGCGACAGGAGTCGCCCTCCACTCTCCGCGCGCCGACCCGGCTCGACATCCTCCGCGGCGAATACGGGAGGTACCGCGCCAATAACGATCTCCTGCATTACGACCTCGACATCAGGGTCAATCCGGAGAAGAAGTTCATCTCGGGCAAGAACACTATCCGCTTCAAGATGCTCGAGGACGACGGGCGGATCCAGTTGGAACTGTTCCCCGATTACACGATTGAAAAGATCACGATGGGGACGCGATCGTTGAAGTATGAGCGCGACCACAACACCCTGTACGTCGACTTCGCTGAAACGTTGCGAAGCGGGCGCACCTACGCGATCGACGTTCATTACTCCGGCCACCCGCGCGAGCAGGGGCGTTTCGGCGCGCTCGCGTTCAGGACCGATCCGGCCGGCAAGCCCTGGATCAATACCGCGAACGAAGGTGACGGCTCGGCATCCTGGTGGCCGAGCAAGGACCAGTGGCGCGACGAGCCCGATCAGGGCGCCGACATTCGTGTCGCCGTACCGAACGGTCTGACCAACGTCTCGAACGGCCGGTTCATGGGCAAGACGGACCTTGGCGACGGCTACACGCGCTGGCATTATCGCGTGCACTATCCCATCAACTCGTACAATGTCTCGTTGAACATCGCCGAGTACGCGCACTTTTCCGAGACGCACGGCGACTTGACGATGGACTATTTCGTGCTGCCGGCGAATCTCGAAAAGGCCAAGGCGCAGTTCGCACAGGCGAAGCCGATGCTCGAGGCATTCGAGCAATTCGTCGGCAAATACCCCTTTCCGAAGGACGGCTTCAAGCTGATCGAGGTGCCGTACTCAGGGATGGAGCACCAGAGCGCCGTTACCTACGGCAACCGTTACGCGAACGGCTATCTCGAGCGCGACTGGACGGGTGTCGGCGTCAGCCTGAAATTCGACTTCATCATCATCCACGAAAGCGGCCACGAGTGGTTCGGCAACGCGATCTCGGCCGCCGATGTCTCCGACATGTGGATTCAGGAAGGGTGGTGCAACTACCTAGAGTTCATTTACGTCGAAGCGCTGTTCGGCCGCGAGGACGCGATCAAGTATGCCAACGGCTACAAATCGAAGGTCGGCAATCGCGAACCCATCATCACGCAGCGCGGCATCCATCGCACGCCGAACCAGGACATGTATTTCAAGGGCGCGCTGTTTCTCGATACGCTGCGGAACGCCGTCGACGACGACGCGCGCTGGTGGAAGCTGGTGCGGGACACCTACGAGCGCTTCAAGTACCAGAACATCATGACCGAGGACCTGGTGCGTTTTTTCAGTGCCGAGCTGAAGCAGGACATGACCCCGATTTTCGATCAATACCTGCGGCGGACGGCCCTCCCCATCCTGCAACTGACATTCAACGAGGATGAGCACAAGGTCTGGTACCGCTGGCACGCCGACGAGCGTGCGTTTGCCCTGCCGATCAAGGTCGGCGATCCCGCGAGATGGCAACGCGTGCAACCGACGGCTGACTGGAAAGCGATGGACTGGCGCGGCGGCAAGGACTCGTTCAGAGTCGCTACCGAGCTTTTTTACGTGAACGTTCAGGTGCTACAGGCGAACGGGAGGCCATAGCGTTACGGGTGCGATGAGTTGGCAGGGCATTCCAGGGATCTTCCGGCCATGGATGCTTGGGATAGCGGCCGCGCAGTTCTTTCCGCACTTCGGGATACGTGCGCTCCCAGAAACTCTTCAGGTCTTGCGTCGTCTGGACGAGCCGCTGATTCGGGGCCAGCAGCTCAAAAGTGATCGGCGTCCGCGCCGGCCCAATGCGAGGCGTCTCGCCGAGACCGAACAGCTCCTGCAGCTTGACGGCGACCGACACGCCGCCGTCCTTGCCGTACTCAATCGTCATGTCGCGGCCGCTCGGCACCGTCAGTGACGACGGCGCGAGCCGCGCCAGGTCCTGACGCACGGCCCACGGCAGAACGTCTTCGGAGAGGACGATGTCGGTGACCTTTGTCGCCGAGCTGCCTGCGTGACGAAGCATCGTCTCCAAATCGAATGCGAGGCGGGCGAAACGCAGTCGGCGCAGCAGCCGGTCGCTCTCCTGGTCCGGTGCGCTCGACCGCCACGCCTCGATGAGCAACTCGAGACGTTTGTGGTGATCCGGCGATATCGGATGCTCGCGCAGCACCAGTGCGTCGTACCACTCGACTTCGCGGGCCTTGACCGTACCAGTTGACGCGTCGAATTCGTGAATCGTTTCCGCGCGCGTCGGTGTCAGCCACTCCGCTTCGATGGCCGCGGCGCGCCGCAACAGCGCTTGCGTGGTCGCCGTCTTTCGTCCGGCGGTCACCTCGAGCGCGATCAGCCACTCGCCGCTGTCAATGTCGCCATCTCGCGCAATCGTGGCGCCGTGACCGCTGGCCAGCGTGACGCTTTCTCGATCGCGGCGCCGTGCCACTCGGTCGGGATACCCCGCCAGCAGCGCGCGGCGTAATTCGAGATCGCCGATGTGCGGGCGGTAGGCATCGCCGAGAATGCTCTTTGCCGCGCTGTTGAGACTCTGCTCGACGGCGCGATAGTCGGCCATCGCGGGTTCGGACAAGCGCGCACACGTTGCGCAACTCTCGAATGAGCCGCGGGCCGCCAGCAGCACCCTGGCCAGGCGCGGGTGGAGCGGCAGCCGCTGCAGTTGCCGGCCGATATCGGTGATCTGCCCATCGCGCGCCGCCCCCAACCGCTCGAGCAGCGTCATCGCCGCCGCCATCCTTTCGTCGTCCGGACGATCGAACCATTCGAACGATTCAGGCCGGTCACCCCACGCGAGAATCGACAACAGCAGCGCGGACAAATCGACGCGATGCACTTCGGGCTCTCGATGCGGGCGCAGTCGATCGCGCTGGTCCCAGAGTCTTCGCACGACTCCCGGTCCAAGCCGGGCCGCCCGGCCGGCGCGTTGATCCGCGCTGTCGAGCGTGATGCGCTCGAGCGTCAGCGCGTCGATGCCGCGCCCTTCGTCGTAGCGCGCGACTTTCTGCAGGCCGGTGTCGACGACGGTACACACCCCGGGCACGGTCAGCGATGTCTCAGCGATATTCGTGGCAAGAATGATGCGCTTGCGATCGCCGGCAACGAGTGCCGCGTCTTGTGAGGACGCGTCGAGCGATCCATGCAGAACGACGACGTCAGCGCCATGCCGCCGCGCTGGTCCCTCGCAATCCGCCGCCGCGGCGCCGATTTCGCGTGCGCCTGGAAGGAAGCAGAGGATCGTACCGTTCCTCTTCGGCAGCAGCGCGTCCACGGCATCGCTCACGCGCTGGCCGGGAAAGTACTCAACCGTGAGCGGATGCAGGGCGCCGGGCACGTCAATCACCGGGCACCCGCCGAGAAACGTCGAGACCGGTTGCGGATCGAGTGTCGCCGACATGACGATGATGCGGAGATCGGAGCGCGCGAGCCAGGCCTGCTTCGCCAGCGCGAGCCCGAGATCGGCATGCACGCTGCGTTCGTGAAACTCGTCGATCACGATCGTGGTGACGTCGGTGAGCAGCGGATCCTGCTGAAGATACGCCGTCAGGATGCCTTCGGTGACGACGACGAGGCGAGTGGCGGCGGTGAAGCGGCGCTCGAATCGAATGTGCCAGCCAATCTCGCGGCCGATCGTCCAGCCTCGCTCGTCGGCGATGCGGCGCGCCATTGCGCGGGCGGCAACACGTCGCGGCTGCAGCAACAGCACGCGGCCACGGTCGACCAGCGCGGGCGGCACCCGCGTCGTCTTGCCCGCGCCCGGCGCCGCGACGAGCACCGCGGCTCGCGCGTGATCGAGGGCCGCACGGATCGTGTCGATGTACGAATCGACGGGAAGGACCGGCGTCACGAGGTAATATCAAAGCTTACTTGTCCCTCGACGCCGCGGCGGCGGGGGAGCCGCCAGGGGTATTCGCCGATTCGTGGTGAGTTGAGATACACCCTTGGAACCTGACCCCGTTCATACGGGCGGAGGGAGAGCGGAAGATGAGCGAGTCCACCACCGTGCCCGCGGCGAATACGTTTGCCGAGGCGTTCCCGAATTCAACAAAGGCCTACGATCACGTCGTGGTCGACACGGCGAATGGACCGGTCGACCTGCGCGTGCCGTTTCGCGAGGTCCGGCTGAGCGGCGGCGAACCGCCGGTCCGTCTCTACGACACCAGCGGTCCGCAGGGGCATGATCCACGACAGGGACTGCCAAAACTGCGCGAGCGCTGGGTCGCGCCTCGGCGGGCCGACGCCAGCGCCGGCCGGCCGGTAACCCAGTTGCACTACGCGCGCCGCGGTGAGATTACGCCCGAGATGCAGTTCATCGCTACTCGTGAGGGGCTGCCCGCCGACTTCGTTCGCGATGAAGTGGCGCGCGGCCGCGCCATCATTCCCGCGAACATCAATCACCCGGAGCTCGAGCCGATGATCATCGGCCGGAACTTCCTGGTGAAGATCAACGCCAACATCGGCAACTCCGTCGTCTCGTCGTCCATCGAGGAGGAAGTCGAGAAGCTGCGCTGGTCGACGCTGTGGGGCGCCGATACGGTGATGGATTTGTCGACCGGCAAGAACATCCACGAGACGCGCGAGTGGATCCTGCGCAATTCGCCGGTGCCGATCGGCACCGTGCCGATTTACCAGGCGCTCGAGAAGGTCGGCGGCCGGCCGGAGGATCTGACGTGGGAGATTTACCGGGACACGTTGATCGAACAGGCCGAGCAGGGCGTCGATTACTTCACGGTTCATGCCGGCGTGCTGCTGCGCTACATCCCGATGACCGCGAAACGATTGACCGGGATCGTGTCGAGAGGCGGGTCGATTCTCGCGAAGTGGTGCCTCGCGCATCACCAGGAGAACTTCACCTACACGCACTTCCGCGAGATCTGCGACATCATGAGAGCCTACGACGTGTCATTCTCGCTGGGCGACGGGCTTCGCCCTGGCTCGATCGCCGACGCCAACGACGAGGCGCAGTTCGCGGAGCTGAAAACGCAAGGCGAGCTGACGAAGATTGCCTGGGAATACGACGTGCAGGTGATGAACGAGGGCCCCGGACACGTGCCCATGCATCTGATCCGCGAGAACATGGAGAAGCAGTTGGAGTGGTGCAGCGAGGCGCCGTTCTACACGCTTGGCCCGCTTACGACCGACGTCGCTCCGGGCTACGATCACATCACCTCGGCGATCGGCGCGGCGATGATTGGCTGGTACGGCACGGCGATGCTGTGTTACGTGACCCCCAAGGAACATCTCGGTCTGCCGAACCGCGATGACGTCAAGGCCGGGGTCATCGCCTACAAGATCGCGGCGCACGCTGCCGATCTCGCCAAGGGGCATCCACGCGCCCGCGCGTGGGACGATGCGCTATCGAAGGCGCGGTTCGAGTTCCGGTGGGAGGATCAGTTCAACCTGGCAATCGATCCGGTGACCGCTCGTGCCTACCACGATGAAACCCTGCCGGCTGACGGTGCCAAGGTCGCGCATTTCTGTTCGATGTGCGGGCCCAAATTCTGCAGCATGGAACTGACGCAGCAGGTGCGCGCCGAAGCGGCGAAAGGGATGGAGGAGAAAGCCGCGGAATTCCGGAAGAAGGGTGAGATCTACGTCACCGAGGCGGCGCCACAATCTGAATGACGGTCGGGAAGCGGTCGGGTGACGCGTCCTTCCTGGGATGCGGATACCCGGCCGACCCGCCATACGAGAAATCCTTGATGGTAACGCTCGGCGGAAACGCCATCGTCTCGTCGCGATAGCGCGCCGTTTCGAACTGATGCGTCGGCGGCGCCTCGAAGAGCACGTCGCCCTTCTGCTTGAGCACGGTGCGGTAGTAGTTGACCAGTTCCGCAAACGCGACGTTGGCGCCGAAGATGTAGAAGCGTTGGCCGCGTCCGGCCTCGTACGACGTCAGGTACACTGCCGACGGATAAATCGGCGCACCCAACTCCGCTTCGCTCGGCCCGCCATCGGTTCGCGGCGCGGCGGCTGACGCTGGTGCTACGGGGGGCGGCGGCGTCACGCCTGCCGGCGGCGGCTGGGCAGGCTTCTGCGCCGGACGCGGAAATGGCTGCGGCGTCTGCGCGAACGCGCCCGACGCCAGCACGATCAACACCGGAACAGCCCCCCACCTGAGCACGACACTATTATAGGACCCGCGCTTCGACACGACATGCACTCCTTTCTCGACTACTGTCTCGCCAACCACGACTGGCTGCTGGAATTCATCGAGTCGCTGGTCGCGATTGAATCGCCCAGCGACGACCGCGAGGCGGTCAATCGCTGCGGGGCTGAGCTGGCTGGGAGGCTGGCGGCGATCGGTGGAGAGGTGACGCGCGTCTCCGCGGCAGCCGCCGGCGATCATCTGCGGGTCGGCTTCGGCCAGGGTCCCGCGCAGATTCTCTTGCTTGGCCACTTCGACACGGTCTGGCCGGTCGGCCAGCTCCAACAGATGCCGCTGAAGCGCGAAGCCGGCCGCCTTTATGGGCCCGGCGTGTTCGATATGAAGGCCGGGATCGGCCTCGCGACGCTCGCCACCCGGGCGCTGATCGACCGCGATCGTCTGAACGGCACGCGCATCGTCATGTTGTGGACGACCGATGAGGAAGTCGGCAGCGCCACGTCGAGGGCGCTGATCGAAGCAGAGGCGGTCAAGAGCAAGGCGGTGCTCGTGCTGGAGCCGTCGCTGCCCGGCGGCGCGTTGAAGACAAGCCGCAAGGGCGTTGGCCAGTTCGAGCTGATCGCGCAAGGCGTGTCGGCCCATGCCGGCCTCGATCCGGGCAAGGGCGTGAGCGCGATCCGCGAACTCGCCCGGCAGATTCTCGCGATCGAGGATCTTCAAGAGCCGGCGGCCGGCGTCACGCTCACCGTCGGCGTGGTGTCAGGGGGAACGCGCGCCAACGTCGTGCCGGCAGAGGCCCGCGCGACGATCGATGCGCGGGCGATCACGCGTAGCGATGCGGAGCGCGTGCAGCGCGCGATGCTGGCGCTCAAGCCGCAGTTGCCGGGAGCGCGCCTCTCCGTGAGTGGCGGCTTCGACCGCCCGCCTCTCGAGCGTTCGCCTGGCGTGATCACACTGTTCGAGTTCGCGAAAGCGGCCGCGGCGGAGATTGGACTGACGCTCGACGAGGGGAGCGCCGGCGGCGGATCCGACGGCAATTTCACCGCCGCGCTCGGGATCCCGACACTCGATGGATGTGGCGCGATTGGCGACGGCGCGCACGCGCTCCACGAGCACGTCGAGATCGATGCCCTGGTCCCGAGAGCCGCCGTTATCTGCGGCGTCTTAGATCGTATCGCTCGCGCATGAGCGAGACGATTTCCTGAATCGGCTTTTCGTAATCGTTCTTCACGTAGCGGGTCGCATACAGCTGCTCGTACATGTCGACGAGCCCGGGGTATTCCCGCTGCAACAGCGCCATGAAGTGATCCTTGGTGCCGCCATCCATGTGCATCACCATGGCGCTCACCGACGTCGCGCCCGAATCGGCGATCGCCTTCACCGTTCGTTCGATCTTGTCCGGCTGCGTCGAGAAACCTGGTACGAGCGGCGCCATCAGGACGCCGCAATCGATGCCGGCATCGACCAGCTCGCGGACGGCGCGCAGTCGTTGCAGCGGATGCGCGACGCCCGGCTCGAGCTGCTCCCACGCGTCTTCGTCGACGGTCGGCACGCTCATATGCACACGGCAACTCGCCCGCGCCGACAGGTCCTGCAGCACGTCGATGTCGCGGACCACCATCGGACCTTTGGTGACGATGCCGACGGGGTTTGCCGCGTCGCGCAACGCTTCGAGGACACCGCGTGAGATCTTGTAAGTGCCTTCGATCGGCTGGTAGGGATCGGTGGCGGTTCCGAAACCGATACTCTCGCGTTTCCAAGACGGCCGATCGAGTTCGCGGCGGAGGACCTCGACGAAATTGGTCTTGACGAAAATCACGGAGGCGAACGAATCGCCGGCGTCGAGTTCGAGGTGCGAGTGATAACGCCGCGCAAAACAGTAATGGCAGCCGTGCGTGCAGCCGCGATACGGATTCAGGCTCCACTGCATGTACGACTTGCCCTTGACGCGGTTCAGGGCGGAGCGGCAGCGAATTTCCTGGTAGGTGGCCGCATCGCCGCGCCGTTTCGCATCAGGCAGGGCGGCAACGCCGCCGTCCTTCACGAGCCGCGCGACGTCGCGGGTTGTCGGTGGTGCGCCGAGGTCGAAAAGCAGTTGGTGGGTGGCCATAAATCAAGCCAAAGAACGATTATTTCGCTTTTGGTTCGCCTTGGCAAGCACCGTCCACGGCGCCTGCCGCGGCGCCTGCTCAGCGTGTCGCGGCGCGCCAGTAATCCAGCAGATCCTGAATCGTTTGCGCCAAAGGAATGCGCGGCGTCCACCCCGTGTCGGCAGTCAGCCGGCGCGGATCGCCAAGCACGATCGGGGTATCGACCTTGCGAAGGCGCGACGGATCCTGCTCGATGGTGATCGGCACGCGGGCCTGTCCGACCATTGTCTCAACCAGCGTCCTGATCTTCAGCGCGGTGCCCGAGCAGACGTTGTAGGGGATGCCCGGTGTGGCTTTCTGCATCATCGCCCGATACGCGCGAACGGTATCGCGGACGTCGGTCACATCCCTCTGCGATTCGAGGTTGCCGGTCGCGAGCCTGGGCGGTGTCAGGCCGCGCTCGATCTCTGCGATCTGTCTGGCGATGCTCGACGCAACGAAGCTCGGCGCCTGCCGTGGCCCGATGTGGTTGAACGCCCTCGCAATCAACGCGGGAATGCCGTCGTCTTCCCACGCGCGCTTCGACAGCATCTCCTGAGCCAGCTTGCTGGTCCCGTACGGGCTGTTCGGGCGCACGACATCGCGTTCGGTGATTGCGTGGCTGACCGGCGCGTAGACGAACGCGGTGCTCGTCACCAGGACACGCGGGCACAGCTTCGTCTGCCGCAGCCCGTCGAACAGGTGATGGGTCCCCAGCACATTGCCGGTGAAGGTGTCATAGGTGTGGGCGTACGAGTCGCCGATGTGCGGTGCGCCGGCGAGATGGTAGATCTGTGTCGGTGCGCACGCGCGCAACCCGGCCTCGACCTCGCCGCGATGCTGCAACTCGACGGCGGTCCAGTGGACGTGCGTGCCTCGGACGTACGGCTCGGTGCCCGGTCTCATCCAGGCGAAGATCTCGTCGCCGTCCTGTTCGAGGAGCTCGAGGAGATGGCTGCCGACGAAACCGGCGGCGCCGGTCACGAGGACCCGTGCCATTTTAGCCGCGCTTGCCGTACTGGGCTTCGATGTACGCCTTGTAGTTCGGATCGCGCTCCTTGATCGGGCGCCACCACCACTCGTTGGCCTGATACCAGGCAACCGTCTCGCGCAACCCGTCTTCGAACGGCACCTGCGGCGCCCAGCCCATGCTGCGCAGCTTTTCGGTGCTCAGACTGTAGCGGCGATCGTGACCTTTGCGATCGGCGACCGGCGTGATCAGCTCCGGTCCCTTGCCGCACAACTTGAGGATGGCGTGCGTCAGATCGACATTCCTGACCTCGTTGCCGCCGCCGATGTTGTAGACCTCGCCATTGATTCCCGTATGCATCAGCATGTCGATGGCGCGGCAATGGTCGAGCACGTGCAGCCAGTCGCGCACGTTGCCGCCGTCGCCGTAGAGCGGCACCGGCAGGTCGTCCATCAGGTTGGTCACGAACAGCGGCAGAATCTTTTCCGGAAACTGGTAGGGGCCGTAGTTGTTCGAGGCCCGCGTCACGATCACCGGGACGTCGTGCGTCGCCCAATAGCTGTAGGCCAGCCGATCCGCTCCGGCCTTGCTCGCTGAATACGGATTGCGCGGCCGCAACTCGTCGGTCTCGACGCTGGAGCCCTCGGCGACGCTGCCGTAGACTTCATCGGTCGAAATCTGCACGAACCGCTGCAGACCTGGATTGCGCCGCGCCGCTTCCAGCAGAACGAACGAGCCCTCCACGTCGGTCTTGATGAACTCGCCCGCGGCCATGATCGATCGATCGACGTGCGTCTCCGCCGCGAAGTGGACCACGTAGTCCGCCTCTTCGACCAGTGGGCCCGCGACCGCGGCGTCGAGAATGTCCCCGTGCACGAAGGTGTGCCGCGGGTTGTCCATGACGTCGTGCAGGTTTTCCTTCCGGCCCGCGTAGGTCAGCTTGTCGAGATTGGTAACGTGCCAGTCCGCGTGCGTCTGCAGCGCATAGCGGACAAAGTTGCTGCCGATGAATCCGGCGCCGCCGGTAACGAGAACCCTGGTTAAGCCCATCTGTTTCGATCTAACAATCGCCAATGAATCTGCACTCAATCCGCCTTCAATCTGTGCTTAATCTGTGTTTAATCTGTGGCCTACCATTTGATCCACACCTCGGAGTTGTCGCCGAGCATGAAGCGGTGAGCGACCGGCTTGAGCGGCAGCCGGTGAATCTTGACGCCGCGTCCGATCAGGCTGTCGGACACCCGGGTCTCCAGGTCGTGGATCAACGAGCCCTCCAGCACGATGCTGTGCTCGATCTCCGACCGGTTGATCTCCACGTCCTTGCCGATCGAGGTGAATGGCCCGACATAGCTGTTGATGATGCGGGCGCCGGGCCCGATCACCGCCGGGCCGCGCACCACGGAATTGTCCACGGTCGCGCCCTTCTCGATGACGACGATGCCCTCGATGCGTGACTGGCTGTCGACGCTGCCGTCGACGCGCGGTTCGAGCGTCTCGAGGATCAGCCGATTGGCCTCCAGCATGTCTTCGAGCTTGCCGGTGTCTTTCCACCAGCCCGAGACCAGATGTGGATTGACGCGCAGCCCGCGATCGATCAGATCCTGGATCGCGTCGGTGATCTCCAGCTCGTTGCGGAAGCTTGGCTTGATGTTGGCGACGGACGTAAAGATCTCCGGGCCGAACATGTAGACGCCGACCAGTGCCAGATTCGACTTCGGCTGCTTCGGCTTCTCCACTAGCCGGCGCACCTTGTCGCCCTCGAGTTCCGCGACGCCGAACATCTGCGGATCGGGAACCGGCGTCAGCAGGATCTGCGCGGCCGGCTTCTCGCGAACGAACTGCTCCACGAACTCGACGATGCCGCGATTGAGCAGGTTGTCGCCGAGATACATCACGAACGGATCGCGGCCGATGAAGTGTTCGCTGATCTTCACGGCGTGCGCCAGGCCGCGCGGCGCGTCCTGTTCGATGTAGGTGATGGCCGCGCCCCAGCGCGATCCGTCCCCGACCGCTGCGCGAATTTCCGCCTGGGTGTCGCCGACGACGATGCCGATGTCCTTGATGCCCGCCTCGACGAGGGCCTCGATGCCGTAGAACAACACCGGTTTGTTGGCAACGGGCACGAGCTGCTTGGCGCTGGTGTAGGTGAGCGGACGAAGGCGGGTGCCCTTGCCCCCGCTGAGGATGAGTCCCTTCATGCGAAGCTCCTGATTTTATCGCAGGACTCGGTCGCCGAGGCGCGGTTCCGGCCGTGATTCGCGGACGCTAGCGGGCGCCGGCGCCGCCGCCGAAGGCGCCGAAGAAGTTCGAAAAGGAGCCGACGCCGGCCAGCGTAAACGACATGTTGAACCGCCGATCCCGCGGCAGCAGAAACCGGTTGCTGTCGGGGAAATTGAACGATTGATACTCGAAGGAGACGCCGCAGCACTGAGCGTTATAAAAGCCGACGTAGCGCTGGTTGAGCAGTGTCGAACGGCCAAGGTCGTAGTTGAACGCGACCAGTCCGCCGAAGCGGCTTTCCATGAACCGCATGTCGGCCTGCATGTTGATCAGGTCGTCGGCATTGATGATCGCGCCGGTCGCCGTCCGTGTGGCGAATGCCCGGCGGCTCCATCCGCCGGTGACGTCGGCGGCGGCCGACCGCAGGACGCCGTTGAGGCCCATGCCCAGCAGCCTTGGATTATTCGGCAGCGCCACGGGGTCGTACTCGAGCCGGTAATCGACCGCCAGCGCGGCGGTCGGCATCGCACGCGCCGTCAACGCGACCGGCGAAAAGGCGTTGGCGGCGCGATTGTTGTAGCCGTACGAATATTGCGTATCGAAGCGGCTGGCCGCGGCGTCGGTGTAGTAACTCTGGCGGACCGACACGTTGAGGAACTCGCGGGGCGCGCCGGTCTGGCCGGCGTCCGGGTCGCTGTCTTGACCGGGTTGCTCCTTGCGGACCAGCAGCCGGTTGGTCAGCCCGTAATTCATCTGCGTGATGCCGCCGACAATGATGTCGTAGCCCGTCGCCGTCGGGATGCGCTCCTGATTGGGAATCTCGGTCCGCTTGGTGATCGAAAACGACGGCTCGAAGACGTGCTTCATGCGATCGGCGATGGCGTTGTTCGGATTGAACACGCGCGACACGACCGGGCCGATCACGTCCACACGCATGTCGCCGTACTTGCGCGTCACCGCTTCGTCGATCTGCGTGCGTTTGTCGGCGGCGAGACTCTCGCTGTAATAGGTCGTCCGGTACGACGCCGTCGCGTTGACCTGCAGGAACGGCAAGGTGCTCAGCGGCGCCCGCACCGACGGGGTGACGTCGACCTTGTTCAAGCTCGCATCGGTTTCGCTGGTGCCGGACCGGTTGATCAGAATGTTGCGGCCGGCTTCGCTGTTGATGGTGGCGAATACCGGCAGCGGACCGAGCTTGACGCCGCTCAATGCGGCCGTGAAGCCGGGTGCCTGCCCGGTCACCGTCGAGTTGTCGAAACTGCCGAACGTCTCGGTGCGGTTGAAGGTCCCGTTCACCGACAGGTTGCGCCATGCGCCTGATACACCGCCCTGGTAGGTGCGGGTGCTGTTCGAGGCGTTATAGAAGTCGCGGCTGTAGGTCTGCTGGACCGTGACGTCGGTGAAATAGTCGACGCGGCCCCGGGCGGCGAGACCGAACGGCAGGTTTTGCGTCAGCCCGCCGCGCATCGACTTGCTGCGGCGCGCCGGCCGCTTCCGTTCGTTGATCAGCGCTTCCTTTTCGTCGAGCCAGTAGTACTTGAAGTCGCCCTGGGCCTGCGGCCCCACCAGATAGCGGTACTCGGCGCCCAGCCCGTTGCCGCGTGTGAACATCCAGTCATGAAAGAAGGTCGCATCGTGACTGCGGTTGATCGCCCAGAAGAACGCGTTGCTGATCGAGCTGCCGGTCGCCTGCGATGCGCCGTACATCGGCAGCAGAAAACCGGTGGCGCGATCGTCTTCCTGGATGGGGTAGTAGAGGAGCGGCAGGTAGAACACCGGCACGTGCTTCACGTGGACGACGGCGTTGCGCATGATCACGTAGTCGTTCATGTTCAGCGTCGCGCTGCTGGTGACGATCTCCCACCGCGCGGTCGGCTGCACGCAGGTGGTGAAGCCGCCTCGCTTGATCCGGTACTTGTCGGTGTCGATTTTCTCGATCACCTCGCCGTAGAAATAGACATCCGGCTCGAGCGTGCCGAACATGCTGCGATTGCGCTCGCCGCGTTCGCCCAGCTGCGCAATGCCCGAGGCGTTGTTGAACGCGCCAAGGTGGGTCTTGGTGTTGAACACCACGCTGTCCGCCGAGATGCGCGCCGTCGGCGTCGAAAACACGACGTTGCCGCTGGCGATCAGCTCCCCGGTGCGGATGTTCATGTCGAGCGCATCCGCGAAGAATTTCTGGCCGGCATTGGCGGTGCCAGCCTCGCCTTCGATCTCCACCTCACGCATCAGGCGCACGCGATCGGCGTCGATGCGCTCGGCCGTGAAGCTCTTTTGGTTCCAGCCGGGAATCTGTTGCGCGGCCGCCGGCGCGGCCGCCGCCACGCTCGTCAGGAGCAGCAGCACGATGGTTGCTCTACGCACGGGTTGCGCCATCGGCGATCAGTTTGGCACGAAGCGGGCCCACCATGTAGATCGAGCCCGCCGCCACCGCGCGCCGCGGCCCGTCGGGCGGGCGCGGCTGGTCGAAGGCGCGCGTCACCGCCGCCTCCGGTTCGGTGACCGCTGCGACCGGTACGCCCGGAAGAATCGTACGGATCTCGCCGGCCAATTGCTCGGCGGTTCGCGCCCGCGCGTGGGGCACGGTGGTTGCAATGAATGACGATGCAATCGGCGCGAGCGCAGTGACCATCCCGGAAAGATCCTTGTCGACCATCGCCGCAAACACCACGGGCAGGTTCCGGCTGCCGGTGTCCTGCAGATACGACGCCAACGCGGCCGCGCCGGCCGGATTGTGAGCGGCGTCGATCAGCAGCTGTCCGCGTGACGGCAGCTGCAGCCACTCGAGCCGCGCCGGCCATTCGCAGTCCGTCAGGCCCGTGACAATCGCCGCCGTCGGGACGTGGCTGACGAGCATCGACCAGCGTTCGAGAATCGCGACGGCGACCGCGGCGTTTTCCAGCTGATGCCGCCCGCGCAGCGCGAGTGTCAGCGGCGGATACTTGCGATCCGTCGTCGTCGCATGCGCGTCCGAGAGGGACGCGCCGGCCTCCGCCGCCACCTTCGCAATCCGTGACGCGGCCTCGCGTGGCAGCCGGCCGATGATCAACGGCACGCCATCCTTGGCGATGCCGGCCTTTTCGAAGGCAATGTCCGACACCGTATGGCCGAGATGGCGCTCGTGATCCAGCGCGATCGACGTAATCGCCGTGATCGTGGGCGTCAGCACGTTGGTCGCATCAAAGCGCCCGCCCAGACCGACCTCGACGACGGCGACGTCGACCGCCGCCCGCCGAAAAATCTCGAAGGCCACGGCCGTCGACACTTCGAAAAACGTCGGCGTCACTGCCACCGTGCCGTCGGCGATCAGCCGATCGACGACGCTGAACACGTCCGCGGTCACGGCAGCAAACGTCGCCGTGTCGACGGGCTGGCCATCGAGCGCAAACCGCTCCTCGATTCGATCAAGGTGCGGTGACGTGTAGCGCCCGGTCCGCAGGCCGGCGGCACGCAGCCCGCGCTCAACCATGGCCGCGACCGACCCCTTACCGTTGGTGCCGCCGACATGAATGGTGCGGTAGGCGCGCTCCGGATGACCCAGCGCGTCGACGAGCGCCCGGATATTGTCGAGCCCGAGCTTGATGCCGAACTGCTCGAGAGAAAATAGGCGTTCGACGGCAGTCAATTCGATAACGGATCCGTCGCGGTATCGAGGCTCGACCGGTGGGCGGCCATCATGAAAGTCAGCGCATGGCCGATGGTCGTTTTCATTTCCCGGCGATCGACGACGGCGTCGAGCATGCCGCGCTCGAGCAGGAACTCGCTGCGCTGAAAGCCATCCGGCAGTTTCTGGCGAATCGTCTGCTCGATGACGCGCGGGCCCGCAAACCCGATCAGCGCCTTCGGCTCCGCGATGTTCAGATCGCCGAGCATCGCGAAACTGGCGGTGACGCCTCCCGTTGTCGGATCGGTGAGGATCGAGATGTAGGGCAGCCGCGCGCGATCGAGCCGCGCCAGCGCCGCGGAGATCTTCGCCATCTGCATCAGCGACAGCGCGCCCTCCATCATCCGCGCGCCGCCGGAGCAGCACACGATCAGCATGGCGATGCGGCGCGTCAGCGCCAGCTCGATGCCGCGAACGATCTTCTCGCCGACCACGACGCCCATCGAGCCGCCGATGAATCCGTACTCCATCGACGCGACCACCGCATCGATGCCGTTGATCTTGCCGACGCCGACAATCACCGCGTCGTTCTGGCCGGTGGCCTTTTGCGTGGCCGCCAGCCGCGCCTTGTACGGCTTGGTGTCGGTGAACTGCAGCGGATCGTTCGACGTCAGATTCGGCGCAATCTCTTCCCACCGTTCATCGTCGAACAGAATCTTCAGGCGGTCGGTCGCATTGAGCCGGAAGTGGTGCGCGCACTTGGTGCAGACGTGCAGGTTTTTGATCAGATCCTTGGTGTAGATGACGGTGTCGCATTCGGGACACTTCACCCACAACCCTTCCGGCACCCGGCTGGTCTTGGTCGACGCGGCAATCGGCTTGCGCGCCTTTTTGAACCAGGCCATCTGAAAATCCTATCACTTCCGGGCGACGTAGTAGCGCGTGCCTTTGCCCATACCCTTGATTTGCTTGACGAGTTCGTCGAGCGCGGCGTCATCCGACTCGGGATCGAACTCGGACGTTTCGACGACCAGCAGCGGCGTGGCGGTGTAGTGGAAGAAGAAGTGCTGGTACGCTTCGTTGAGCTCGCGCAGATACTCTTCGCCAGGCAGCGGTAGTTCGCGCTCGACGTCGTCCTTTTCGCGCTGCCGCATGCGCGCCATCAGCAGCTCTGTGGGCGCCTGCAGGTAGACCACCAGATCGGGCGGCGGCACGTCGCGCGCCAGCAGATCGAAGAGGCGCTGGTAGATGAACAGTTCGTTGTCGTCGAGATTCAGATAGGCAAAGATCTTGTCCTTGTCGAAGACGTAGTCGCAGATCGTCGTCTGCAGGAACAGATCGGCCTGCCGCTTGCTGGTCAACTGGCGGTGGCGGTTGAGCAGATAGAACAGTTGAGCCTGCAGCGCCGATCCCGGTTTCTCGGCGTAGAAGTCCGCGAGGAAAGGATTCTCGGTGTCTTCGAGGACCGTGGTCGCTTCGAGCTTCGTCGCCAGCCGTTCCGCGAGCCGCGTCTTGCCGACCCCGATGGGGCCCTCGATCGCGAGATAGTGAAAGGGCACTGCGCCGCCGAGTATAGTTTGTAGCCGTGACGATCGAGAAGATCGAGCTGTTCCTCTGCCGCCTTCCCCTGGTGCACTTCTTCGAAACGAGCTTCGGTCGATCGTACGATCGCACCTTCGTGCTCGTGCGCGTCGAAGGCGGGGGCCACGAGGGTTGGGGCGAGTGCGTCGCCGAAGCCAATCCGTATTACAGCAGCGAGACCACCGAGACGGTGTGGCACATCATCTCTGGTTTCATCGCACCGCTGGTGATCGGCCGGCGGTTCGATCACCCGCGCGAGGTGTATCCCGCGCTGCGGCGCGTGCGCGGCCATAACATGGCGAAGGCCGGCGTCGAGATGGCGATCTGGGATCTGTTCGCACGCTCGCACGATCAGCCGTTGTCGAAAATGCTTGGCGGCACACGCCAGCGCATCGCGTCGGGCGTTTCGATTGGGATCCAGGATTCGCTCGATCAGCTGCTCGAGAAGGTCGCCAAGGAGCTGGCCGCCGGTTACCAGCGCATCAAGATCAAAATCAAACCGGGCTGGGACATCGAAGCCGTCGAGCGCATCCGCGCGCGTTTCGGGAATATCGGGCTGCAAGTCGACGCCAACGCCGCGTACACGCTGGCCGATGCGGAGCTGTTGGCAAAGCTCGACCCGTATCAGCTCCTGCTCATCGAACAGCCCCTCGACTATGACGATGTGATGGATCACGTGGCGTTGCAGAAACGGATCGAGACGCCGGTGTGCCTCGACGAATCCATTCACACGGTGCGCATCGCGCGCGACGCCATCGAAGCGAAGGCCTGCCAGATCATCAACATCAAGCCGGGCCGCGTCGGCGGGCACCAGGCGTCCGTCGAGCTGCACGACTTGTGCGCCGCCAACGGCATTCCGGTGTGGCATGGCGGGATGCTCGAGAGCGGCATCGGCCGTGCTCATAACATCCACCTCGCCAGCCTGCCGAATTTCAGTCTGCCCGGCGACATCGCCGCCAGCAAGCGATATTACGAACCGGACCTGATCGACCCGCCGATCGATATCGACGCCGCCGGCACAATTGAAGTGCCCACGGGACCTGGGATCGGTGTGAATATTGTGAAGGAACGCATCGAGAAGGCCACCGTGCGTCACCTGACCCTATGAACAGCCGCCGAACGCTCGTCGTCGCGTGTGTCATCGCCCTCGCCAACTGCGGTCCGAAAACGGATCCGGTGGTCACCGCTACGCCGCCGCCGGCGGTGTTCGAGCAGAAGATGCGCTGGATTCTGCAGCTGGAGGATCAACGGCAGCTGCGAGGCGGTGGCGGAGATCTGGTGGCGCTGCTCGGCGATACCGAAGCACGAATCCGGCGTCGCACCGCGCTGGCCATCGGTCGCGTCAAGCTCGCTGAGGGCGTGCCGGCGCTGACGGCCGTCCTGCAGTCCGACGCCGACGCCGAGGTGCGGCAGATGGCCGCTTTCGCGATGGGCCTGATTGGCGATGCGGCTGCGGCCCCGGCGCTGACCGCGGCGCTGAACGACGCGGACCCGCTGATTCAGGGCCGCGCCGCTGAAGCGCTCGGCCTGATCGCCCATAAGCCGGCCACGCAGGCGATCACGAACATGGTGTTCGCGCACGTCAACGCGGGCGCGCTCAACGGCATCGAGCCGGACGACATGGGCTCGCCGAAACCGGCGGCGGTCGAAGCGATCCGTCTTGGCGCCTACGCGCTGGTGCGACTCGGTTCCTACGACGCCCTGGCGAGCGCGTTCGTGGCTGACGGCAAGGTGCGCAGCCGCTGGTGGCCGATCGCCTATGCCATCCAGCGCGTCAACGACCCACGCGCGCTGCCCGTGCTGCTCGACCTGTTCGCGGGGGGTGGGCAGTTGACGCGCGCGTTTGCCGCTCGCGGCCTCGGCAATTCGAAAGATCCACGTGCGGTGACGCCGTTGCTGGCCGCCGCCGAGGATGCCGCGGCGCCGCTTGCCGTGCGCATTCAGTCGGTTCGCGCGATTGCCCAGCTTGGCGATGCGCGTGGCGGTGCGGTGATGCGGCGGTTGATTCTTTCGCCGCGCGTCGATCAGAACCTGCAGCTCGAAGCGATCACGGCCTTGGCGCAATTGCGCGACCCTGCCGCGGTGGAGTTGCTGATCGATCTGGTCTCGGCGCAGTGGCCGTCGGTGCGCGCCGCCGCGCTCAACGCGCTCGCCCAGACCGACGCCGATACGTTCGTCACGTCGATTTCGGGCCTTGAGCAGGACGACCACTGGTCGGTCCGCGCATCGCTCGCCACGACGATCGGCACATTGGGCCGCGAGCGCGCGGAGGCGCCGCTGACCGCGCGGCTGACCGACAGCGATCGACGGGTGCTTCCCGCGGTGCTCGACGCTTTGGCCAAAGTCGGTGCGGCCAACGCGGCCGAGGTGCTGACGGCGCATCTCAAGTCCGATGATCCGGTGGTTCGTGCCGCGGCCGCGCGCGGCCTGGCGACGATCAAGGCGCCGAACGCCGCGGCGGCGCTCGCCGACGCCGTCAAAACGGCGCAATCCGACGGCCTTTATGTCGCGCGGGCGGCCGCACTCGATGCGTTGACCGCGATCGATCCGGCGGTTGCCAGATCTGCGCTGATCGCGGCGCTGACCGACCGCGACTGGGCGGTGCGGGTGCGCGCCGCCGAGCATCTTCGCAGGCTCGACGCCGCGGCGGATCTGTCGGCGATGCGGCCGGCGCCGCCGCCGCAAGCCCCCGAGTTGAACGCGATCGACTCGTTCATCGCGCCGAAGTATTCACCGCAGGCGTACATCGACACCAGCAAAGGCACGATTCAGTTCGAGCTGGCGGTACTGGATGCGCCGCGCACGGTCGCCAACTTCATCGCGCTGGTGCGCAAGAACTATTTCCGCGGCGTGCAGCTGCATCGCGTGGTGCCGGATTTCGTCGTCCAGGATGGCGATCCGCGCGGCGACGGCGAAGGCGGCCCCGGTTACACGATCCGCGACGAGATCAACCAGCGGCCGTTCCTGCGCGGCACCGTCGGCATGGCGCTCGACTGGCCGGACACCGGCGGCAGCCAGTTCTTCATCACGCACTCGCCGCAGCCACACCTCGACGGCCGGTATACCGTCTTCGGCCAGGTCGTCGCCGGCATGGACGTCGTCGATCGACTGCAGCAATGGGACACCATCACCGCGATCCGGGTGTGGGACGGCGTCAACTGGATCGGCCAGTAGGCCAAATAAAAAAGGGAGCGCCGAAACGCTCCCTTTCTTAATCTAACGGCTGATGAAGCTTAGCGCTTCTTCGCCTTTTTCTTTGCCGCCTTCTTTGCTTTCTTAGCCATCGGTCAATCCCCCCCTTCAGGTTGGGTTATGCGGAAGACTTGCCGCAACACTGCTCGGCCTCTGCCGCCTGGCACTCAGCGTCGCCCGTGCCGGCCTGTTGTCTTCCCGCCTGTGCGCGCATGCGAAACATGCGCAAATGGAAAAGGGTGGGGCAGTCTGTGAGAACCGCCCCTGTAAGCGGCTTAGCGCTTCTTGGCCTTCTTCTTCGCCGCCTTCTTTGCCTTCTTCGCCATTGTTCTCTCCTGATGGGGGGTGGCTCGGCCTGATGGCAGCCACTGGTTGTCTTTAAGTGTTCGAGAGTTTTTTACCTCTCAACAACCGGTGGCCTGAGCCCTCCGCCCTCATACCAGATGTAGATTATGGATGAGAAAAATCGGTTGTCAAGCACAAAGCGTTTGTGATTGTCAATTTCCACGCTTTGATCGACGTCCGATCGATCGCATCCGCTACACCTTCACCACAACGTGTCGGCACGATCGCGATCGATCTGTAGGGATCACTGCTGCAGCGCACGCTGCTGTCGCGTGATGTTGCGCCGCGCGAGTTTCTCCGCGATGTCGGGGTGAAAGACTTTGCGCGCGTGCGCGAGTGCCAGGAGTTGTTGCGATGCCGTCAGGCTGGCGGCGTGATCGTGGAAGTAGACATCGAGCACTTCCGCCTCGATGTGCCGGAACAGCGGGTTGTGCGGATAGCGCGCCTGCAGCTGCCGTAGCAGCGTCAGCGCGTCCTTTGGCCTGTTCTCGTACCACAGATACAGCATGTGAATCTGATACTGCGCTTCGCCCCGGACCAGCACGCCGCGTTGCGCCGCGCGTTCGAGCTGATGCAGCCCGCCGTGACGATCGCCGCCGGGCAGCAGCAGCAGGAAGCGCAGGAACCGGAATGCCGCGGGCGCGACGCCGGCGTAATAGCGATACATGCCGATGCCGAACTCGGCGTCGTGCATCGAGGGATCGAGCAGCAGCGCCTGTTCGAGCGCTTCCTTGATGCGCTTGCCATCGCGCGCAGCGGCGAGGCGCTCTTTGCGGTAGACCCGAAACTGCGAGCGAACGCCGTAGGCAGCGCCCAGGTAGAACCAGGCCTCGGCGCGGCGCGGCTCCGCTTCGGTAAATTTCGTCGCCTCGGCGATCGCGCGATCGACGGACTCCAGAAACGCGGCATCGAGCGCGCGGCTGTCGAGGTCGAGTTGGATCCGCCACCACAGGCTGAGCGCCTCGAGGCCGCGGCAGGCCACGACGGGCGCCGGCGGGCAGGTCGATGGCAGAACCTTCTCCAGTTCCGCGAAGTTCGCATCGAGAATGAGGTCGTACGCCCGAGCCACTTGTGGCGCCGCCGTAATACCTGTCTGCTGAGACAATCCGGCGGCGGGAATCAGGAGCGCGATCGCGACGATCAACGGCCTGACGCCGAAGCCGCGGGCCGCCGCCACTGCGAGGCGGGCGGCGGCCGCCGACCGCGCCCTCATAGGGCGCTGGTCTTCAACTGCTGTTTGATTCGGTGTCTCTCGAGCGCGAGCTGGATCAGTCGATCCACGAGCTCGCTGTAGCCGATCCCGGACGCCTCCCACATCTTCGAATACATGCTGATGTTGGTAAACCCGGGCATGGTGTTGATCTCGTTCAGGTAGATGGTGCCGGTCCCGGCGTCGACGAGAAAGTCGACGCGCGCCAATCCGGACCCATCGATCGCGCGGAACGCCGCCACCGCGAGGCGCTGCACTTCCGCGATGGTGGCTGGCGGCAGGTCCGCCGGCACCACCGTCTTCGAGGCGTCGTCGAGGTACTTCGCTTCGTAATCGTAGAACTCGCGCGACGGGACGATTTCACCCGGCAGCGACGTCCGCGGATCGTCGTTGCCGAGCACGGCACATTCGATCTCCCGCGCGCGGCTGACCGCGGCCTCGACGACCACCTTGCGATCGAATTCGAACGCGGACTCGATAGCCCCTGCCATATCGCCGGCGCGTTTGACTTTGGAGATGCCGACACTCGATCCGAGATTCGCCGGCTTCACGAACGCCGGCAGGCCCAGCGCCGCAACGCGCGCTTCGATCGCGTGCCGATCGGTGTCCCACTGGTGGCGGACGAACCCGTGCCAGGCGCAGACCGGCAGGCCGGCACCTTCGAACAGCACCTTCATCACGGCCTTGTCCATGCCCGCTGCCGAGGCGAGCACGCCATTGCCGACATAGGCGATGCCGGCAACCTCGAGCAGGCCTTGCACCGTGCCGTCTTCGCCGTAGGGGCCGTGCAGGACCGGAAACACCACGTCGAGATTCAATCGCGCCAGTCCCGGATCGCTCGTTGTCGACGTCAGGGATGTCTGGTTGGCGCGCGCCTGCGCGATCGCCTGGGCGACGTTGGTGGCGGTCGGCTCGTGATCGGGAAACGACCACTTGCCGTCTTTCTCAATGCGGATCGGCACGGGATCGTACTTGTGGCGATCGATGTGCTTGAAAATCGACGACGCCGACGTCACCGACACCTCGTGTTCGCCCGATCGCCCGCCAAATACGATCCCCACCCGCAATTTCTTCACTCAGCGATAATAAAGGGGCCGGGGATCTTTTGTTCACGCTCACACACACGGATCGCGGCGCCCGGCGAGGAATTCTGGCGACTGCCCACGGCGATATCGAGACGCCGGTGTTCATGCCCGTCGGCACGCAGGGCGCGGTCAAAGCACTGACTCCAAGCCATTTGGACGAAATCGGTGCCAGCATCATTCTTGGCAACACCTATCACCTGATGTTGCGGCCCGGCGACGAGCTGATTGGCCGGCGGGGCGGTCTCCACAAGTTCATTGGATGGCACAAACCGATCCTGACCGATAGCGGCGGCTACCAGGTGTTCAGCCTGGCCGACCGCCGGAAGATCGATGAGAACGGCGTCGAATTCCGATCGCACTTGGACGGCTCGACGCATCGGTTAACCCCCGAATCCGCGGTCGACATTCAACTGAACCTGGGCGCAGATATTTCAATGGTGCTCGACGAGTGTCCGGCGCTGCCCTCAACGCCACGGATCATCGACGACTCACTGCAGCTAACTGCTAGATGGGCAAGGCGTTGCCGCGATCACTTCCTCAAAAATAAGCCCGGCCCCTTTTTCAAAAGTGCCTCGGATTGGAACAGGGCACAGTTCGGAATCTGCCAAGGGGGAACGTTTCCGGAGCTCCGCAAGAAATCCGCGGAACTCACTGTCGCTATTGGGTTTGAGGGTTATGCGATTGGCGGCCTGAGCGTGGGTGAGCCGAATGAGCTCATGTACGACATTGTTGCCGCCACGACGCCATGCCTGCCGGAGAACCAGCCACGCTACTTAATGGGTGTCGGCACACCTATAGATCTGGTTGAATGCGTGGCGCGCGGCGTCGACATGTTCGACTGTGTCCTGCCGACTCGGAACGCGCGCAACGGGCAACTGTTCACGAGCGAAGGCCCGCTCAACATCAAAAATGCCCGGTACGCCGAGGACGACGGGCCTGTCGATCCGGCGTGCGGCTGCTACACCTGCCGCACCTTTTCGCGAGCCTATTTACGCCACTTGTACGTCGCGGGCGAAATGACCGGAGGCACCCTTAACACGTTGCATAACCTGAGCTTTTACCTTGACACCATGCGCCGGATTAGGGAGGCTATATCGTTCGGCAGGTTCGCAGAATTTAGACAAGAGTTCCACCAGACGTTTACCCGCCGCGCGTTGATTTCATGACCACGACGGACCCCCTCATCGGAATGGTGCTGGCGCTTGCCGCGCCGCAAGGCCAGCAGGTCAGCCCGCTGATCCAACTGCTTCCATTCGCAATCGTCCTCGCGATCTTCTATTTCGTGATCATGCTGCCGATGAAAAAGCGGCAGAAGAAGGTCCAGGAATTCCTCGCCGGCCTGAAAGAGGGCGACAAGGTCGTCACGACCGGCGGGATTTTCGGCTCGATCGCCAAGGTTCGCGACGACGCCGTCCAGCTGCAGATCGCTCCAAACGTACGCGTCGACGTCGCCAAGGCCGCCATTGTTGGCTACCAGGGACAGCCGCCAGTCGTGGAAGCGTCGAATACATAAACCATGGCGAAGAATCTTCGTTGGAAAGTGCTGTTCATCCTGGGCGTCGTGGCCCTGTCGATTTTCCTGTTCTATCCGCCCAGTCAGAAGGTCAAGCTCGGCCTTGACCTCAAGGGCGGCGTGCAGCTGGTGCTGCGCGTCCAGACCGACGATGCGCTGCGGCTCGAGACGCAGACGACCGCAGATCGTCTCGCAGAACAGCTGAAGCAAAAGAACATCACCGTCGGCGGCATCACCGTCAACAACGCGAGTTCGTTCACCGTCACGGGCGTGCCGCCGGACAAGGACACCGAGTTCCGCAACAGCCTCGTCGACATCGAAGCCAACTACGACCGCTCGTCCGGCGCCGGCAGCTACACCTTCACCCTGAAGCCGAACATCGTCGTCAATTTGCGTGAAGACACCGTCAACCAGGCACTGCAGACCATCGAGCGGCGCGTCAACGAGCTCGGCGTCGCCGAACCGGTGGTCGCGCGCCACAGCGCGGCCGACCAGATCATGGTGCAGTTGCCGGGCGTGACCGACGTCAATCGCGCGAAGGAAATCATCCGTTCGACCGCGCAGCTGGAATTGAAGCTCGTCGAGCAGGGCCCATTCTCGGATGAGAACTCGGCGCGCCAGCAGTTCAACAACAACGTCCCGCCGGACATGCAGATTCTTCCGGGCACCATCGAAGCCGCGCCGGGCCAGCCGGCGAGTACCGGTTTCTACGTGGTTCGCCGCGTGCCGGCGGTGACCGGCCGTGACCTGCGCAATGCGCGGCCGACGCTCGACGAGAACAACCGGCCCGCGGTCAGTTTCTCGCTGAATCAGGACGGCGCGCGAAAGTTCGGGACGTTCACGCAGAGCAACATCGGCCGCCAGCTGGCCATCGTCATGGACAACCGCGTCGCATCGGCGCCGGCGATCCAGTCCCGCATCGATGACGAGGGCCGCATCACCGGCAATTTCACGTCGCAGGAAGCGCAGGACTTGTCGCTCGTGCTCCGGTCCGGCGCGTTGCCGGCGAACCTGACGTATCTCGAAGAACGCACCGTCGGCCCCTCACTTGGCGCCGACTCGATTCGCGCCGGCGTCACCGCCGCCGCCGGCGGGCTGCTGCTGGTCACGCTGTTCCTGCTGTTTTATTACAAGCTGGCGGGCGTCAACGCGCTGTTGTCGATCGCCGTCAACCTGATTCTCCTGCTCGGCCTGATGGCGTATGCGGGCGCGACGATGACGTTGCCCGGAATCGCCGGCTTCATCTTGACGATCGGCATGGGCGTCGACTCGAACGTCCTGATCTTCGAGCGCATCAAGGAAGAGCTCGCCACCGCGAAAGGTGTCAAGCAGGCGGTGGCCGCCGGGTTCGATCGCGTGCTGCTGACCATACTGGATACGCACGTGGCGTCGCTCATCGCCGCCGCGTTCCTCTTCAACTTCGGCACCAGCATGATTCGCGGCTTTGCCCTGACGCTGACCATCGGGCTGCTCGCCAACGTGTTCACGGCCTACTTCGTGTCCCGCACCATCTTCGAGGCGACGCTGTCCGGCCGCAACGTCCAGAAGCTGTCCATCTAACTTATGGCTCTCTTTCAGAACGCGAATTACGATTTCATCAAGTGGCGCTGGCACGCGCTCGCGCTGTCGCTGGTGATCATCGTCGCCGGGCTGGTCTACGGCATCCAGCGCGGTATCCCGCTCGGCATCGATTTCACGGGCGGCACCATCGTGGTCGTGAAGTTCGAGCAGCCGGTCAGCGACGATCAGGTCCGCCAGGCGATCGCCGCGGTGACGACCGAAAACGTCATTCAGGCCTACGGCGATGCGTCCGAGAACCAGAAGCTGATTCGCGTCCCGCAGTTGATCGAGGAGCAGGGTGCGTCGCTGGATCAGAACGCGCGCGCGATTGTCGACGCGCTGACCAAGGCCAATCTCGGCAAGGTCGAAGTCATCAGCCAGGACCTGGTCGGCCCCGTCATCGGCGCGGATCTGCAGCGCCGCGCCATCTACGCGACGCTGGCGTCGATCGTCGGCATCACCATCTATATCGGCCTGCGGTTCCGCTTCGCGTTTGCGATCGGCGCGATCGCGGCGACGCTGCATGACGTGTTCGTGACCGCCGCGTTCCTGTTCTTCTTCGGCTACGACCTGTCGCTCAATGTGGTGGCCGCGCTGCTGACCATCACCGGTTATTCGGTCAACGACACCATCGTGGTGTTCGACCGCGTGCGCGAAAATCTGCGGTCGAAGCGGCGCGAGCCGCTGGAGAAGGTCGTCAACACCAGTGTCAACCAGACCTTGAGCCGTACCGTGATCACGGCAGGCACGACGTTCCTGTCGGTGCTGGCGTTGTTCCTGTTCGGCGGCGAGGTGCTCGAGGCGTTCGCGTTCACGATGCTGGTCGGCATCGCCGCCGGCACTTACTCGACGATCTTCATCGCCTCGTCGATCGCGATCCTCCTGGGCACACGGCACGCCAAGGGTCGTCCGGTCGGGGCCAGGAAAGCTGTTTAGTTTGATCGCGTGGATCTGATTTCGGCGGCGCTGCTCGGCGTCGTGCAAGGGCTCACCGAGTTCCTGCCGGTCTCGAGCTCGGGCCATCTGATCCTCGCGCGCGCGTTTTTCGGCTGGGATCCCGGGCGGTTCGGCATCGCGTTCGATGCGGCGTGCCATGTCGGAACGCTGTTGGCGGTGGTCGCGTTTTTTCGGCAGGATGTCGCCGCGCTGCTGCGAGCCGCACCCGGCGCGTTGGCTGGAAGAGACGGTGAGTGGGAACGCCTGGGCCGCCTGATCATCGTCGGCACGATTCCGATCGTGATCGTCGGCGGGCTGTTCGGAGACGTTATCGAGGCGCGGATTCGAACGCCCCTCGTCGTGGCGGTCAATCTGGTGATTGGCAGCGTGCTGTTGCTGGCGGTCGAGCGGATCAGCCGGCAGTCGCGCGACGAGCGCTCGCTGGGGTACGGCGAGGCGCTCGCGATCGGCGTCGCTCAGGCCGCCGCGCTGGCGCCGGGGCTGTCGCGATCGGGCGCGACGTTGAGCGTGGCGATGTTCCTCGGCATGGCTCGTCCGACGGCGGCGCGGTTTGTGTTCTTGATGAGCCTCCCCGCGGTGTTTGCGGTGGCCGTCAAGGAAGTGATCGATTTGGCGGAGGTCGGGTTTGCCGGCGTGCCGCTGACGCTGATGCTGGTCGGGCTGGTGTCCTCGGCGGTCGTCGGGTATCTCGCGGTGAAGTTCTTCATCCGTTACCTGGCGGCGCATTCGCTGGATGTGTTCGCGTACTACCGGCTCGCCCTGGCGGCGGTGACGGTGGTGTGGTTGCTGATGCGCTAGGTGCTCGTCAAGAGTGGCGGCCGCGGACGGCCGCGGCAGGGGGCTCTGGCGCACGGCGGTTGAGAAACGGAAAGAATGGCTTGGTTGCGCCGTAAGTTCCTGACCGGGCTCGTCGTGACGGTGCCGCTGCTGATCACGGTCGTCACGCTGGTCTGGACCTTCCGGTTCGTGGACGGCGTGGCGCGGCCGGTGGCGATGTTCTGGCTCGGCCGCGAGGTGCCGGGCCTCGGCGTACTGATGACCGTGGCCGTGATCCTGCTGGTCGGGGTCATTGCCACGAACGTGATCGGCCGCCGCATCCTGCAGCGTACGGAGCAGTGGCTGCTGACGGTGCCGCTGTTCAAGACGGTGTACGCGCCGGTCAAGCAATTGGTCGCGGCCTTCTCGCCGGACAGCGAGACGGGCTTCAAGCGAGTGGTGATCGTCGACGATGCGCAACGCGGAATCGTGATGGGGTTCCTGACGCGCGAGTTCACGATCGACCGCGGCGCCGGCATGGAAGCGATGATCGCCGTCTACGTGCCGACGAACCATCTCTACCTCGGCGACGTGTTGATCTATCCGCGGGGGAAAGCCTGGTTTCCCAACGTGTCGGTTGAGGAAGGCATTCGAATTTTCCTGACGGGCGGGATGGCGCTGCCGCAGGCGATCACGAGTCAGCAGGCAAGAGTCGACAGATAAAAGTTGAACGACAAAAAGGGGACAAGGGAACGAGATGGTGATGAGGCTTATTGAACGAGTGGCGATGGTCTTGACGCTGGCGCTGTTGGTGTCGCCGGCGCTGCTGGCGCAGGAGACGCAGGATTCCGTTGCGCATCATCGTCCCGGCGGCGAGGTCAACATCCAGCTGCCCGATCTGAACCAGGGCGACTTCCTCGGCATGACCGGACACCAGATCCTGCTCTCGGGCCTGGTGGTCTGCGTGCTCGGGCTGTTGTTCGGGTTGTGGACCTACACGGCGGTGAAAAACCTGCCGGTCCACCGCTCGATGGCGGAAGTGTCGGAGTTGATCTACGAGACCTGCAAGGCCTACCTGATTCAGCAGGGCAAGTTCCTGCTGATCCTCGAGGTGTTCATCGGCATCGTGATGGTCGCGTATTTCATGCTGATCGGCCTCGAGATTCCGCGCATCGCCATCGTGCTGCTCTTCAGCCTGATTGGCATCGGCGGCAGCTACGGGGTGGCGTGGTACGGCATCCGCATCAACACGCTGGCCAACTCGCGCACCGCGTTTGCCAGCCTGCGCGGCAAGGGCTTCGCGGTCTGCGACATTCCGCTGCGCGCCGGCATGAGCGTCGGCATGATGCTGATCTCGGTCGAGCTGCTGTTCATGCTCGCGATCCTGCTGTTCATTCCGGGTGAATACGCCGGGGTGTGCTTCCTCGGCTTCGCGATCGGCGAGTCGCTCGGCGCCGCGGCGCTGCGCATCGCCGGCGGCATCTTCACCAAAATCGCCGACATCGGCTCCGACCTGATGAAGGTGGTCTTCAAAATCAAGGAAGACGACGCGCGTAACCCAGGCGTCATCGCCGACTGCACCGGCGACAACGCCGGCGACTCGGTGGGGCCAACCGCCGACGGTTTCGAAACCTACGGCGTCACCGGCGTCGCGCTGATCTCGTTCATCATGCTGGCCGTCACCGATACCGCGGTGCAGGTGCAGCTGCTGGTCTGGATCTTCATGATGCGCGTCATGATGGTGCTGGCCTCGGCAGGGTCGTATCTGGTCAACAACGCGATCGCCTCCGGGAAGTATCGCGACGCGGTCAAGATGAATTTCGAAGTGCCGCTGACCTCGCTGGTGTGGCTGACGTCGATCGTCTCGGTGGTGCTGACGTACGTTCTCTCGTATCTGCTGATCCCGTCGCTTGGCGGCAACACCTCGCTCTGGTGGCAGCTGTCGACCGTGATCACCTGCGGCACGCTGGCGGGCGCGATCATCCCCGAGTTCGTGAAGGTGTTCACCTCGACGCACTCGGCGCATGTGCGGGAAGTGGTCAGCTCGTCGCGGGAAGGCGGCGCATCGTTGAACATTCTGTCGGGACTGGTTGCCGGCAATTTCAGCTCGTACTGGCTTGGCCTCGCGATCATGGGCCTGATGACGATCGCCTACCTGGTGTCGTCGATGGATCTCGCGACCACGACGATTGCGGACGCGCCGATCATGGTGGCGCCGGCCATCTTCGCCTTCGGACTGGTGGCGTTCGGCTTCCTGGGCATGGGCCCGGTGACGATCGCCGTCGACTCCTATGGCCCGGTCACCGACAACGCGCAGTCGGTGTACGAGCTGTCGACGATCGAGCAGATGCCGAACATCGACAGCGACATCAAGAACAGCTTCGGGTTCACGCCGAACTTCACCGTCGCGAAAGAACTCCTCGAAGAGAACGACGGCGCCGGCAACACCTTCAAGGCGACCGCCAAGCCCGTGCTGATCGGCACCGCCGTCGTCGGTGCCACGACGATGATCTTCGCGATTATCATGGCGCTGACGCAGGGGCTGGCCGACCAGGCGTCGATTGCGAAATTGTCGATCCTGCATCCGCCGTTCCTGCTCGGGTTGATCACCGGCGGCGCGGTGATCTACTGGTTCACCGGCGCGTCGATGCAGGCGGTCACGACCGGTGCCTACCGCGCGGTCGAGTTCATCAAGGCCAACATCAAGCTCGAAGGTTCGACCAAGGCGTCCGTCGAGGACAGCAAGAAGGTGGTCGAGATCTGCACGATCTACGCGCAGCGCGGCATGTTCAACATCTTCCTGGGCGTGTTTTTCTCGACCCTGGCGTTTGCCTTCATCGAGCCGTTCTTCTTCATCGGCTACCTGATTTCGATCGCGCTGTTCGGCCTGTTCCAGGCGATCTTCATGGCCAACGCCGGCGGCGCATGGGACAACGCCAAGAAGATCGTCGAGACCGAACTGAAAATGAAGGGCACGCCGCTGCACGATGCGTCGGTCGTGGGCGATACCGTCGGCGATCCGTTCAAGGACACCTCATCGGTGGCGATGAACCCCGTCATCAAGTTCACGACCCTGTTCGGGCTGCTCGCCGTCGAGCTCGGCGTCTACATCGGCACGGGCGCGATGCTGACCACCGGACTTGCCGCCGTGTTCTTCCTCGTCAGCATGTACTTCGTGTACCGCTCGTTCTACGGCATGCGCATCGAGAGCTAGACAGGCTCGACAGGCTGGACAGGCTCGACAGGCAGACAGGCAGACAGGCAAACAAGTAACTCTTGCGTTACTCCCTGACTGCCTGTCTGCCTGTCCGCCTGTCTGCCTGTATTGACGATGGGTTTGAAGCCCGACTAGAATCGCCGGGCGTCTGAGGGGTCAGGTGCGGGTGTGTACCTGGCCCCTTCGTGTTCCCGCGGTAGACGTTGCGGCCGCGGAATTGATTTGATTTTGTAGGGAGCAGGCCCGGTTTTCCGGTGTCTAATTGAAAGACGCGCCACCTGCAGACCCCCCGGTCTACATGACCGATGGGCCTGTCCCGCGCGAAGCCGCGACGCTTGCGTCACGTGCGAGTCGAAGGGATAATCGGCGGTCTTTGCTCGTGTTGAGGAGGAAATAAGTGCCAAAGGATATGTTTGGCGACGTCGTTGATCCATCGATCAAGATGGGCAACAAGATGTGGTACACCGTGCCACTGACGATGCTCATCCAGGCGACGCTGGTTGCCGCGATGATCATCGTGCCGTTGATGGCGATGGGCGCCCTGCCGACCACGCCGTCGATGATGGCGTTCGTGGCCGCGCCGCCACCGCCGCCCCCCCCACCGCCACCTCCGCCGCCGCCTGAAGCGAAAGCGCCGCCACCGCCGATGGACGTCAGCCCCGACGCTGCGCCGCTGGAAGCGCCGAAGGAAATCAAAGCCGAGACTGGTCTGGAGGCCGGATTCGAACGGGCTGCTGGTGTCGAAGGCGGCATCATCGGCGGCGTCGCCGGCGGTATTACCGGCGGCATTCCCGAACCGCCGCCGCCACCTCCGCCACCGGCGGCACCGGTGCGCGTCGGCGGCAACATCAAGCCGCCCCAGAAGACACGCGACGTGCGCCCGGTATATCCGCCAATCGCGCAGTCGGCTCGCGTGCAGGGCATCGTCATCATCGAGGCGA
>DASPNQ010000060.1:0-14391 GCA_035626435.1 Vicinamibacterales bacterium
GAGCCTGCTCGCCTCGAGCGAGCGGAACTTGTTTGCCTCCGGGCTCCTGCCGAGTCGAACGCCCGACGAAGTGTACCGCGCGATTTTCCTGGAGGGGCGGCCGTCGTTCGTGGGCCGCGAACAGGCCGGCGGCCTCGAGTACTTGATCGCCGCGACACCGGTGCAGCTCGAGGGCCGTGAAGCCGTCCTGACCATTCCCCTGGCTTCGCGCCAGCAGGAAACAGAGGCGCAGATCGAGGAGCTCGATCGGCGCGTCATGCTCGCCGCGATCGTATTCATCATGCTCGGTGCGGCGATCGGCTATTACATGGCCGAGCGGATCGCCGATCCGGTCAACCGCCTGATGCGGGCAACGCGGCGAATCGCCCGCGGCGATCTCGACGCCCGCGTGCTGGCCACCTCGTCGGACGAGCTGCGGCGCCTCGTCGAGGCGTTCAACCAGATGGCCGACGATCTGCTGCGGCAGCGGGGCGAGCTCGAACGCACCAACCGTCTTGCCGCCTGGGCGGACATGGCGCGACAGGTCGCGCACGACATCAAGAACCCGCTGACCCCGATTCAGCTCAACGCCGAGCACCTGCGGCGGGTGCACCTCGATCAGGGCAAGCCGATGGGCGCCGTGATCGACGAGTGTGTGTCGAACATCCTCAGCCAGGTGCGGCTGCTGCGGCAGATCTCATCGGAGTTCTCGAGCTTTGCGACCTCCCCGGAACCGCGCCCCGTCGACACCAGTCTCGCCGAGCTCGTCGAGGAAGTCGTCGATCCGTATCGGTCGGGGCTTGCCGGGCGCGTCGCGATCGAAACCGACGTGCCGTCGGGGCTGCCGCCGTTGCGCGTCGATCGCATGTTGATCGGCCGAGCGTTGACGAACGTCATTGAAAACGCGCTGCACGCGATGCCGAACGGCGGGCTGTTGACGATCGATGCCGCGCTCACTCCCGACGGCCTGGTCCAGCTGCGCGTCACCGATACCGGGGTGGGCATGGACCCTGAATACGCGTCGAAGATCTTCGAACCGTACTTCTCGACGAAAGCGATTGGAACAGGGCTCGGTCTGACCATCGCGAAGCGCAACGTCGAAGCGCACCGCGGCACGATCGCCGTCAGTTCGGAGCGGGGCCGCGGCACCACGGTGACCATGACGCTGCCGCAACGCTGACGCACGCGCGCAGGGTGACCGACCGTGGGCGGCTCGTGGCCGATCGCACGGGCCGGAAATCAGGAGGCGTCTTGTGCGCGGCGTTGATGCGTGTGACTGGTGTCGACAGGGACGGCGTGGCCGCGCATCCGGTTCATGACCTCGCCGACGAATCCCGATCCGAAGTAAGTGTACGCCATCACGATCAGGACTTCGTGTGGATACGCGACCAGCAGTGCGATGCCTGCGGCGACCAGGAACAAGCCGCGCCATCCTCGGCGGATTCGCAGATCGAACGTCTTGAAACTCTGGAACCTGATCGAGCTGACCATCAGCACCGCCGGGACCATCAGCATCACGGTGCCGAGCCACGCGATCGGCCGCGTCTGCAATCCAGCGGGAAAATAAAACACCGTCGATGCGACTAATCCAGCCGCGGCGGGACTCGGCAGGCCGATGAAGTAGCGCTTGTCCGGATTCACCTGGATGTTGAACCGCGCGAGCCGAAGCGCGGCGGCCGTCAAATACATGAAGCCGACCGCCCAGCCGATGCGTCCGAGCGGCAGCAACCCCCACTGAAACGCCAGCACTGCGGGCGCCATGCCGAACGAAATCAGATCCGCGAGCGAATCGAGCTGCACGCCGAAATCGCTGGTTGTGCCGGTCATGCGCGCGATCCGTCCATCGAGCATGTCGAGCACGACCGCGATGCCGATGAACGGCGCTGCCGTCGCCAGCTCGCCGCGCATCGCATGCACCACGCACGCCCAGCCGCAGAACAGGTTGGCGATCGTGAACAGGCTGGGCAGCAGCGACACACCACGGCGGATGCCGCGGCGGTCGTGGCCGCGCGTCGCCGGCATGTGCAACAGCTTGGGTTCCTGGATGCGCTTCTGCTTCATCTGTCTCTTCGACGATCGCTACTCGGCGAGCGTTGCGATCGTCGTCTCGCCGCCGACGACCTTGTCACCCGCCTTGACGCGAATGCTCGCCGAGCGCGGCACGAACATGTCGATGCGCGATCCGAACTTCATCACGCCAAACCGCTCCCCGGCGGACACGCGCTGGCCTTCCGTCAGACGGCAGACGATGCGCCGGGCCAGGATGCCGACGATCTGGCGGACGACGACCGGGCCGCCCGGGCTGTCGAACCAGACCTCGGTCCATTCGTTCAGCTCGCCGGCTTCCTTTTTGTACGCGGGCAGGAATTTTCCGGGATGATACTCCACCTTCGTCACGACCCCTGCCACCGGCGTGCGGTTGACGTGCACATCGACCGGCGACAGGAACATGCTGACGACCTGCCACTCACCCGCCGGCGCTCCGGGCCACTCCGTGGCCCCGGCGACCATCACGCGCGCATCGGCCGGCGACAGGACGAGATTGGCGCCCGGCGGCGGCTGCCGGTTGGGATCGCGGAAAAAAAACAGGAAGAACGCGGCCAGGATGAGAAAGGGCACCGACCACGCGCGCCCCAGCCAGAACCCCACGCCAACGGCGATGATCAGGGCGCCGAGGATGAAGGGCCATCCCGCCCGATCGATAAGCATCTCTCGATATTACAGGAGTCGTCGGGTGCGGCGGTCTTGAAAGGCGTTGGGACCGCGGCGTTGCGGGACCAATCGTCGCGGTTGTGAGTTGTGACGGTGAAAGGGCACCCGGAAAGGGTGCCCTTTAAAGTTTACGCGGACATGCCTTGCGGACTGCTCGAACGGTGCTGCCGCAGGATCATCTCCATTTGATCCTTGACCAACAGTTTGCGTTTCTTGATGCTGATTTCTTCGAATTGCTCGGCGTCTGAGAGGTAGTGCTTGGCTTCGAGTTCGTGCAGGCGATCGTCGAGTGAATGGTGCTTGGAGGCCAACTCGCGGAATTCCTGGTTGGTCTCGATGAGCAAGGTCTTCAAGTCCTCTGCCATCGTGTTCCGCCTCCCTTCCGGGTTTCGGTGCGTGATGTCACCGCCCCTATACGCCGGAATGTAACACAAATGCACCACGGTCGAACCCGCGGAATCGCGTCCTCGAAAAAACCGGGCAGCTAGGCCATCTTACGGATGAGGATGAGGGCGTCCTCGACGGGATTGGTGTAGTAGTTCTTCCGCGTTCCGGCGCGCGCGAATCCGGCGCGCTGGTACAGCTGCAGCGCCGCCAGGTTCGATTCCCGGACCTCGAGCGTCAATTCGACGGCCCCAAGATGTGCCGCTTCCGCGATGACCGCCTCTAATAGTTGTAGCCCGAAACCCCGGCGTCTCAGGTGCGGCCAGACCGCGAACTGGTTGATGTGCGCCTGATCGCCAACGAGCCAGAACGCGCAAAACGCCGCCACCGGCATGTCCGGCAGCCGCAGGACGTAGATGTGACAGACCTCCGGCCGTTTCAACTCGGCTTCGTACCATTCCCGCGTTGTGGGGTTGTTGAACGACGCATGCTCGATGGCGAGTACGCCGTCGAGGTCTTCGGAACCGGACAAGCGCTCGACCCCGATCATGATCGAACCCTGCGCTCGCGTTCGATCTCGGCGTCCGGCTTTCGCACGTAAATAGGTGTCAGGGCGTGCGGGGGGCCGGCTTCGTCTCGCAGAGCCATGCGCCGCGCCAGCCATGCGATGTGCGGCGCGAGCGGATCCGGTAGGCGCGCGCGCCACCCGGCGCGCGTCAGCATCGCCGCATCGCGGACCACGGCGTCGCCGGTGAAGATGGCGCGGCGATCGAGATGCAGCTGCCACGCGGCGAGGAGCGCCTCAGGGCGTCCGGCGGTCGCCGGCTCGATCGTGCGCCTGCATGCGCCGTCCACGACGGCCGCGAACACTTCGCCGCGTTGCGCGTCCATCCACGGCACGATCACATCGGCTTCGCCGGCGACCTGCTCGACAAGCGCGTCGAGCGCCGACACGCCGGCGACCGGTTTCTGCAGCGTCATCGCCAGTCCCTGCATCGCCGCGAGGCCGATGCGAAGTCCGGTGAACGCCCCGGGTCCGGTGGCGACGGCGAGCAGATCGATTTGATGTTTCGTGATGCCTGCGTCAGCTAACGCGCGCGCCAGCTCGCCGGGCAGCCGTTCGCCGTGCGTCCGGGACTCATCGCCACGCAACAGCGCCAGCACACGATCCTCGTCGCACACCGCGACGCTGCCGCCCCGCGTCGTCGTGTCAAGGCTGAGAATCAGCAACGTCTAAGCGTATACTCGATCAACTTTTCTCGCCGTGTCCCAAGCACCATCCCAGTCAGCGCCGACGCAGAACCTGACGCCGGCCATGCGGCAGTACTTCGACGCGAAGCGCCAGTACCGCCACGCGATCCTGTTTTTCCGGATGGGCGATTTTTACGAGATGTTTTACGAAGACGCGCTGGTCGCCTCGCGCGCGCTCGACCTGACGCTGACGTCGCGCTCGAAGGACGCCTCGGGGACCGCCGTGCCGATGTGCGGGGTGCCATTTCACGCCGCCGATGGCTACATCACACGGCTCGTCAAAAAGGGCTATCGCGTCGCGATCTGCGAGCAGATCGAAAATCCGAAGACCGCCAAGGGCGTCGTCAAACGTGACGTCGTGCGCGTGGTGTCGCCCGGTACGCTCACCGACGCGGCGTATCTCGACGCGAAGGAACCCGCGTTCCTGATGGCGATTGTTGCGACGTCGAGAGAATTCGGCGTGGCGCTGGTCGACGTGTCGACGGGCGAGTTCGACGTCGCCGAGTACGCAGGGGCTGAGGGGTTGGCGGCATTGCGCGCCGAGATCGCGGTGCTGCGGCCGCGCGAGATCGTCGTCGCGACCGGATACGACGCGGCGGCTGCGCTGCCCGAAATCACGCAGAACGCCACGGCGATCACCGAGATTGACGGCTGGCACTTCGAGCTTGAAACCGCGCGGCAGACGTTGCTCGATCAGTTGCGCGTGCAAAGCCTCGAAGGCTTCGGCCTCGAACGGCGCCCGGCGGCGGTGTGCGCGGCCGGCGCGCTGGTGCGGCACCTGCGCGATACGCAGAAGGCCGAGCTCGCGCATGTCCGCTCTGTCCGCCTGCGCCAGCTCGCCGACGGCCTGCTGATCGACCCGACGACGCTGAAGCATCTGGAGATCGTGCAGGCGGCCGATGGCGGCCGCGCCGGCTCGCTGCTCGACGAAATCGATCGGACCGTCACGCCGATGGGCTGCCGTCTGCTGCGCACGTGGCTGCTGCGGCCGCTCACCGCGCTCGAGCCGATCCGCGATCGCCTCGATGCCGTCGAAGAGCTCGCGGTCAGGACCACCGACCGTGGCAAGGCGCGGGAGACGCTGAAGTCGGTGCAGGACCTCGAGCGCCTGATCGCCCGCATCGCGTTGTCGACCGCGGGCCCCCGCGATTTGATGGCGCTGTCACGATCGCTGGCCGCGGTGCCGCGGCTGGCGCTGCTGCTGCAGGAATGCCAGGCGCCGCTGCTGCGCAGTCTGCGTGGCGAGCTCGACCCGCTGCAGGACCTGCGCGACTGGATCGATCAGGCGATCGCCGACGAGCCGCCGGCGCTGGCGCGCGACGGCGGCTTCGTGCGTGACGGCTTCGACCCGGAAGTCGACGACCTGCGCCGCATCAGCCGCTCGGGCAAGCAGGTCATCGCGGAGATGGAAGAGGGCGAACGCGCCCGCACCGGCATCAAGTCGTTGAAGGTGGGATTCAGCCGGACGTTCGGCTACTTCATCGAGGTCTCGAGGTCGAACCTGCACGCGGTGCCGGCTCATTTCATCCGCAAGCAGACGGTGGCCGGCGGTGAGCGCTACATCACGCCGGAGCTCAAGGAGTACGAGGAGAAGGTGCTGGGCGCGGACGAGCGGATAGTCGCGCGTGAGCTCGAGGTGTTCGAAGCGCTCCGGCAGCGCGTTGCCGCTGAATCACCGCGCGTGTTGGACACGGCGCGCGCGGTGGCCGGCATCGACGTCCTGGCGGCGCTCGCCGAGACCGCAACGGCGTGCAACTACACCAAGCCGCACGTCCACGACGGCGACGAGCTCAGCGCCCTCGATGTGCGGCATCCGGTCGTCGAGCGGCTGGCCGGCGGCACGTTCGTGCCGAACGATATCGCGCTCAATTCGACCACACACCAACTGGTGATCCTGACCGGGCCCAACATGGGCGGCAAGTCGACCTACCTGCGCCAGGTGGCGCTGCTCTGCGTGCTGGCCCAGACCGGATCGTTCGTGCCGGCGCGCGAAGCGAAAATCGGGTTGATCGATCGCCTTTACGCGCGGGTCGGCGCGTCGGACAACATTGCGCGCGGGCAGTCGACGTTCATGGTCGAAATGCAGGAGACCGCGAACATCCTGAGCGGCGCCACCTCGAAGAGTCTCGTGGTCCTCGACGAAATCGGCCGGGGAACCGCGACCTTCGACGGCCTCAGCATCGCCTGGGCCGTGGCCGAGCACATGGCGACGGATGCCAGGTCACGGCCGAAGACGCTGTTCGCAACGCACTATCACGAGCTCACCGACCTCGCCGACGCGCTCGGCGGCGTCGTCAATTTCCATGTCGCGGCGCGCGAATACAAGGACGACATCATTTTCCTGCACAAGATCCTGCCGGGCCGATCGGATCGCAGCTACGGCATTCAGGTCGCGCGGCTGGCCGGTCTGCCGCCGTCCGTGATCAGCCGCGCGAGAGACATCCTGAATTCGCTCGAGCAGGACGAGCTGAGCCGCGGCGGCAAGCCGGCGTTGAGCGGCGCGCCGCCCGCTGCGCAACAGCAACTCGGCTTGTTCCAGTCGCCCTCCCCTGTCGACGAAAAACTCAAAGAGCGGATTCGCGAGATCGACATCAACCGCACGACGCCGCTCGATGCGCTGCGCCTGCTGGAAGAACTGAAGCGCGAGGTAGACGGGTCGTCATGACGTGCGGCAACGGTGTACTCCTTTGCGCCTGGCTCGCGCTGATCGGCACTGCCTGCGCGACGCCAAGCCCTTCGAACGTGGTGACGGTGGCGGTCCTGACCTCCCCGAACAGCCTCGATCCGCGCGTCGGCAGCGACGAAACGTCGCAACGGGTTCACCAGCTGATCTACGACAACCTGCTGGCGCTCGACAACCAGTTGAAAGTGGTCGGCGGGTTGGCGGCCGACTGGGAGCAGGTCGATCCGCTCACCTACGTCGTGCGGCTCCGGCCCGGCGTGAAATTTCATGACGGTCACGAGCTGACCTCGGCTGACGTGGTGTTCACGTTCAACAGCTTCATCGATCCGAACTTCGTGTCGGCGCGCAAGGGCGCGTATCGCACGCTGGACCGCGTCGAGGCGGTCGATCCGTTGACCGTGCGCTTCACGCTGAAAGAACCGTTCGGCTCGTTCCCGATTCAGCTGGTGATGCCGGTGGTGCCGAACGGCGCGGGACCCGAGCTGCGCGATCGGCCAATCGGCACAGGGCCGTATCGATTCGTGAGTGCCGCGGTCGATGACCGCGTCGAGCTCGCGGCCTTTGCCGAGTATTTTCGCGGCAGGCCGGCAAACGATGGCGTCGTGCTGAAGGTGGTGCCCGACGAGATCATGCGCGCGCTCGAACTGCGCAAGGGCACCGTCGACATGGTCGTCAACGATCTGTCGCCGGACGTGATTCATCAGCTCGCGGAGGAAAAGTCGGTCACCATCGCCGAGTCACCAGGGACCGACTACGCGTACATCGGCATCAACATGCGCGATGCGGTCCTCAAGGACAAACGCGTGCGTCACGCGCTCGGCTACGCGATCAACCGGCAAGCCATTGTCGACTACCTTCGCCGCGGCCTGGCGCGGCCGGCCATCGGTATTCTGCCGCCCGCCTCGTGGGCGTTCGACGAAGGCGTGTTTCAATTCACGTATCACCCTGACACAGCACGCGCCCTTCTGGACGAGGCCGGGTATCCGGATCCTGACGGCGACGGCCCGGCGCCGCGGTTGCGGTTGTCCTTGAAAGTCTCGACCAACGAGTTCATCCGGCTCCAGGCGGCCGTCATCCAACAGGACCTCAAAGCCGTCGGCATCGACCTCGACGTCCGCTCCTACGAATTTGCGACGTTGTATACCGACGTGTTGAAGGGCAACTTCCAGCTGTTCACGCTGCAATGGGTCGGCGTGTCCGACCCGGACATGCTGCGCCGCGTCTTTCATTCGAAGCAGATGCCGCCCACCGGGTTCAATCGCGGCTATTACGAGAACCCCGAGGTCGATCGGCTGATCGATGCGGCGATGATCGCGGCCAGCGACGCCGAGCGGCGGCGTCTCTACGCCGAGGCGCAACGGCTGATCGCCGAAGACGCGCCGTACATCAGCCTGTGGTACAAGACCAACGTCGCCGTGTCACGTACCGGCATCGCCGGCGTCAGGCTGTCGCCCTCCGCGGAATTCACTTTCCTGCGAGAGGTGACGAAACAATCGACAGCGCCTGGCGCGCCGTGAGGCTCAGCGACACCACGAACACATCGGTGCGGTAGGCGCCGCCCGGTTCCGCGCCAGTGGCGAGGCCCAAGGATTTCTCCCAATTGGACGTGAACAGGGCCCACCTGCCATTCGGCGAGATCACCGCGCGCGGCAGGTACCAGAAGTAGGTTGCAGAGGGGTTGCCGTCGTATTCGACATCGGATCGATGGTGAGCGAAGCGCCAGACCGTGCTGCCGCCGCTGGTCTGCACCGCAATCAGCTCATCGTCCCAGGCCCGCCACGGCGTGGTGTTCAAGCCGCCGTTGTAATAGCGATAGGTCGACGACAGCACCGGCACTTGCCGGGTGCGGTGGGCGTTGTTCCAGGACGTATGGTCGGCCAGATAGACCTGCTGCGGCGTCAGCACCGGCACAATCAGATCCGTGGTCGACGTTGGCGTCGCCAGGCGGCGATGCTGCCACTGCGCGGCGTCGTACGACGTCGTCGTGCAGCATGACTGGTTGACCTGTTGTGCGAAACCGAGCGCATCATGACCATCCGCGAGCCAGCTGACCGGCGTCAGCACGTCGGTGTCGGTGTCCCAGATCACGAAGGGTACCGGGCGCGCGGCGACGGGATAGAGCACGACATAGCGCCCGGACTTGTCGATCCAGGCGTGGTGCAGGTTGAAGCCGAGCGGAACGTTGGTGGCGCGTCGAACGCCGCTGCGCTCGATCCACGAGTCGGCGGAATTCAGCACCACCGCGCGTGCGCCGGTGCTGTCGAATACGGCGAGTTTGTAATGGGTGTCCTGCTGGCCGCCGAAGATCACGCTGAGGCGTTCCGGCGACCCGGCACTGGAGGATAGCGCGCCCGCGTAGGTTCCCGTCCCCACCGGGGACAGCGTGCCGAGGTTGACGATATCCGTGTAGGTCAGCGTCGCGAAATCAAAACGCTGGATGACCGGCCAGTCGTTGGCGGCGTCCTGGCGCGACACGAACAACGTATCGCGCGAGGTGAAACTGAACTGCGGCTCGACCTGCGAGGCGATCGTGAGGCCGCCGTTGCCACCGCTCGCGGGCCGGATGCGACTGGCGTGCATCAGCGTCGCGTCGAAGGTGTACGGGATGAAGGTGCCGTCCACGCTGCGGATGTAAAAGCGGTCCGAGGTCGCATTCCACGCCAGTTGATGCGCGGCTGACGGTGTCGTGTAGGAGCGGCCGGTCTCGCCGGGCCGCGTCGACGCGTCCGTGACGCGAAGCACGGCCGTACGGAAGGTCGGCTCAATGAAGGTCCCGCCGGCCGGCGGCAGCGGCGGTAATGTCGGTTCAGGGAGTGGCTGCCGGGTCGCCACCGCCGGGTACGACGTGGGTGGTGTCTGAGCAGCCGACGACACCGATGCGGCGATGATCCCCGCCGCCACAAGAAAAACCGCTGGTGAGTGACGCATCAGCGGCGTGCGCAGCAAGCGGCGCGCCAACGGCGCGCGGTGCCGGTCTACCCTTTCAGCTTCTCGAGCTCGGCGCGCGCTTCAGCGGCGTAGGGCGTGTCGGCGTGTTGCTCGACGACCTGGTTCAGCGTTGTGCGTGCGTCATCGGTCTTGCCGGCGAGCCTGTACGCGCGAGCCAGCTCCATCAGCATCGCTTCCTGAGGCAGTTGCGCGTCTTTCGAATCGACGATCTGCTTGAACGTGGCAATCGCCGGATCGAACTGCGAGGCGCGCAGCTGCGCTTCGGCTTTGCCGAGCCGCGCGCTCTTGGCCAGCAACCCCGAGCCGCGCGCCGCCACCTGGTCGTAGTGAGTAATCGCCTCGTCGAAGCGCCCGAGCGCGACCAGCGTCTTCGCCACGTGGTACCGCGCCGTCAGTCCCGCGTCGTGCGTGGGGTACGCGTCGGCCACGGCGAGAAACTTCGGCAGCGCGGCTTCCAGCTTGGCCCGTTCCGTGGGATAGGTGCCTGGCAACTGCCCGCCAAGGGCGTTGGGATCGTTGGTCGTGCCGCTCGGCGGCGCCGGCGGCATCACCCGCGCCTCTTCGACGACCATGGCTTCGGCGAGCATGGTGCGCGCGCGGTTGTCGACGCTGCCGCGCCACATCAGGTAGCCGAGCACGGCGGCGCCGACCAGCACGATCACGCCAACGGTGGTGAGCAGGGTGCGCGAGTTGCCGGCGGCCCAGGTCTGCGCCTGGCCCAGCGCGATGGCCAGCTCGTTGTCTTTCAAATGATGGCGCTCGGTCGTTTTCATTGCGTCCCTATCTTACCTTCTGTCCAGCGTCGCGGTCCGCTCGGCACGCGTCGTTTGCGTCGGGTGTGAATACATCGCCTTTGCTGCGAGCAAGAGTTGGTGCGCGTGGCAGGAGTTGAACCTGCGACCCCCCGCTTAGGAGGCGGGTGCTCTATCCACTGAGCTACACGCGCGATCAGCTATCAGCGATCAGCTGTCAGCGATCAGCTTTCAGTAGTGCAACACCGAATAAACGTTTTCTCCCGGCAGCTTCGCGCGGCCATTGAGGAAGTCGAGCTCGATCAGAAACGCGATGCCGATGACGTTGCCGCCTGCCTTCCGCGCGAGGTCGAGGGTTGCCTTGGCCGTGCCGCCCGTCGCGAGGACGTCATCGACGACCAGGATCCGCTTCTCGGTCGCGCACGCATCCTGGTGGATCTCGAGGGCGTTCTCGCCGTATTCGAGGCTATACGCTTCTTTATGCGTGGCGCCGGGTAATTTGCCGGGCTTGCGTACCGGCACGAACCCGCATCCGAGCAGGTTGGCCACCGCCGCGCCCAGGATGAAGCCGCGGCTCTCGATGCCGATCACCTGGTCGATGTCTTCTCCCATGAACGGCGCGGCCAGCGCGTCGACGGTGTCGCGGAAGCCCTGGCTGTCGCAGAGCAGGGTCGTGATGTCGTAGAACAGGATGCCCGGCTTCGGAAAATCAGGAATCTCGCGAATCTTCTTCTTCAAGTGATCCATGAACGGTGCCGCCTTCAGCCAGCCTAACGAATGAAAAACCCGCCCGCGTGTGACGTCGGCGTCACCTCGTCGATCAGGACCTGTTCAACGCGCGCGCTCGATGGACCGCGTCGCAAGGCCCGCTCGAACCGTTCCAGCGACTCGGCCTCGCCTTCTGCGATTACTTCGACACGCCCGTCGTCCAGATTGGCCGCATACCCATGCAGGCCTTCGAGCCGCGCGGCATCCTGCGCGAAATATCGAAAACCCACACCCTGCACACGGCCGCTCACCAGGAATCGTCGAGCGATGCGCATCCGGACATTTTAGTATGCCTGGCCGGCGTGCCCCGTTGCTGCCGTCTAGCGTGCCGTCCCCGAATGCCTCGCCGCATCCGGGGGCGATCCGCTATCGCGGCTTCGCCGGCGCGTCCGCGGGCTTGGCCTTCGGATCGACGGCGTCGAGTTTCTCGCGCTTCAGCGCCGCGTTGAGCAGCGGCAGCTGCTTTTTCAGCGTGTCGTTCATCTTCTGAATCTGCTTGTCGAGTTCGGCCGACAGCTCGTTGAAGACTTCGACGCTTTGATCAGTGGGCTTGTTGTCGGCGCTTTCGATGACGCCGGCCAGCGCCGCGATCTTGTTGTTCAACTTGATCGGGTAATTGAGCGGATCCTGCCCGCTGCGGTTGCGTACCTGGTACGCCTCCTCTTCGACCGCGGTCAGCGGCACCAGCACCGCATCCGCCAGCTTCTGAATTTCACTCTTGCGGCGCGCCGACACCTTCTGCAAGCGATCGTTGATCTGCTGACGCACTGCCCGAATATCGATCACCGCCTGGTTGGCTTCCGAGACCTTGTCGCGCACGCGCAGTGACAGCTTGAACTGTTCGTGGAGGTCGGCCTCGGTGATGCCGTCCGCGGCCAGCCGCGGATCGAGCACGATGTTGAAGTCGCGGGTCTTGGTTTCGCCGTTGGCGGTGATGCGCACGCTGTATTTGCCGGTCGGCGCCGCCGGCCCGCGCTGCGGCTGTGCCGCCCACATGATCATGCCCGGGAACACCACCGACCCCTCGTAGCGCATGTCCCAGGTGAATCGGTTGATGCCGCGCGCCGTGTTGACCCGCACCGGAGGAGCACCGAAGAAGGAATCTTCAGCGGGCGCCGGCGCCGCCGCTTTCGGCGTGCCGGTGAACGTCCGCAGCACGTTGCCGCTGGCATCCAGGAACTCGATTTTCACTTCCGACGCTTCCTTGTTCAGGAAGTAGTCGAACGTGACGTTGCGGTCGCGTCCGCGCATCGGGTTGAGCGGCTCGAACACGAACAGCGCGTTGTTGGTCAGCTCGGGCGTCGCCTGGCGCAGCACGCCGATGTTGTCGAGCACGTAGAAGCCGCGGCCGTGGGTGCCGATCACCAGGTCGCGCTCCTCCGAAATGATGCCGTGCACCGGCGTCACCGGCAGATCGAGACGCAACGACTGCCACGACGCGCCGTCGTTGAACGAGACGAACACGCCGTGTTCGGTGCCGACATACAGCAGGCCACGGCGCTTGATGTCCTCACGAATGACCCGTGGGAAATCGGTGTCCGGAATGCCCGTCACGATCTTCTGCCACGTCTTGCCGAAGTCAGCGGTCTTGTAGATGTACGGTTTGCGGTCGCCCATCTGATAGCGATTCGCCGCCAGGTAGGCGACGCCGTTCTGGTGCGGAGACGCTTCGATCAGGCTGATGCGCGAGAACTCCGGCAGATCCGGCGGCGTAAAGCGCTCCCAGTTCTTCCCGCCGTCCCGCGTAATATGCACCCAGCCATCGTCCGAGCCCGCCCAGATCGTGTTGATGTCCTGCTTCGAGGGGGCGAGCGTGAACACCACGGCGTAGGTTTCGACGCCGGTTTGATCTTTGGTGATCGGCCCTCCAGACGCCTGCATGGTCTTTGGATCCGAGCGCGCGAGATTCGGGCTGATGCGCTCCCAACTCTGACCGTCGTTGGTCGTCCGCCACACGTGCTGCGAGGTGGCGTACAGCACCTTCGGATCGACCGGGGAGAACACGATCGGGTAAGTCCACTGGAAGCGTTCCTTGATGTCGATCGAGGAATACCCCATCGGGTTGTTCGGATAGATGTTGATGGCGCGCTGCTGGCCGGTTTCGCGATCGAGGCGGCTCAGGTAACCGCCGTAGCTGCCCGCGAAAAAGACGTTGAGGTCCTTCGGATCGGGAGCGATGTAGCCGCTCTCGCCACCGCCGACCGCGTAGAAGATGGGCGGCAGGCTGCCTTCACCGGCTCCGGGATTGGCCTGGCTGCCGACACACGCCGTGCTGTTGTCCTGCTGCGCGCCGCAAATGTGATACGGGACGTGCTTGGTCGTGAAGACGTTGTAGAACTGCCCGGTCGGCAGATCCTGCTCAGTCCAGGTCTGCGCGCCGTTGACCGTGACGTTCGCGCCGCCGTCGTTTGCCTGCACCATCCGCTTGTTGTCGGTCGACGAAATCCACAAGTCGTGATTGTCGCTGTGCGGGACGCGGATCGTCGTCGTGGTCTTGCCGCCGTCGGTCGACTTGAAGAACTGCACGTTCAGCACGTAGACGGTGTCTTTCTCGACCGGATCGGCGTAGACGCGCGTGTAATAAAACGCGCGCTGGCGCATGTTGCGGTTGTCGTTGATCATCTTCCACGACGCGCCGGCATCGTCCGACACATACAACCCGCCGGCAGCCTCGTTTTCGATGATCGCGTAGACGCGGTTGCCGTCGGCGCCCGAAACCGACACGCCGACCTTGCCCCAGAGGCCGGTCGGCAGTCCCTGGTTCTTGGTGATCTCCGACCAGCTGTCGCCGCCATCGGTCGACTTGAACAGGCCGCTGCCGGGGCCGCCGCTCGACATGCTCCACGGCGTGCGGTTCGCTTCCCAGAGTGCCGCGAAGATCACGTTCGGATTCTTCGGATCGATCGACAGATC
>DASPNQ010000061.1:0-4894 GCA_035626435.1 Vicinamibacterales bacterium
CCGGCGCGGAGCTATTTCATGCCGGTGATGAACGTGATGACGCCGGTGTTCCTGCTGGTGCCGCTGTGCCTCCTCGAGGTCTATTTGCGGACGCGGCGCACGTGGCTCCTCGCCGCGGCCGGCGCCGCAAGCTACTGGTTGATTCTCTTCGAGCCGCTGCCGCTGATCGCCGCGCCGATTGCGCTGGCACAGGTGGTTCGGCGGGTCCGGGCCAGACACATCGCCACGACGGACGCTGTGCGCGCGCTTGTGTACCCGGTGCTGATCGTGACTGCAATCCACCTAGCGATGCGGCTGCTGGTCGGCTTCGACACCGTGGCCGCTTTTCTGACGGCGTGGGAAGATGCGCGTCGGTTCAATGCGGCGAATGAGCGGCCGTACGGACTATGGGCTTTTCATAACGTCAAGGACGCCCTGCTTCACGCCGGCGTCGGGCAGGCGGCGTTGTTTCTGATCGGGTTAGCGCTGCTGCCGCGTCGCCGCTCTGGATTCGACGGGGTCGCATGGCTCATCGCGACGCTGGCCTTCGTGTTCGTCATGCTGGCGGTCTTGGGGATCAATCGTGGCGAGACGGTACGGCTGTGGATTTTCCTTGGCGTCCTGCTGCAAATCGCCGCAGCATCGATCTGCGCGTCACGGCCGCGGCTCGGCGACGCCGTTCTTGCGCTTGCGGTCGTGCAAGTAGGCCTGCTGTTGCCGGCCGTTGGCTGGGTAATGCTCGACTGAGCAACGGCCGACAACACGGCAATGGTGCCGGGATCGATCTTCATCGCCCGTAAACCGAGCGCCAGCCGGGCGCGCGACCTCGAGGTCCGCTCGCTCCTCCGGCAGTATCTGCACGAGGTGCACCACGGCACCCCAACGGTGATCATCGAGGAGCTCGGGTTGTGCCAGGGCGATGTTCGCGTCGACGTCGCCGCGGTGAACGGCGAGCTGTCAGGCTTCGAGATCAAGAGCCCGTCCGACACGCTCAAACGCTGGCCGAAGCAACGCCGGATCTACTCGCGAGTCGTCGATCAGGCGTGGCTGGTGGCACCCGAACGCGCGCTGGCTGCCGCGCAGGCACCGTCCTGGTGGGGCGCGCTTGCGGTGTTCGACCAAGGTGACCGGCTCGGTCTGCGGCTGGTGCGCGCCGGCCAGCTCAACCCATCTCCAGACGCGTTATCCATCGCCAAGCTGCTGTGGCGCGATGAAGCCCTCACGTTGTTGAAAAGCGCCGGTGCGGCCAGGGGCGTTCAGACGAAGTCGCGGCGAATCATCTGGCAACGGATCGTGGAGGCGATTGCCGTCGACGACCTGCGAGCCGCGGTTCGAACGGCGTTGAAAAAGCGGCCCGAACGCGTGGCGAACATCCAGAAACGCGGCCGATGAGCAAAAGCGTCACGAAAATTGCACCGGCCTGACCCGGATACACCTCGGCAAGTACGAGCGGAAAAAAGTTTAATCCTTTTCTGAGTCCTCACCCGCCGGTGACACCTCCGACGAGGCATCGCGGGTGCGGCTCATGAACGACCGTCTGATTCGCGTCAAGTTCGACACCGACTACGTCGCCGAAATGCGCCGCGTGTGAGTCGCCGCCGGCCGCGTCACCGCCGGCGACGTTGTCGACGTCGAAGTGATCAAAGACGCCGACCGGTGGCAGCGCGCGAGAGTGGAGCGATGGCTCGGCAAGACCCTGTGCGTCACTACGATCTAGCCACGTCCTGACTACATCACGTCATTGAAGATGGTGCCGTCACGGCGAGTCGTCGGTCACGCGGCGATGCAGGTCGGCCGCCGCATCGCCTGAACGCCGGTCGGGTTTGCGCCGCACCACCACGCGGTTCGGAGCGGGCACGAACCATCCGTGATTGCATACCGTGCAGCGCAGCGCCCGTTCCGCCGTTCGCCGTTCCTCAACGGTTGTACCGCCGGGTGCCGGGACAAGTTCCCCGCAACGCTCGCACGCCAGGACACACATGCCACCGGATCGTTCTTGAGAGGACAGTTTTTGCAATGCATCCGGTGCTACAGCAAGAGTGGTACCGCGATGTACGCCTTTTGCACAGGCCACCGCGGTCAGAAGTTGGAGGAATTCACCGCCACCTTGCGCCCTGTTTCATGGAACTCGACTGTTGATCGGCGCGCTGACGTTCCCCAGAGATCTAATCACGCGCCGAGTTGGGTCGGCCGGCAGGCCACCAGACCAGGTGATCGAAATCCGGATAGCGAAAAGCCGCGATGCGTGCTTGAACAGCGGGACTGAACAGGGGCTTGGCAGATCTCGCCGCAGGCGCGTTGCGTCGATCAGGAGCGCTTCAAGTAACGTGGCGGCGTCGAGCGTCGTGGTGCGGACATACGACGCCAACAACCCTGGGCCGCCGCTCAACGGCGGCCCAGGAGTTGTCTGCGGAAAGCGTCTTACGCCGTATGAGGGCGCATCCGACGTCGGACGACGTAGAGCAGGCCGGTGCCGAGCAGCATCATCGAGGCCGGCTCCGGGACCGGTGCCGTATCCGTGACCGCGACGTCACTGTCTTGCCCGAATTCTCCGACGCGCTGGAACCGCACGAACAGTGCCGCGGCAATCTCCTCTTCCGTCAGGGAGCCGAACGGCCCAGTCGCCGTAAAGTTAACGGTGTAGGTGGGCGCCAGGCCATTGTTCGGGCTGCCCCTACCGTTGAAACTGCAATTGTTGTCGGTGGTGGTGCCGGTGCAATTCACCGACGCGCCGAAATCGATGACAGCGGTGTTGAATTGCGCAACGTTCCCAAAGTCGTCGTCGCTGAACGTAAAGCCCATGTTCGCCGAGCCTGTGAAACCGTTGGCGTTCCCGGCGGCGATATCGAAGCCGAAGCTCATGATACGGGCGTCATAGGGCGATGTGTTGGTCAGGCTGCCGGTCAGGGTGTTGCCGCTGAGGGAAAGGCTCGCTGTTCCCGTCGCCAAGCCGTCAGTTGAATTGCCTTCGAACGATACAAGGGTCGCTGCCTGTGCTGCTGATGCGAGCGCCAAAAGGCAGCCGATTGTTAGTGCACCGATTTTGATCATCAATATCCTCACCTGAATTTCTGTTGCTCTCACGACGACGCATGGACGCAAACTCGTTAAGACCGCTTGTGGGCGATGATGCTTACTGCAACAGTTGCGCCGACAAAACGAACGTAATTGCGCACGTTTCGTCGCGGAGCGGCGGTCGTTGTCCGCCAACAGGCAGCCTTTAGTGAGCGGAATTGCGGCTGGTCACCCCTAGCTCAGTGGCTGCGAGTGATAGCGCACCTTCGCGGGTTGCGCGACGATGGGCAACGAGCGCGTGACGTCTGATGAAGAGGGCTTGCCAGCCGCAGCTCGTGCCTTGGGAGCGACAGCCCACCTTCGCGCGTCGCGCTACGGTGGGCAACCTTCGCCAGACATCTGAGAAGGTTGGCTTGCCAACCGTAGCTCGGTGCCTTGGGAGTGACAGCCCACCTTCGCGCGTCGCGCTTCGGTGGGCAACCTTCGCCTGACATCTGAGCGAAGGTTGGTGGCCAGGGACGGAATCGAACCGCCGACACTGCGATTTTCAGTCGCATGCTCTACCAACTGAGCTACCTGGCCGGTAGGAGAGACCTCCGAGTATATCGCGGAGGTTTTTCGCCGCGCAACGGCTGCGCTGACCGAGATCAGCTACATCGCCACGTCGCGCACGTCAACGATGCGGCGGCGGACAATCGGCCGCCCTCCCAGCACGAACCACGCCACGGCGAAGCCCACCGCGCAGCCTGCGAGCACGTCCGACGGCCAATGCACGCCCAGGTAAATTCGGGATACGGCGATCAGGAGAGCGAGCGGCCACAAGAGCCACCCGGCCGCCGGAATCATCCGCGTGCACGCGAGCGCTCCGGCGACCGCCATCGCGGCGTGACCGGACGGCATCGCCGACGTTGTCGGCCGGGCGTCGATCAAGGTGATCTCGGGCAACGCATCGTAGGGGCGCACGCGATTGGCGAGCGGCTTGAGCGCCGTATCGACGATCACGAACGACAGGCCGATCGACAGCCACAACCGCCACATCGCCGCGGTGTGGCGCGGGAAAATGCCGGCAATCGATCCGAACACGATCCAGATGAAGCCGCCGGCACCGAGCGCGCTGGCGAGGATCATGACGTCATCGAGCCACGGCCGTCGCAGTTCCAGCACGCGGTTGAGCAACTCGGCTTCGTTCAGCGACGTCATCGGCGTACTGTATACTTCGCCACTCGCTCACAATTGAAGGCGGAACCAATGCCCACACCTGTACGGGTCTTGATCGTTGACGACAGTGCCGTGGCCCTGTCGTTCCTGCAAGTTGTCCTCCGAGGCGCAAATTACGAAGTCGAAACGGCCAGTACCGGCGAGCACGGCCTTGAAAAGGCGCGGCGCGACCAGCCGAATCTGATTGTCACCGACAGCCTGATGCCGAACATGGATGGTTTCGAGCTGATCCGGCAGCTAAAGACGCATCCGGAAACCGCTCAAATTCCGATCATCATGATCACGTCCGGCGACCTCGATGCTCCGGAGTACGCGAATTGCGAGCCCCGCCCCGACGCCCTGGTCACCAAATCCGCCGCGGTCGACGAGTTGCTCGAAGCGGTCAGCAGGCTTGTGCGAAATCGGCGGATCGCGGCCGAAAGTGTCTAAAAAATGGGCATTCTTGATTTTCATCGCACTCTAGTGTAGTGTTTGGACGTTTAAATGCGTCCACCGTGCCGCTCGCTACTCGTCAATTCCGCCGTGCGAAGGGAGTGGAAACACTCATGAGGATCGCGAAGTTTCTCGTCGTGTGCGCTCTGCCGTGGGCGACGGCCATGACGATGATGACGCAGGCGCCCCAGTGGATTGGTGCGCCCTCGACGGTCGGTGCGACCGGGCGCGACCAGGACCGCGATCTCGA
>DASPNQ010000062.1:0-2069 GCA_035626435.1 Vicinamibacterales bacterium
GCTCGGGACTGTGATCCCAGTACGCGTAGTCGGACATCTGGCTGTCGGCGACGACGTCGATGTAATTGGCGCCCTCCGAGAACGCGCGCCGCAGCGTCGCCGCGTTGCGGACCAGCAGGCAGCCGACGTCGAGCGGCGCGAACAACCACTTGTGGGGATCGAGCGACAACGAATCGGCGCGTGACAGGCCGGACATCGCGGCGTTGACATATCGCGATCGCGCCGCGAGTGCGCCGTACGAGCCGTCGACGTGCAGCCATAGCTTCGACGCAGCGCAGACATCGGCGATGGCCTCGAGCGGGTCGATCGCGCCAGTATTGACGTCTCCCGCGGTGGCCACGGCGCAGATCGGGTGATGGCGCGCGGCGCGATCCTGCTCCACCTGCATCGCCAGCGCCGGCGCCGACATGCGCAGCTCGCCGTCAACCGGAATCACGACGATCGCGTCCTTGCCGATGCCGAGCATCGACGCCGCTTTCGCGATCGACATGTGCGTCATCGGCGAGGTGTAGATGCGCGGCCGTCCCGGTAGCGCCGCCACCCCGTGTCGATTGATATCGATATCGGTGCTGGCCCGGAGCGCCGCGGCCAGCGCCGCGAAGTTGGCAAACGATCCCCCACTCAACAGGACGCCCGCGCCGGCCGGATCGTAGCCAACCATCGTCTTCAGCCAGTCGATGACCTGATGCTCGACGGTGGTGGCGGCAGGCGCCGACCGCCACGACGTAACATTCTGATTGAGGGCCGAGGCCAGGAGATCACCCGCGACACCGGCGAAGCTCCCGGCGGACTGCACGTACCCAAACATCCGGGGATGACCGTTATGCCGGCTGGCGTCGGCGACGGATTGGAAGTCGGCGAGCGCAGTTCTGAGATCCTGTGGCTCGCTCGGCAACGGCTGGGCGAAGCGTGCAGCAAGATCATCGGGGCCGACAGTCGGATAAACCGGAAGCTGCGATTGCCATTCGAAGTAGTCGAGCACCCATTCGAGCGCGGCGCGGCCCAGCCGCTCGCGCTCCTCGCGCGTTAATTCGACTGCCATCGTCGATACTCGTTGTCGAAAGCGCGAACCAGATCGGACCGCCCGAGAGCGTCCTCGACTTGTCGCAGGAGTCCACGAATGCCGCTGATATTCAGAATGTCAGTACGCTCGGCCAGCACGCCGCGAATGTCTTCCAGGTCCTTCTCGCGGCCGGCGAGCAATTTCGTCACAACCAGATCCTCGGCGCTGATGAAGGGCACCTTGGTGCCGGCGACCTCGACGATAACAGCGCGTTCGAGGAAGTCCTGCTCGAGTCCGGGCCCGCCGAGGACCACATCCACGGGCAACTGCGACCGCGCATGCGCGACGGCGATGACGCGGGTGGCCGCGATGAATTCATCCGTGCATTCGGCGCGGCGGGCAAATCCGCTCTTCTGCAGTTCGCCGACCACTCGGTCGATGGTGACGCCGCCGAGCGAGATCGTCACATCGAGATCGGCGGTGAATCGAGGACGTCCCCAAATCAGTGCAGCGTATGCCCCGAACACGTACCAGCGAATACCCGCACGGTCGAACGCGGATGCGAGGTCGGCGAAGATCTCAGCGAGGCCGACGGGCGACGGCACGCAGAGCCTCGGCAACGCGGACATGAACGGCGATGTCGTCTTCGCGCGAGCGCCAGTCGCCGGCGCTCGGATGGACAGTCAGTGCGTGTTGCCGGAGCGCGTCGGCGGCGGCGAACAGGTCCGCAGCGGGCCGCGTGTGTTTGAGGGCGCGCCAATAGCTGGCCTTCGCGGCATCAACGCGATGCCAGTCGCGCTGCATGAAACGACGCACATCCTCCGCATCCACAGCCAGATAATGCCACAGTTCAAGCGGCGTGGCTCGGCGCCCGCGCCGGCTACGGATTCGCCGCGAAGTGCGCAATCACAGCGTCCGCGACTTTCACGCCGACGACGCGCGCCAACTCCTCACGGGTCGCGCGGCGCACCCCCGACAAACTGCCGAACGCCGTCAGCAGCGTTTTGCGTCGCCGCAGACCGATCCCGGGAACCACGTCCAGCTCGGATTGCAGATCGCGCTTCTT
>DASPNQ010000063.1:0-26217 GCA_035626435.1 Vicinamibacterales bacterium
GTAGGACGGCAGGACCAGCATCTCGGCATTCGACAGCAGCGCGGCTTTGTCCGCTCCGCACACGGCGCCGACGAACGTCGTGCGGTCCTCAACACCGTGATCGCGCAACCAACGCTGGACGGTCTCGCGAAAACCGTGTTCGTCCGGTCCGGCGATGATCAGACGCAAATCCGCGACCAGTGCGAGCGCCGCACTCAGGCGATCAAGACCTTTTTTCCAGTTGATGCGGCCCAGAAACAATGCGTACCCGCCCGCGGCGACGCGCTCGCCAACGGCGGCCGACGGCGTGCCTGGCCGGTCCTCGTCAGTCGTGACACCGTTCGGAATCCCGACGAGCGTCGGCAGATTGAACCCGAACGCCGCCGCCTCTTCGGCCTCGCGACGGCTCGTGACGTGAATGGCCGCCGCGTTCTCCAGCACGCGGCGCTCCACCATGCCGATGAGCAGCGCCTTTTGCAGCGGGCTGCGGCTTTCGATCAACGCTTTTTCGAGCATCCCGCGCGGCGATACGACATAGGGCACGTTCGCGCCGGCGGCATGACGCGCCGCCGTCCACAGCGGCCACAGATAGATGGCGTGCGTATGTACGACATCAAAATCACCGATGCTGGCGCGGAGCGCGCGGCCTAACGCCGGGGACCAATACAACCGCCGCGCGTAGCGCGAACGAAAGTAACGGACGGACACCCCGTCGACGTCGACAGGACGATCGTGATCGACGTCGGAGTCGCGGTCGCCGTCGACGCTGGTCGTGAACACATGGACGTCGTGGCCGCGGGCGGCCAACGCGCGACACAACCCGTGGACTGAGTGAATGGTTCCGCCATAGCGGCTCGCAGGCAGGTACGACGCGACGACATGCAGGAGTTTCACGCGGAATGCGGGCTTGGTTTCAGGAGGAATCGATTCACCGCCCACCATGCGACCAGCGCGTAACTCATCAGGACGAGCTCCTGCATCGAACGCATACCAGCCAGCAGCACCATGACGGCCAGCGAATAGACGATCGGGTTGCCCACCCGGTTGCCGACCTCGCGCAGCGAATTCGCCGCCGCCGCAAGCCGGCCATGGAACCATCCGCCGAAGATCACTGCGAACCAGCCGTACGCCAGGTACCACTCGCCGATGATGGACGAGGACAGGCTGAGGCCTTTCATGCCGACCTCGGCCGGCAAATCAAAGCCCGGCGACACCGGCTTGCCCGGCCACAACACCCGCGGTACCGGCCGCACCAGCGTAAAGACGATCTGCTGGCTGCCGACATGGTCTCGCCGGGCCGGCACGATGTCGATGATTTGCGCCAGCCGCAGAAAGTTGTCGTCGATATGGAAGTAATCGAGCTGCTCGCCGCGACCCTCGAGCGAGGCCTGGTAGCCAAACGAGCGAATGCTCAACATGAACTGCGCCGTCCAGGCGAGTGCCAGCAGGCCAACGCCGACGACCACCATGTTCTTGACCTGGCGCGTGGGGTTGGTCTGCACCCAGACCATCAACGCCGCGCCGACCGTGACGCCGATCAACCGCCGGCCGCCGCTTTGTGCAAGAAACGCCAGCATCACGAGCGAGCAGGCAATCGCGAACACGCTGCGCGGATGCAGGATTCCGAGCCGCGCGATCAGGAGAGCCGTGAGGCTCGGCAGGACGTACCCGAAGTACGGCGCCTGGTCGCGGAACGACTCCCACCCCCCCAACTGCCCCCGGCCCCATGGCACCGCCCATCTCGATTCACCGAGGTACGAAAACATCTCGGGAATGTCGAAATTCACCGAGTACATGTAGTTGAACATCCCCAGCACCAGGCACACGGCCACGGCCTTCGTCAGCGTGTCGGTGTGCAGCGGCCGGTTGATGCCCTCGACCATCCACTGCGGAATCCGCCACGGCCGCGCCATCATGCCGACCCACATCGCCGCGGCGGACACGCCGATGCTGGCGAGGGCCAGCTGCAGACCACGATTGCTCGCCTCTCCGAGATCGTAGACACCTTGCAACAGGTCCAGCAGCAGCCAGAAGACGTAGCCGAACGCGACGAAATTCTCGGCATGGGTGGCTTCAGGCGAGCCAGTCAACGTCCGAACGGCCGGCACCGCCAGGATGCAGGCGGTCAAAATCACGGCAGGAACGAACAACGCGCCCGCCGGTGCGGGGTTCTCTGGAAAAAACACGAATGCGGCGGCGTAGGTGCCGACCAGCGCGAGCGATACGCCGATGACCGGTGCCCGGCCGGGATCAACGAACTGCTGCTTCACCTGCGGCCTCGTGGAGGTTGTCGAGCGCGCTGCGGAGCGCTGCGACGCACCAGGTCCGATACCAATTCTGCATCGGCACCGCGGTGCAGGGCCGAACCGAGCCGAACACGTCGCGCCATTCGTCCTGCATCCACTCGTCGAACGGAAGCTGGAAGCATTGCTTTTTTCCTGACCACGTCCAGAACGGCAGCTCGGGAACCGCCTGTCTCAACAGTCGCTTGCCGCGTTGAATGCGGGTGCGGGCAGGGATCGACCACAGCACGGCGCCAAGATCACGATCGAGAAACGGCGTCCGCAGCTCGACCCCCGAGGCCATCGCCATGACATCACCGTCGCGCAGCAGCTGGTTGCGGACGTAATTGGTCAGCTCGAGCACGCTGATCGTTTCCGCGGGCGTCGCAGCCGTCACTGCAGTCAACTCCGGCTCATCGCCCGGGTGCGGCTCGGCGAAATGGCGCACCAGCCGCCGGCCCTCGGCGCGTGTGAACACGCCGCGAAACGTCCGGTAGGCGGCCTCGAGGGAGGGCGGTTGTTCGAACAGATCCGCCACGCGCCGGGCTCGTGGCGATGCGCTTCGTCGCGCCACGTCGACACCGGCGCTGGCGCCAAACGGCATCGCGGCGGCGGCGCGATGCAGCCGGTTCAACGACGGCACTCGCCAGAACGACGGGTAGCCGCCAAACCATTCGTCGGCGCCGAGACCGGTCAGGACGACACGCACGCCGCGATCGCGCGCGAATCGAGCCGTCATGAAGGTGTTCAAGCCGTCAATCGTCGGCTGATCCAGGGCGCGCAGGTAATCGGCCAGCGACGCCCGTGCCACCGAGGCGTCGACGTCGAGGATGTCATGTTGCACCCCAAATGCGCGGGCGGTGCGCGCCGCCGTCTTGCCTTCGTCCCTCGCGCTCCCCGGCAAGGCCAGGGAGAAGGCGCGCAGATCAGGCACGCGCGCCTGTGCGGCCAGGGCGACAATTGCCGCTGAATCAATACCGCCGCTCAAGAACACGGCCACCGGCACATCCGATGCGCAGTGTCGTGCTACCGAGTCCAGCAGCGCATCCCGGGCCGCAGCAACCGAATCGCCGTCCGACGCGGATGCGACATCCCACGGTGGCGTCAGCGCTTTTTTGATGGTGAGCTGTCCGTTTTTCCAAAAGCCGGCGCCGCCGGCCGGCAGCATCCGTACGCTGCGCAACAGCGTCGCCGGTTCGGCGACCGACCCTCGGTGGAAATAGCCTTCGAGCGCCACCGCGTCCAGATCGGTCGCGATCAAGCCGGACGCCACCATGGCTCGCACTTCCGACGCGAACAACAGGCGGCCCGCCGGCGTAGCGTAATAGAGCGGCTTGATGCCGAAGACGTCGCGAGCGAGAAACCCGGTCCGCTCGTGCTCGTCCCAGATCGCGAAGGCGAACATCCCCCGCAATCGGTGGACACAGCGCTCGCCGTCGCGTTCGTAGAGCCGCAGGATGACCTCGGTGTCGGTATCGCTCACGAATCGGATGCCGTCGCTTTCCAGGCCACGCCGCAGATCGCGGAAGTTGTAGATCGCGCCGTTGTAGGTAATTGTGTATCGGCCGTCCGCGATGCACATCGGTTGTCGGCCCCGATCGCTGGGGTCGAAAACAGACAGGCGTGAATGCGCGAGCACCGCGCGTCCCGAAGGCGTCGACTGAATCGCTTCGCCATCCGGGCCGCGATGGCGCTGCCGCCGCATCATCGCGCAAACGCTCATCGTCGCCTGCGGATCCGCGTCGATCTGCATCACGCCGGCGATGCCGCACATCAGGCGGCGCCGTCTCCGTGGCGCCCACGTCGATCGATAAACCAGCGGCGCTTGCCCGCCCGCGTGGTCTGGACATCGTCGTCATAGTGGAAGACCGCGGTTGCGAAAGCCGGGTGGACCTGCGCCAGCCGTGCGCGAATCCGCTGCTCCGCGCTCGCGCGCGAGCCTGGTTCGGCCACCAGGCGCACCTGGATGCCGGAATCCTCGAGAACCAGTTGAATGGTGTGGACGGAGGGCTCCTGGTGAATGCAATGAAACACCGCGACGCTGTGGACCGCGCTGCCATCCGCGAATGGCAGCACGTCGTTGATTCGACCGGCAAGGCCCTCAAACTGCCAGACATGGCCGTTGTCGAGCCGCGACGGTGCGATCAACGCGTCGCCAACGCGGTACCGAATCAGCGGCACGTAGCGCGGATACAACGCGGTGACCAGCGCCGCCTCAGCATCCCCGGCGACCGCTTCGAGATAATTCAAGTCGTGGTACACCGCAAACGGCTGCGATCCGATCTTGAACGCGACCTGTCCGAACTCCGCGCCACCGTACTCCTGCACAACCGGGCAACCGAACAAATCCTCCAGACGCGCGACCGAGTCCGGCCGCGGCGGCGGTTCGGACGTCGACAGCACAAAGCGAATGCCGCTGTCGTGAAAGCGCTGCCGGTAGTCCGCGGTGTACTTCGCGAATAAATCAAGCGCCGCGGCGTAGCCAATCACGCCGAGCGGGCGGATCCGGAGGATTTCGTCGGCGTAGTCACGGCAGATCGCCTCGCTGAGGCGATACGCATCGACACGATGGTAGCCCAGCACCGCATCGCGGAGTTTGCGCGTTGCGTGATTGACGCGGCCGCGCCAGCCCGTGCCCAGCAGGTGAGAGTGCCCCCAAATCAGGAACAGCCGCGAATCCGGCGTGTAGCCAAACCCCTGCCACGCGCTGACCTTGACGATCCGCATCAAATCGCGTTCGGCCTGGTTGATCCCGACGCGGATCGGTGTCCCGGTCGAACCTGCGGTTTTCAGGAACGTCAGCGGCGCACCGGAGCGCCGCACGAACGCGTCCGGGTTGCGCTGAAACGCCTCGCGGGTCAGCTCCGGAATGGCGCGCACATCCGCCCAGGTCGTAATCGTTGCAGGCGCTCGACCGCTCGCTACGAGATGGCGGTAATACGGCACATCGGCGACCGCGTCTGCCCACACCACCTTGAGTGCTTCGAGTTGACGATCGGGCCACTGCGTCAGTGGCACATTCGCGATCGTCTGGTTGCGGTCGACGGCGGCGGCGTAATGACGCTGCAGCGCCCGCACCGCGATCGATCGCATGCGCGTCGTCATGCGGCTGGTTGCGGGCGGTGCCGCTCGACATGCCCGAGCCATCCCGGCGGCGGCTCGAATGCGAAGTTGATGCTGCTTTCGGCCAATGCGGTGATCCGCCCGTCGACCTCGAGCCGCATGGTGCGCCAGTCGAAAGTTCCCCATTGCGGGCCGAGGTACTGATGGCGCCGCTCGACCAGCGGTATGGCATCCGGATCGAAGCCCATGCACCATGCCAGTACAGCATCGACCGCAAACGGATCGTGGCCGCAGATCAGCATGTCGGTGTCGACCGGTGTGGCCTTCAGAGGGCCATCCCCACCACCGCTCACCAGACCGTCGACGATGCAGAAATAATCGCGTTGGGGACTGGGTTGCAGCGCACCGTGCCGATCGACGCACTGCACTACGAGATTCAGGTCGTAGACCATCCGCCAGAGCGTCTGGTTGCCGTACCAGCTGCCCCCGACAACATAAAAATCCGCGGGCATCGCTCGGGTGCGAGCACGGCGCCGGCGCGCGTTTTCGATCGACTTCACGATGCGCCACGCCGGCCGCAGCAGATCGAGCGCAATCGTCCCCTTCACCATCAAATGCAGGTTGTTCTGCAGCCAATACAACCACCGTCCATCGTCGACGTATTCATCGCCGCCCCATTTCGGCGAGCCGCGGCGGAAGTGTGGCAGGTACGACTTGTCGCCGTTGATGCCGACCAGGTTCTTCAACGCGCCTGTGAGTCCGGCTTTCGAGTGCGCTTTCCACTTGGGGAGATTGACGATCAGGTCAGCGTCGAGCACCGACTGGCAGACCAAGTAGCGGTGATCACCCGGCCGATGGTATTGACGCGTGGTGTTGACGTCGTGGTCGTGAATCGAAAAGGCGTCGGCCTGGCTCGACAGCGGCTCGAGATGGCTGGTCGCGCGCAACTGCACTTCGCGATAGCCGGCTGCATCGCCGTGCTCGACACTATCCTCCGGCACCAGGCGCCCGTCGACCTCACGGCACACCTCTTTGCGCAGATCGCGAAAGGCAATGCGGTCGCCGTACTCGGCGACCAGGCGCTCGATCACCGCATCGAGACCGGACTGCCGGCGCATCAGCGGCCAACTGGCGCGCAGCTCGGGACAGTCTCCAACCAGCACCGTCGCTGTCGGGAATTGATCGAGACAGCCGCGCGCGACGGCGTCGACGACGCGCGAGTCGGTAATCATCGCGGCAATCGGCCACCTCGGATCGACTTCGTGCATCACCCAGTTCGGCTTGATCAGGATCCGGCGCGGTCGTGCGCCGGCCAGCGCCGCCGACAACTGCGCGCGCACGATTCGTTCGACGCGCGCCGCCGCGTTGGTGTGGAGTGTTGTCATCCGGTGCGCGGCAGCGCAAGCGCCCGTTCGAAGCAGGCGTGGACCCGTTCCGCCCATGCCTCCGCGGAAAAAGGCCGGGCCAGTTCGCGGCTGCGTCCGCCCATCTCGCGCAGGCGCTCATGATGCTGATGGGTCCAGAGCATGGCCGCCGCGAGCAATTGCGGATCGTCAGGCGGCACCGTCAACCCGTTGTAATACTGACGAAGCAGGTCGGACGCCGCCCCGCACACCTCGGTGCAGATGAGCGGCAGCCCGGCCGCCGCCGCCTCCGCGATCGCAACACCCCATGGCTCTTCGCGACTCGGCATGATGAAGACGCCGTGGTCCGCAAACAGTGCCGGCAAGGCGCTGGGCTGCACGTAGCCAATGTTGGTGACGCCGGACTGCCCGTGCAGCAGCTGCGCGTCCGGCCCGGTTCCCGCAAAATTGATCGGCCACGGGTCGGATACGCTCTGACGGTAGCGGCGATACGCGTCGAGCAGCGTGTCGATGCCCTTGACCGGCACGTAACGACCGGCGAACAGGAACCGTCGTGGCCACTCGGTATGCGACCGCGATTCGGCCGCGTCGGCAAAGCGCTCGTAGTCGAACCCGTAGAGGCCGGTCACGATCTTGCCCGGCGTCGCATCGATGCGCCGCGCGAAGTCGGCGCTGCGCAGACCGGCGACGATGACCTGATCCATGCGTTGCATGAACCCGCGCAACAAGAAGCGATTGAGGCGCTGCCGCAGCGCGCCGGTCCACGGCGTGTCCATACCAAGAACGAAACGCGTGCCGGCCAGTGCCGGGTGGTTCACCAACCGCCGGTAGGGACCGTAATACCATCCGCACAACAGGACGACGTCCGGCTTCCGCCGCGCGACATCGTCGGCTATCTCGCCGTTGTGCTGACTGGCCACGTAGCGGCGGTTCGAGATACTTCCCAGAAGTTCCTCGCGTTTGGGCGTGTCCTTGAAGTCGAGGTGGAGCACGTGGAGCGTAAGATCCGGGCGCCGATTGAGCTCGCGGAGGCACGCCGCGACGTATCCCTGCATTCCGAGCCAGCACACCACGACGTTCATCGTCGGGATCCCGCTGCAACGCGCTGCAGCTCGCGAGATCGCTCGACGTGACCGATCCAGCCCGGCGGCGGTTGGAAGTCGTGACGTTCCTCCACGGCGGGCAATGCGCGTGGGCGGCCGTCGATGCTGACGACGACGTCGGCGATAGAAAATTTGCCCCATCCAGCCCCGCGGTAGTGGTCGCGATTGGCCAGAATCGGCAGTCGCGCGGGATCAAATCCCATACACCATGCCAGGCACGCATCGATGGCGAACGGATCCTCGCCACAGATCAACCAGTCCACCGGTTTCGGGGCGGCAAACAGCGGCCCATCGCCTTCGCCCGCCACCAGACCGTCGACGATGCAGAAGTAATGACGCTGGGGTTGCGCATGCAAGCGTCCGGTGCCGTCGGTGTGCTGCATGACCATATTGAGGTCGTAGATCATTCGCCAGATCGTCTGGTTGCCGTACCAGGCGCCGCCGCCGACATAGAAGTCTGCGTGGGTAGTTGGATGACGCCCGTGCATCGCCGATCGAGCGGCCTTGAACGCAGCCCAGAACGGCTGGGCGAGCCGGTAACCCGGCCACAGCCGCGAGCGCAACCAGTCACGGCCGGTGTTCTGCACCCAGAACACCCATCGGCCCGCGTTCCAGTACTCATCACCGCCCCATTTCGGCGCGCCGCGGCTGAAGTGCGGCAAGTAGGCCTTGTCGCCGTTGATCCCGACGAGGTTCTTGAGCGCGCCGGTCAGTCCCGACTTGGAATGCGTCTTCCATTTCGGAAGGTTGATGATCAGATCGGCGTCGAGAAAGGTGCGGGCGACCAGGTAGCGGTGATCGCCGCGACGGTGCTTGGCGCGGGTGATGGCGCGATCGTGGTCGTGAATGGCAAACCGGTCGGCCCGATCCGAAATATCTTCGAGGTGCGAGTTACTGCCTAGCTCGACTTCGCAGTAACCAAGCGGATCACCATTGGCGCCGTCGGCGATGTGAACGAGGCGTCCGCCCGTGTAAGTGTAAACATCGCGACGCAGGTCCCGGAACTCGATGCGCGGATCGCCACGCCTGAGCGCTTCGATCAACGGCGTCAGCCCAGACTGTTCGCACAACAGCTGCCAGTCGGCTCGCTGCAAGGGGCAGTCGCCGACCGTGATTTGAGTGGCCCGGGGAAATATCCGCGCCGCCGCCCGTACCGCCGCAGCGATCACCCGCGCGTCGGTCACCAGCGCGGCGATCGGCGAACGTTCCGATGCCTGATGCAACACCCAGTTCGGCTTGATGACGATGTGACGTGGCTGCAGATCGCCGATCGACCGGCTCATCTCCTCGTGGACGATGCTGTCCAGCCGCGCCGACGCGTTGGTGTGAATGGCGACGCGCGGTGTCGAGTCCGCGGTCATCGATTCCATCCTGTGCGATCGCGCTCGGCAACCAGCGCCAGCACGGCGCGCGTGCGATCGCCGAACAACGGCGCGCCCTTCAGGAATTGATGCGGCTCGATGCCCTGACCGAAGGTATTCACTTCGATGAGGCACGGCAAACCGTTCTCGAGGACTGCCAGGTCACACGACACCACGTCAAAATGGGGCAGGCGCTGATGCACCGAGACCGCGGTCGACTGGATCGCCGCGAACGACGGCACCGCTTGGCCGCTGAACGTGGTTCCGGAGCGCGGGTGCCGATCGAAGGGCCGGAACAGCACGTCGCATGCCTGCGGCGTCAGGGCACCGCTGGTCAGATCGATCCCGCACAACAACCCGCCGGCATGCCCGTTGTCGACGTGCGTGCCGTTGCCCATACGCAGCGTCGCGGCGACGGGCGTAATCGCGCCGCCGAAGCGCAGCGTGATCATGCGCACGGTGTTCAGCGACTGCGGGTGAAAGGCCGACAATGACGCGTGCTGGCGGACCTCTTCCTGGATGACGAAGTCCTGAACGTAGATCTGTTCGATCTGCTCGAGTGACATCTGCGCGGCGCCGAGGCGGAACGAGCCGTCGCGAAATTCAAAGCGCGCGACGTTCATTCCGCTGCCGGTGCCGGAAATCGCGGGCTTGAGAAAGTGCGGGCCGGACAGCGTCGCCAGCTTGCTCAGCGCCGCAGCGCGATCGAGCGGCGTGTAGTCGCCGTCGCGATAGCTGCCATAGACATTGCGCAGCACCGTTCGCGGCCGGCGCACATCCGCAAACAGCCGATCGAGCTGATTCTTGTCGTGATAGGCCGCCGAGACGTCACGGCGGCACAACAGCGGCTCCAGCCGGACACGGAACGTCTCCTCGGGGATGTATTCGGGATTGACGGTGCCCGTCAGCGCTTTGAACAGCCGATACCAGTTGGCGTTGACATAATGAATCCCGTAACTCGCCCAGAATTCGCGAACCAGGCGCTGCTCGCCAGTCGTGAGCCGCACGGTATGAAACGGATCGATCGCATGCAGGAGCGTCTTGAGCCGGCGTCGATATTCCCACCAGTAGCGCACCCGCTCGGCACGGCGCAGCAGCTGCCGTACGATGGTTTCTTCGTGCCGTGACGGCAGTTCGGGTCGCGTCATGGCATCGCTGGCCTGGTCGCAGTCGCAAAGACGCTATCGGCGATTGTCACGAGTGGCCGAAAGCCGCGGCTGATTGCCTTCAACGCTTCGCTCGCCGTGAGTATCGCGCGCAATGTCGGCGTCATGAATGGTCGATCCGCTGGCTGTAAACCGATACCGAAATAGCCGTCGACGTCGATCGTGACCTGACCGATCGCCTTCGTCATCACCCTGTGGATTTCCGCGACTTCCCAGTAGCGCACCTCGAATCCCACTGGCTCGCGAAAGCCCCGCCGGGCCTGGTGGTACAGGCATCGCAGGCCGCGTGTCGTTGGCAACTGCACTTTGGCCGTGCCGCCGCGTCTCAGCACGCGGCCTATTTCGGTTATCGCGGCTGCGGCATCCGTTTTCGGGAAGTGCTGAAGCACGCTGTATGAAAACGCCGCGTCGAAGGTGCCTTCGGCAAACGGCAAATACCGCGCGTCGCCGACGACATAACGATTGCGGCTGCCTCGGCTCGCGGCGACCCGTCTCGCGGCCATCACCGCACCGAGCGACGGATCGAGCCCGACCGCTGCGTAACCGGCGTCGTTCGCGGCAAATGTCCAGCGTCCCCAGCTGCAACCGATGTCAATCAGCAATTTTCCTTCGGCTCTCGGCAGCGGCAGCACTGGAATGGGATACCGGTCGAGCGCGCCAATCAGATGGCGGTACATCAGGCCGTTGCTCGCCGCGATCAGGAAAGCGACGACGGGATCGATCGCCGAGCTCTGTCGGGAGAGCTCGACGACACGCCGCTTCTCATCCTCGCTGATGCCGAGCGATTCCAAGTGCAGATCGGGTGCGCGAGTATCGACGCCGATGTTCTCGGCGCGATTCAGCGACGCGTGCGCGAGTGAAATCGTCTGCGGCCATTCGCGCAGCAGCATTACCGGCACCCCGTCGACCACCCGGTACGAATGGCCGGACGCACAACGCAAGCCATCGGCATGAGCTTCCAACCGCTGTTTGTCTACCGGGCACACGAGATGCTCGAGCCACCACGGATCGAGTTCAATCACTCAGGCCGCCGCCACCGCCGCGAGCGCGCGGCCAAATTCGTCGATATTCGAGGGCGGCCGGCATTGCGCCGCCCAGCGAGACAGCGCCGAGGGATCAGCGGCTATGGTGCGCAGGCTTGCGGCAATCGAAGCGGCCGACACCTCGTCCAGCAGCATGCCGTTGACGTGCGGTGTCACCACCTGGCCGCACCAGCGCGACGCGATGATCGGCAGTTGCCACCCTTGCGCTTCCACTTGCGCCATGCCGAAGCCGTCGGATAGGGACGGAAACACCAGGACGTCGGCGTTGCGGTACTTCTCCATGACCTCGCTTCGCGTCAACGGACCATGCCAGGTAATGGACGGATGCTCACGGAATCGCTGCGGTACGGTCACGGCGATGTCGCCGGCGATGTCCAACCGCACGGGAAGATCGTTGAGCTGCGACATCGCTTCGAGGAGCAGCGGCACGCCCTTGGACACCGTCGCGCTCCCGACATACAGCACGCGCAGAGGGCGGTCTTGCGAAAACGCCGCAGGATATGCGCGCCGAAACTCGGGAGCAGGCGACTCTGTTTCGTACGGCAGCGGCACCACCCTCAGCTTCCCCACTGCGACGCCCGCGCGCCTCAGCAGCGCCCCGGACCATTCAGAGTTGACCACAATGACGTCGGCGAGATCGCACTCCTCGCGCCATCCTGCGAGGTACGAGGCTGGCGGCGGGGGGGGCGCGCCGCCATATTCCGGATACCGGATCGCCAGGTCGCCAACCAGCCGGAAGTGTTCGGCGCCCGGATCGATCTGCCCCAGCACCGTGCGAAACCCGCGGGTTTTCGCCGCGCGGAACACTTCGCGCGCGCTATAGGCATGTGCGAATACCACGGTCGAAAGCGCGGGCTCCACCACCATCGACGCGATCGCTCGTGCGGCCATGTGTTGAAACCACCGGTTCCGCTCGATCACCAGGCTCCAGCCCGCAAGGCTGCGCGAACGCCATAACAGCTCGTGCCAAATCAGCGACGCGGTGAAATCGATCACCGAAGCGTGCGCCAGTTCTGCCGAGTACCGCTCGCCCAGCTTTTGTCCGATTTGCCCGGGCAGCATGCGGCGCCACGTCGCCGGGCGCGCCCACGCATCCGTGATCAGCGCGCGCAATGCTCGACGCCGCTCCATGGCTCGCGGTACGGCGTAATGTTCGCGGGCGCCGAGCTGGCAGCAGATCCACCGTGGCTCCGTCATCGTTGCTGCGGCAACTGCGCCGCGACATCACTCAGACGTAAAGGCACAGGCGATGTCCGCAGCCGTCGCCAGAGTCGAAAGGCATGGCCTGATACGGGCGCGCGCTCGTACCTCGCGCACGACGCGAGGCCGTCAAGCACGCCGCCAACGCGGGTCGGCAGCCGTGCCGGGTTCAGCGCGTGCAGCAACACGCCGGCGACCGTGGCCGGAACCTGCACCAACGCCCACGGCAAGGGCACGTTCTGCCACGCGAACAGGATCGCGTTGCGCGGTCCATAGTGATCCATTCGCCGAAAGTCACGACGCGACGATTCGAAATGATGGATTGGCTCGCCGCGCCCAAGTCGCACGACATGACCGGCCTCGAGCAGCCGCAGGCACAAGTCGCTTTCTTCACCCTGATGGAACAATTCCTCGCGGTAGCCGCCCAGGCGCAAGAACACCGAGCGCCGAATCGCATGCGCGGTGCCGATGAAGGATTCGACGATGTATGGCCCGTTGCCGTCAGGCGCGGCCTGACGCACCACCGGCGTGCGGTTGACGTCGATGTATGGGATCGCGACGGCAGCCACACGTCCGTCGTCGAAGCACGCCAACGTATCTGCGATGATTCGCTCGGACGAGAACGCGGCGTCGTCATCCAGAGATACGATCACGTCCCCCGTCGCCAGCCGCGCTGCTTCGTTGCGGCCGCGGATATAGCCCACCATCCGTTCGTGCGTGACGAGACGTGCCTGCGGGAACTCGGACGCGACCATGTCCGCGGTCCCGTCGGTGGACGCGTCGTCGACGACCACCACCTCAGCCTGAACGGATTGCGTCTGCACGGATTGCAGGCAGACGCGCAAGTCGTCCTTGCGGTTGCGCGTCGTCACGACGACGGTCGCTGACGTAGGTAAGGAGCTCAATGAGCAGGCGTCTGCGCTTCGACCGTAATCGACTCGAGCGCAAGAAAGCCGTCGGGCATCCGATCGACCTTGGCGACGCCGCGGAGCCGATCGTGCGGGCTTTCTGTCAGGGCACACGGACGCACATCCACGAAGCCGGCGGCGCGCAATGTGTCGCCCAGGGAGTTCTGGTCGTAGATGAATTGGTGGCCCCAGGCACGGACAAAGTGATTGAACACATGCGGACCGCTGCCGTCCGGTCCGGGGATCCGATGCTCGCGCTGATAGAACCTGACATACGCCGCGCGGACGGGATCCAACGGCTCCTCGATCAACGTTTTCAGAAACGCCAGATTCGGGGTGACGATGCGAATGACCCCGCCTGGCTTGAGCACCCGGTGGCACTCGCGCAGCATGCGGAGCGCGTCGGCATGCGCGATGTGTTCGATCATGTGTTCCGAATACACGAAATCGAAGGCGCCGGTTGGCAGCGGAAACGGCTTGGTCGCGTCCAGAAAGATCTGCTCTCCGCGCGGACACAGCTCGGTGTTCAGCCAGCCGTCGAGATGATTCGCGCCGGCGCCAATGTGCAGCGCCGGCGCGGCCGTCGATTGCAAATACTGGCGAATCAGCTGCTGATCGCGGCCACTGAGGGCGCGAACCGCGTTCGTCAGCTTCGGTTCGGTCCATATCCACGCGCGGCTCGCGCTTTCATAAAGGCCGATCCGCCGCAGCGCGTGCTTCAGCGCGCCTTTAGTCATACGGAGCCGGATCAGGAGCGACCGTCTTGCCCGTCAGCGCCATCAGCGGGAATCCAGCCACGAATCGGAGGTGTCCGGACGAGGCGTTCCATCGCCACGTCGCCCGGTACAATCTCCACGCATCGTCGCGAAGGCCGGCGCGCACGCAGTCGATCATGACCGAACGCAGATGCCGGGTTAGAAGGCGGCGGCGCTGGTGCGCGCGAGCCATCCCGCCCGGATACTGGTTCGACTGCTCGGTGCGTACGGCGTGCCACGCCCCGTCAACGGTTCGTGGCAGGTTGGCAATCGCCGAACCGGCGTGTCGGCGGTAGCCGAAGGCGACCGGACTGGTGACCTGGACGAAGCGGCGCTGGGTACCCAGCTTCATCGCAAGGTCGGCATCCTCGGCGTTGATCGGCGCGTTGACGAACCCGCCGACCGATGCAAACGCATCCGCGCGGACGACAAAAGAAGAGGCGCCATACCACCGCCAGTCATCGGCCGACGCATAGAAGTCCTCGAACGCCTCGAACGCGACTGGCGCCGCCTGAATAGCCGACAACTGGTCGAGTTTTTGGAAAAACGCGGGCTTGCCGGTCACGAATGCCGGCGTGCGAGCCTGCGCGATCACCGCTCCGTAATGCTCGAGCGTCCACGGCAAGAACACGTCATCGCTATCGAGGAATGCGAGATAACGCCCCCTCGCTAGCTGCGCACCGGCATTTCGCGCGGGCCCAGGGCCGGCGTTGCGCTGGTAGTGCACGCGGATGCGATCGGCGAACGCGCCGAGTACCGCCGCCGTGTCATCCGACGAGCCGTCGTCCACGACGATGACTTCAAAGGCTTCGCAGCGCTGCTGGAATACCGATGACAAACATTCAGGAAGCAGCGACGCGCGGTCGTAGGTCGCGACGATTACCGAGAACAGGGGCTGGCTCACGCCGTCGCAAGCCCGGTCTTGGTGAACAACTCGGTAAAGCGGTGGACCCAGGTGTGCGCGTTCACGGCGCGACGGTAACCGGCCTGGCGCAACGACTCCGCCGCGGCCGGATGAGCAAGATAGTAGCGGGTCTTGTCGACGAACTCGTCCGGCGTGCGGTACGCGTCAATCTCGGTGCCGATGTCGTAGTGCTCGGTGATCTCGTCGGTATAGCCGGTGAGGTAGCACGCGCGGCACATCGGTGCTTCGAAATCACGAAGACGCACGTGCGGAATGAGCGCCGCTCCCGGGTGGCCGTCGGCCCATACGTTGCTCAGGTTCAAGCAGACTTCGTAGCGATTGAATACATCGACGAGCGGTCCGGCCGGTGCCGGGCCCTTCGCGTACGGCGCTACCGCGGCGACCGCGGCGTCGTGAACGTGGCGCGTCAACAATCGCCTCGCGATGCGTCGCGCGCCGGCAATCGCGCCGTCACGCTCGATGATCTCGCGTGTGACCTTGAGGTAGCCCCCGACACTTCGACCACGAAACTGCCGGCGTCCCAGATAGACCGGTGGGTCGGTTTCAGCGGTCGACGCATCATCCTCCGCCGTTGGAGCGCCCCAACCGTGGCCGTAGACGTCCACCGGAACGCCGGCGTTCACCAGCGCCGCCATCCATACCGCGCGATCGGCGTAATTCTGGCCGGCGAAACAGGCTCGCGGTTCTCGCGGGACCCCGGTCGGCCGATAGATCGACGGGTCGGCGCCCATCTGCACCCGTACCGCCCTGGCGCCGACGCGCTCGTAACTCGCACGCGCGTCGCGCTCCGGATACCACGACACGTCAGCCTTCGCCGCGATGTCAGCGACATTTTCGAATTGATAAATGCTGTTGCAGTAGAAATTGATCGACGGAATGCGGAGTGCGCGCAACTGGTCGAAGCCCTGCGGATCGAAGTGCGCGTTATAGAAATAGCTCAGAAAGAGTTGCAGAGGCTGACGCCGATGCGCCTGCCGGACTTCGTCGAGGATCGCTTCGGTCGCCGCGGTTCGGGCAGCGCGCTCTTCCGGCGTAAAGCCGGACGCCACATCCATGAAGCGGCTGGTCGGGTAAAGATCCGTTTGCGATTCGACCAGCTCGTGCCCGAGCTGTCGTAGCGCCGGGTAGAAATGCCCGCTCCACAACCCGCCGTAGAAACGGCGCGGATCCAGGGCGTGCCGCACGGCGACGAAAATGCGCATCAGCGCGCCACCTGCCGTGACAGGAACAGCGCGTCGGTTTGCACCAGCGGTCGCCCAATGGCGGTCGAGCGCCCAAGTGCGTGCAGCACGAAGCCTCGCGCGTTCAGGAAACTGACAACGTCGCCAAACAGCGCCTGGCCGGCATAGAACTCACGAAAGCTTGCTTCGGCAATGATGGCCGAGGCGTGACGCAGGCAGTCGGCTGCGCCCTTGAGGACTTCGACTTCGAAGCCTTGAACATCCAGCTTCAGGAGCGATGGCCACGGCGCACCGGTGCGTGCGCGCCAGTCATCGAGCCGCTCGACCGGCACGTCGACCTGGGCGACCTCGCGGACCTGCCACTCTCGTTCGGCCGCATCGGTTGGCGGCAGCAGGCTCGATGCGTCCGATAGGCTCGTCACGTGGCACGGCATTCGACCGCTGTCGCTCCCCAACGCGATCTGATGGAGGGAGACCTTCGACAACGCCGCGGTATTCATTGCAAACCCCGCGTGATGCTGGGCCAGCGGTTCGAAGGCATGAACTTCGACCTCGGGCAGCACGGCCTTGCACAACAACGTCCACGTGCCGACATTCGCCCCAATGTCGTACACCACCGTGGGGTGCAGCGCGCCGGCCAGCCGTAACAGCTCAAGTGAATCGATGTGATCGTCGGTGAGCGACGCGGCCGCTGTTCCTCGCAGCTGCGCTCTCCGCCGCCGCGCGATGGACAGCTCGGCCAGCCGTTCGCACAGCAGTCTCGGGTTATAGAGGAGTTCGGTGCGCACGTCAGTAATGGCTGCGCCGGGGTCGTCTCAATCCGGACACCGCATGCCATGACGACTGCAGCCGCTTCGCCACGCGCCAGCCGACGATGCGAGACAGCCGCTCGAACCCGGGGGTGCCCGGGACCGCTTCATCGGCGAAGCCGAGCGCGGCGACGCGCTGCTCCGCCGCGGCAATCAATTCGGGGCACCGCGGATACGCCATGTACATGAACGTGAGATATCGACGCGCCGCCGCTCGCCTGACCTCGGGCGTGTCGGCAAGGCCGCGAACGAGCCGTTCGTAAGATTCACAAATCACGTAGATGGCGCGGAGCGCATCGACGTCGCGGTTGTGACCCGCCGACGCCGGCCGATCGGCACGGAAGTAGGATCGTCCCTCGGGGGCAAACAACACGCGAGGCGACCGCGCGAACACGCGCATGAAGAACTCACCGTCGTCATCCGGGTTGTCTTTCAAGCGGTCATTCCAGAGGCCGGCATCCTCGACGAGCTGACGCGGCGTCAGCCACGCACAGGTCGGCACCATCGGCGAGGCCGTCAGCCAATCGATCGCGTCGGTGTCTCTCTGAAACGCCGCGGGTGGGTTCCAGCCGCCATACGCGCCGCTCGCGTCGCCCAGAAAACGGATCCACGGTCCTGCCACCGGACAGCCAGGCGTCTCCAGCGATCGCGCCATCTGCTCGCGAATCTTGTCGCGGTGCAACAGGTCATCGTGATCCAGGAACTGAATGTGCGATCCGCGCGAACGGCGGAAACCGGCATTGCGCGCCGCGCTGCCGCCTGCGTTGGCCTGGGTCATCAACACGACGCCGCGCGACCGGAAGCCGTCGATTATGTCGCGACTGCGATCCGTCGATCCATCGTCGACGACGATGACTTCGCAGGCAGGCCACGACTGATCGAGCGCCGATTCGAGCGTCGCCGCGATGAACGGCTCGCAGTTGTAGGCGGGGATGATGATTGAAACGAGCGGCGCCATGCCTTCAGCGCGGCACCTGCGGACCGTCCGGATCGCCCTTCTCGATGATGATCAGGTCGCGGTGGAAATGCATCGCGCGAATCCGCCTCCGCCACGGCTCGGCCGCAGCGCCAGGACGGCCCTGCACGGCGACGGCGAGCGTCTTGAAAAACCCGATGATCGTGTTCGGGTCATCGTCCGCACCGGCGTGGCCGCCATACTCCGGCAGATACGACGTCTCGACGTCTTCGATGGCGTAGTAGCCGCCGTCAGAAAGCATCGGAAAGGCGATTTTGAAAGTCGCGATGGTCCGGTCGTTGTCATGGCTGCCGTCGTCAATCACGATGTCGACGCGGCCGATTGACTCCCACACACCCGCCAGGAACTTTTGGTCGGACTGACTGCCTCGAAAGACGCGAATCCGCGGCTCTTCTATCGGCGACTTGTCGTAAATGTCGACACCATGAATGTGGCCATGCGGAAAGTAGGCTTTCCACATCCGCAGCGACGCACCACCGGACTGCGGTACTTCGTATCCGCCGACGCCGATCTCGAGCAGGTTAATCGGCCGATCGCGCAGGCGCGCGAAATGCGAGGCGTAGATTTCGGCGTACCAATGCGCGCCCCACTTGTCCGTGCCGAAAAACGTCGCAAGACCGACGAGGTCGTCACCGTAACGCCACGCAGCGGCCTGGCGGTGCCACTCTCGGACCCACCCAAACAACTCCGGGTTCCGGGCGCGAACGAGTGCCGACATCCGATTCACGAATGCCGGCCTCATGCGGCGGCGCCTCCGACCGCCTCCAGAAGTTGCCGGTGTCCGCGAGCGTGCGAAAACTGCTGTTCTCCGACCCGCAAAGCCGTCGCGGCCAGCTGCCAACGCCACTCGCTGTCAGTTTCGAGGCGCGTCAGCGTCTGGTCCAGGAGATCGCCGTCTAATTGATCGACGATTGCTGCCACGCCCGGATTCGCGCGCGCCCACCCGACGGCCGACGAATACGGTGGGCCGGCGATCAGCAGCGGCAGGCCAACAGCTGTGTAGTCGGCGATCTTGCTGGGAAATCCGAGGACGGTGTGCAGGCGTTCGCGCTCGTCGAACGGCATTGGCACGAGCAGACAGTCGGCGCGCTGACGCAGCACGTGCGCGAGCTGGTCCGAGGGCACGAAGGTTTCCATCGTGACATTCGGCGACCTCAACCAGTCGCGTTCGGTGTTCGACACCATCGCGCCATAAATCTGGAGACGCCCGCCATTGCGCTCAAGCCAGCGCACCAGTCGGCCGGCGACATCAAGATGCCCGCTGTTAAGCGAGCCGGCAAATGCGACGGTAAAAGGGCCGGAGTGCTCGCGCAAGCGGGCCGCCGGTTCGCTCGCCGCCCAGGCGTCCCGGCTGCGCGTTGGATAAATGACCGACCCCGCGGCGTGCAGCGTCGAGCGATAGTGCGCCTCCATGCCCGGCGAGACACATAGCCTCGACGAGGCCGCGCGATACACAGCCGCAAATTGCCGATCGGCGTAGGCACGGAACAACGTCGCCACGCGAGCCGTTTCCGCGCAGTCGTCGTGCACCACCAGGTGTAGCGGCAGCCCGTGCCGCTGTGCGTACGCATGCGCGGTCCGCCACGTATAGCCATGCGCGATGGTCAACACGGCGTCTGGCACCTCCGGGTTCAGCCGTTCGACGACCGACACACGTTGCGGCGCGCGCACCAACAGCTGTCCGGCGTACAGACCGGCGAGGCGCGAGTGCAGGAGCGCGCGCGATCCAATGGAAAATTCCGTATAACGCACGCCCGGCAGGCCGGCCGCCCGCCGCCGCGGGTCGGCCAGGTCGCTCTGACAAATCGCAAGGCGTTCGGCGGGATACCCGTCGAGCAATCGATAGATCAGCGCGGCGCCCGCGACGGTCGGCTCTACGGGCACGTCGCCGATGTACAGCAGGCGCGGCGGTCCGGCTGCGGCACTCACGGCACGCGCCGCTGCCACGCCTCGACGATGTCCCGGATGGTCGAGTGGAGCGACTGCGTGATGTTCCATGAGGGGTAGTGAGCCCGCATCTTACGCAGGTCCGAGTAGTAACAGATGTGATCGCCGCTGCGGTGTTGATCCGTGTACGTGAACTGCTGCGGGATACCGGTGAAGCGCTCGGTGATGGCGAAGGCCTCAAGGATCGAGCAGGAATTGGCTTTGCCGCCGCCGAGGTTGTAGACCTCGCCGGCACGCGGCGCCGCGATGAAGGCGGCCATGAACCGCACGACGTCGAGAGAGTGGATGTTGTCGCGAACCTGCTTGCCCTTGTAGCCGAACACGGTGTACGGGCGTCGCTCCAGGTTGCAGCGCACGAGATACGAGAGAAATCCGTGCAGCTCGACGCCGCTGTGATTGGGACCCGTCAGACAGCCGCCTCGCAGACAGCACGTCGGCATGCCGAAGTAGCGTCCGTATTCCTGCACCATCACGTCGGCGGCGACCTTCGACGCGCCGAACAGTGAGTGCTTCGACTGATCGATGGTCAATGTTTCCGGAATGCCGTTGCTGAACGCGGGATCCGCGTAGTCCCACCGCGTCTCAAGTTCGCGCAGCGCGATCGCATTTGGCGCATCACCATAGACCTTGTTGGTCGACATGTGGACGAACGGCGCCTCCGGACACACCTGCCGCGCCGCTTCCAGGAGATTCAACGTGCCGGTGGCGTTGGTATCGAAATCGTCAAAGGGTATGGCCGCGGCGCGGTCGTGGCTCGGCTGCGCGGCCGCGTGAACGATCGCCTGCGGCTTGATGGCGCGCACCAGGTCCGCCACGCCGCCGCGATCGCGGATGTCGAGCTCATGATGCGTGAATCCTGGAAGCTCGTGCTGCAAACGCTGCTGATTCCACCGCGTATCGCCGTGCGGCCCGAAGAACGCCGCCCGCTGATTGTTGTCGATGCCGTGCACGGCGACCCCTTCGCGTGCAAAGAACGAACACACCTCGGAGCCGACCAGACCGGACGAACCGGTCACGAGCATCCTCTTCACGATGGTTGTCGTCGGATGACCCGCCGATCGAAGCTGCGGAGCGCATTGATCAGTGGAGTCGGCAGACCGAGCCGATCGAGCCGACCACCAAGATGCAGCCGCTGCTGCAATGCCTCCTCGCAACGACCCTTGATTGACAGGTAGGTGTCACGGGCGACGGCCTGATGCAACAGCGTCAGGTAGAGGATGCGGTCCTCGGCGGGCGCCCCGGTGATCACCGTGACCCAATAGTCGGTGACCGCGATCCCGTGCTCGGCGCACATCTCCAGTACACCGTCTGAGGCAGCACGGAATTCATCCATCCCGTTCGCCCACAGCTGGTGACTCAACTGCCCTTCGCCGACGCGATAGTAGCCGCCAATCCACGGCAGGCTGATCACCTCTCCGTGCAGCGCCATTTCGGCCAGCATCATCCGGTCGTGCCACACCGGATAGGTTTTCCACCGCGCACATTGGGCGAGGGCCGCCACGCTTAACACCGAACCGATCATCGACAGCGGGGTGCCGACCAATGCGAGCGCCATCCATTCGGCGCGCTCCCACTGATAGATCGTTGTATAGGATGCCGCTTGCCGTCGCAGGAACAAACCCTGCGCCCGCGTATCCGGCGCGCCGGGGTAGCGATGGCAGAGGATCAGCGACGCCACCATCGACACGTCGGGCCGGCTCTCAATGACTGAAACGCACCTGCCAAGGTGCCCTGGGCTCACGACGTCGTCATGCGAGAGCAATGACAGCCACGGGGTCTCCGCAAGCTGCGCAGCGCGCTCGAAGTTCGCGAGGTGGCCGAGGTTACGGTGGTTGCGCTCGTAGGCAATGTCGAGACGGTCGGCGAAGTCACTCACCACACCCTGCAGTGGCACCGGCGACGCGTCGTCCACCACCACGACGCGGTAGTCCTCGCGCGACAGACCCTGATCGCACAGGCTGTGCAGGGCGTCGCGTAGGAAATCCGGCCGATTGTAGGCAGGGATGCAGACCGTCAGGCGGGCACTCATGTCAGGACCGAAGCTGGTAATCGAGCTCGACGACGCCGCGATAGGGTGCGGCGTACGGGACGTGGCCGCTCGGCCGGTGGCGCGGTGCGACTCGCAGATCGATCAAGCCGAGATGATCGCCGGCGTACGCGGTCGTGCCGACGCCAAGGCCGACCCGATAGTCGCCCTCGACCAGTGGCAGCGCCGCGATCGATCCGCCGAGCGCCCATGTCTCGCCCGCAGACAACGTCCGCGGCGCGCCCGCTTCACGCAGATCGACGATCGCGACGCGCAGTTCCTGAATGGAGTGAAACAACAAGGCGAGATGTTCGACGCGCGCGGGCTGCATGGCCTGAAGCCGCAGCGCGAAATCGACTCGGCCGCCGGTTTCGACCGGGTTCGGCGACATCTCGAAGCTGTCGAGCGTCAGTTCGTCTCCGATCCGGACCTGCCCGGCAGGACCGTCGGCCGCACCAGCCGGCGAATGACTCAGGTATCGGTGGATCGCCGCATCGACGTCGCCGTCAGCCGCAATCGCGCCTCGCTCGAGCCAGATCGCACGCGTGCACAGCGACTGGACCGCCGGCATCACGTGGCTGACGAACAACACGGTCCGCCCGCCGCGGCTCACTTCATGCATCTTGCCGAGGCACTTTTTCTGGAACTCCGCATCGCCCACCGACAGCACTTCGTCGACGATCAGAATTTCGGGCTCGAGATGCGCGGCCACCGCGAATGCCAGACGCACGTACATGCCGGACGAATAGCGTTTGACGGGCGTATCCAGAAACGTCTCGATTTCGGCGAACGCCACGATCTCATCGAACTTGCGGACGATTTCGGCGCGCGACATGCCCAGAATGGCGCCGTTCAGATAGATGTTTTCGCGGCCGGTCAGCTCCGGATGAAAGCCGGTGCCCACTTCGAGGAGGCTCGCCACGCGCCCATCGAGCACCAGGCGCCCGGTCGTCGGCTCGGTGATGCGGCTGAGGACTTTGAGCAGCGTGCTCTTTCCCGCGCCGTTGCGGCCAATGATGCCGACCACTTCGCCGGCCGCCACCCGAAACGTGACGTCTTTGAGGGCCCAGAAATCCTCGCACGCCAGATGCTGTCGACGGCGCGCCCGCCACCACGCGCGCGGCTGACCGACGGCCTGGGTCAGCACGTCGCGAAGAGCGACGTACGGCTGTCGATCGCGCTGATGCTGAATGCGATAGCGCTTGCCAACGCGCTCGGCGACGACGATCGGTTCGCTCATCGGCTAGACGACGTCAGCGAAGCTCCGCTCGGTGCCCCGGAAATAGTAGATGCCGATTGCCAGGACCACTACCGTGATGACCATCGAGCTGACCACCGCCGGCACGTTCGGCGTCACGCCGAGGATCGCCCACCGGAAACCCTCGATGATACCCACCAGGGGATTGAGCGCGAAGATCGCACGGAAGCGCTCGGGCACATCGGCAATCGTGAACGCGATCGGCGAGACGAACAGACTCATTTGGATGACGAACGGCACGATGTAGCGGAAGTCGCGGTAGCGCACGTTGAGCGCCGCCAGCCACAAGCCGCCTCCGACCGCCAGCGCGAATGCTTCGAGGATGAATACGGGCATGAGCAACACGGCCGGCGATGGCGCGATCGCGTAAACGAGCATCAGCACGCCGAGTAGCACCAGCGTGATGGCGAAATCGGCCAGCGCAGTCGTCACTGCCGCCAACGGAATGATCAGCCGGGGAAAATACACCTTGGACAGCAGGTTGGCATTGCCGATCAGGCTGTTCGACGCTTCGAGCAGCGCGCTGGAGAAAAACTGCCACGGCAGCAGGGCCGCCATCACCAGTACCGGTTCCGGCGCGTCCGACCGCCCGGCTCCTACCAGACGCCGAAAAGCGACGAACGCCGCGAGCGTCAAGCCCGGACGCAACAACGCCCAGACCACGCCGATGACGGTCTGCTTGTAGCGCACGACGAGATCGCGCCAGGCGAGAAAGTACAGCAGCTCTCGATAGCGCCAGAGATCACGCCAGTAATTGGCCGAGGCGAGGCCTGGCTCGATGACGACGCGCATATTGGGAGGGCCGCACGTTCGCGGCGGCCTTAGATGAGGCGCTGACGGACGCGGATGGTGTCGTTGGGACGCACCAAATCCGACATGCTGACTTCGATCTCGACGTCTTTGTTGTTGACCTTGCGCGTCACTTTGATGCCGCGGGTCGAGCCACGCTCGGTGATGCCGCCGGCTTCGGCAATGGCCTGCTGAATCGTCATGCCGGGGCGCAGCACGAACGAACCGGGCGTGCGAACGAAGCCGGTGACGTAGTAGCGCTCTGCCGCGGGCACGATGATGGTGTCGCTGTCCTGCAGCAGCACGTTCGACGCGAAACGCCCTTGCTTCAGATCCTCGATGTCGACGCGCAACAATTCCGCCGTATCAGGGCTATTCGGCTGCGCCGGCGCGGCGGCGATGGCCGCGGCCATGCCGTCCTTGTAGCGCTGAACGATCAACGTCGGTCCGGCGGCTGGAGTAAACGAACCCGCTTTCGCGATGACTTCGAGCAGGGTCGCCTGACCCTCGATGTTGTATTTGCCCGGCGAACGGACTTCGCCGAGCACGTAAATCGCGCGGCTGCGATAGGTCGCGATCTCAACCGAGACCTGCGCCCGGTTGATGATGCCCTCGCGCAGCTGCTGGGTCAGCGCCTCTTCGATTTCGCGCAACGTTTTGCCCTTGACGCCGACGCGGCCCAGGAACGGGAACGTTATGGTGCCGTCGTGATCGACGTTGTAGTTGGCGGAGAGGCTCGGCTCATCGAACACCTTGATCGAGAGCACGTCGGCGGGGCCGACCAGGTAGTTCGAGGTCGCCGAGATCGCGGCCTGTACGGCCGCCGGCGCCGGCGCGACCTGGGCGCTGACAGGGGCGGTGAGCACCGCAAGCACGACAAACAACGACGAGGCCAGGCGGTTCAACATACCTAAAATGCGTAAAGCCACGAGAAAAACCAACGATGGCGATCGTAGTCCCGCTCATCGAAGACCGGCGATCGGCGTCGGGCCGACTCGTAATTCATTGCGATGCGTGTTCGGTTACGTAAATTATAACCGAGGCTCCCCGCGGCCGAATCAAGCTTGTCGCGGCGGTGTGGGACGCCCTGGCGGAAGCCATAGTCGAAGGCGGACAGCGAGCCCCTTAGCTGCAAGTCGTAATTACCGCCGAGGCGGTGCGTATAGACGAGGTTGCCGGTCATCTCCTTGTAATAGGCCTCGTCGACGTCGAACGAGTAGTTGAAGCCGCGGATGAAGCTGACGGTCACGCGGCCGACTTCCAGAAACGGGTAGGTCACGCCGATGGTGGACGTGATGCCGCGGAAAGGCCTGACCAGCGGATCGCGTGGCTCCATCCATTGATACGACACCGACACTTCGCCCGACAATACTGCTTCGGTGCCGATCTTCAACGTCGCATCGGCGACGTTGCGGTCGGTGTTACGTTCGAGCAGCTCTTCGAAACGATCTTCCTGGAATCCACCCTGCAGCGTCAGCATCGCCAGTGGCGTCACCGCAGTACGGATGCCGGCCATATATTTCGTCGTCTCCATGTTCAACGTGCGTGACAGGTCGACGCCCTCTTCGAAGGCATTCCGATAATCGATGCGGTATCGATAGAGCCCGGCAAACACGTGGTTGTACTGCCCGAGCTCGTAGCCAACACCGCCGGACACTTCCTCCAGGCGGCGCTTCGCACGCACGTCGATTTCGGCATTCGGCCGCGTCCGGGTATTGGTGTGGCCGGCACCAAAAAACGGGCGCAGCCGCCCTAACAACAGATCGAGGCGGCCGCGTCCCTCGACCCCGGCGGATCGCTCGGCCGAATATTTGTGGTAATACGCCAGCTCGGAGCCGACATACGTCGACAGCTGCGCGAATCTGAGGCGAGTGAACATCGACACATCGGGAGTGCCGCGAAACACCCAATCCGATTTCGGATCGACCTTCTCGTCGAAGACGTTGTCGTCGGTGCCCAGCTCCTGAACGGTCATGCCCGGCGCCAGCCTGACGCGGCCCCACGTCAACGTGCCGGTGGTCGGCTCCGTGTCGGTCAGCGTCGACGTCAACGGACCGGCGCCGAAGTTCTGCGCGTCCGCGG
>DASPNQ010000064.1:0-2334 GCA_035626435.1 Vicinamibacterales bacterium
ACGCGTCTGTACGTCGTCCCAGTTGACGTGAATCAAACGCCATCCTGCTGCCGTGATGATTGCGTCCGCGGAAGTGCCTAACGTGTTGTATCCGCCAGCTCGGTTCAACAATCCCAAGACCGTGCTTTCGATCTCGAGCGCCTGTTCCTCGCTGAGCGCAAAGATCTGCACGTACATTCGGACCGCCTGCGCGTTTCGGCCGAACGTCTCATTGTCTGGCCGGCCACCGGCCGCATCGACTCTGACATGCGGGTAGGCCAGCGGTTGCGACACTTTCCCATGCACGGCCACGGTGTACTTCGGCGTGGCGGCCGCGCCGACCGTCGTTGTCAGCGCCGTAACATTCAGAGCCAGATAGATTGCCGCTTTAACGGGCTTGCTGGCGCTCTTACGAACGGTGACAGCCATTTACAGAAGGCCTCCACCTGTTGACGGCAAATTCGCCAATCCGGCGATGTCTCGCTCGAGTTGTCGACCCGCCGCGCGCCAGCGCTGCAAGTGCGGCTCCTTCTGCGCATCTGTGGCCGGGATCATGAATGGCTCCGCCGGTGCCTTTGACCAGCCAAACTCAATCAGATGGGCTCGACGAGACGGGCGATCAAAACGCGCGCCCTGCGATGTCAACGCTGAACCTCCGCGTCCGGCGATCGCGATACCCTTGATGCGGACGTTCTTCCGCACCCCTGGCCGGACGTTCACGATCGTCGAACCGCTCGAGACGCCGACAATGGCGACGCCGCTGGTTTTCGTGATCTTCCACTTGACGTGGTCGTGCAGCCGTCGCGTTCGGATTGCCGGACTCGCGACCAAACGCTGTTTCGCACCGAGAGCTACCGCGGCCGCCGTCGCCGAATTCACGTCGATGCGCTTCTGCTGCATGAACGGCGGCAACGCTTGAAATCGCTGCTTCGCTTCCCGAAGTCCCTCGACGTGCGCGCTGATGGCGGTCGCATTATTAGGACGCGCCACGATCCACCTCGAAGCACTTCACGACGGACCACATCGATCGCGGCATTGGCGGCGCCACGGCAATCTCGAGAATGTCGGCGCCCCGGCGAAGGCGCATGCCCGGTTGCAAGTCGTCGCGGTTGCGGCCAGTAACCCGGTATTGGATGACGCTGGTCGGGGCATCGCTGACGCCGAGACGCTCGGAGCCGGCGAGCTCTTCGACACAGACCGGCCAGTGATCGACCGTAGACCAGGACAGGAGGTCCTCTCCGGTAGCTGATTGACCCGTGACCGAGCTCCGCAGGATCACGACCGTTTCGTTGAGATCGCCCAGTTTCACCATCAGAAGGTCCTAAACGGCGACCACGAATACTTCACGCCCATCGGCACTTCGTTCACGATGTTTCCGACGTTCACGGCTTCGCGCGTGCGATCCCAGTGGCTAATGAGCGCCTTCATCCCGACCTTCAATGCTTCAGGGACACTCGCGCGCGTCGCTCCGTAGCCGGCGGTCATACGAATCGTCATCGCCGCGATGACGCCACGCGTGGACGGCCACTGGTAGCCGTACGCCGGTTCAATGCGTCCCCGTGAGCACTTCTCACCCGTCGGCAGGTCCGTTCGATATTCGCTGCTGGACCAGGGTTGAGTCACTCCGTTGGCGTCCACGTAAGTGATCGACCCGATCGCCGTGACGTTGCCGAACGGGAGACGCAAGACCTGCGTGCCTGTGGGAACGGAGTCTCCGTCGAGCTTCCAGTCCAGCACCTGGTCGATCAACCTGCGGCGCACGAACGTTTCGCAGATTTGCCGGGCTGAAGGGATCCAGGCGTTCAGTTCGGGGTTGGCCGTCGTATTGCTCGTCGGAGCTTCGGCACCCAGGCTGGTGTCTGCGACGCTGATCGTCGCCGTCGTGGCCGTGTTGTTCGCGATTGTCGCCACCAGCCTCGCTACCGTCCCGCCGACGGCCGTCATCCACAACCGGCGCGACGTCACAAAGGATCCGCCTGTCGGGATGTCGGTGACGGCGATCTGACCGTTAACGGTCTTATCGACGACGGTGACTGCCGCCGAAAGCTGGCCGATTTCGGTTTCGCCGTCGGCCGTGACGAAGGTCACACCGACGCGATGCGCGCCGTTGTCGCAGTTCCCTACAGCAGCAGGACTCGCCAAGGCGACCGTCGGGGCCGATGGGGCCGGTTCCCCGCTGGACGCGCCCATGCGGAGTTGTCGTCTGGCCTCGTTCGTTGTGAGCGGTTCCAGTGCCGGAGGAGTGACAATGTGGATCGATTCCACGCGGTCACCCCACAGACCAGGGCAGAACGTGAGAGAGGAGAGACATCTACTTCGTGACCCAGCTCGTCGATCCTGTCCCCGACTTATTGA
>DASPNQ010000065.1:0-10912 GCA_035626435.1 Vicinamibacterales bacterium
GTCGACGATCTGAAGAAGAAGGCCGCCGAACACGCCAAGGACCTCGCGGGGTTGATGATCACCTACCCCTCGACGCATGGCGTCTTCGAGGATTCGATCCGCGCCATCTGCGCGACCATCCATCAGTATGGCGGTCAGGTCTACATGGACGGCGCCAACATGAACGCGCAGGTCGGCCTCACCAGTCCGGCGAACATCGGCGCGGATGTCTGCCATCTGAACCTGCACAAGACGTTTGCGATTCCGCATGGTGGTGGCGGCCCCGGTATGGGTCCGATCGGTGTGGCGAAGCACCTCGCGCCGTTTCTGCCCGGCCACCCATTGGCGCAGGTTGGCGGCGCCCAGGCGATTCCTCCCGTGAGCGCCGCTCCCTGGGGCAGCGCCAGCATCCTGCTGATCTCGTACGGCTACATCCGCATGCTCGGCGCCGACGGCGTCACGGATGCCACGCGCTACGCGATTCTCAATGCCAACTACATCAAGTCACGGCTGGAGAAACACTACGACGTCCTCTATACGCGCAAGAACGGGCGTGTCGCCCACGAGATGATCTTCGATCTGCGCGCGTTCAAGGCGAAGGGCGTCGAGGAGGCTGACGTCGCCAAGCGGCTGATGGATTTCGGGTTTCATGCGCCAACGGTGTCGTTCCCGGTGCCGGGCACCTTGATGATCGAGCCCACCGAGAGCGAGCCGAAGGGCGAGCTCGATCGGTTCTGCGACGCATTGATCGCCATCCGCAAGGAGATCGACGAAGTGGTCTCCGGGAAGGTGGATGCGAAGGACAACGTGCTGAAGAACGCACCGCACACCGCGGCCGCGGTGTCGGCCGACGAGTGGACGCATCCGTACTCGCGCCAACAGGCGGCGTTTCCGTTGCCGTGGGTCCGCGCCGGCAAGTTCTGGCCGAGCGTCGGCCGCATCGACAATCCGTACGGCGACCGAAACCTGATCTGCATCTGCCCGCCGATCGAAACGTACGCCTGATCGCATCGGGCGCCGATCGTGCCTATGGCGCCTTGGTGCGCAGCATCGCCGCCGAGATCAGCGTGATCAGCAGGCCGACCGGGAATGGCTCGGTGAACGACACCGCGGCGTTGATGAACGGGTTCTTCAGCATTTGCATCGCGTCGGCGCCGCGTCGCGCCATGTCGTCAATTTCCGCCTGGGTGGCGCCGCTGGCGCGCGTGCTTTCCACCAGATACGCCGCATATTTCTCGCCGAAGTCCGGGATGAAGTTGTAATAGACGAATAACCACGCGGCGACATAGAACGCGCAGGAAATCAGGGTGATCAGGATGCCTGCCTGAAAACCCCGGCCGAAGCTGATCTGCCCGCCAAGCACGTTGTCTCGGTACGAGCGGATGCCGAAATACACGAACAGCATCGAGATGACGATCGCGGTATAGCCGACGAACATGCCGCGGTCGAAACCGATCTGTTCGATGAACGGCATCGTCGCGAAAATGAAGATCGCCGCGACGATTCCGGAGAGCACGCCGAAGGTGAGGACTGTGTGTTTCATGCACCGACCCTACGTTCGCGCGACGGCCGTCGTCGTCATACGTTCGGATGATTTTGCGGTCTCCGGGGGCATTTCACCCGTTCAGGCGATGATGCGCTGCCGCTTGGCGAGTTGAACGGCCTGGGTCCTGCGGCTGGCCCCGAGTTTGTCGAAGACGCGGCTGGTGTGCGTTTTCACCGTGTTTTCGCTGACGAACAGGCGCTCGGCCATTTCCTTGGTGCTGAGGCCGTCGGCGATCAATTGCAGCACCTCGAGCTCGCGCCGCGTGAGCCCAAGCGCGGCGATCCTCGACGTGTCAGGGCGAAACGGCTCGGCGGGCACCGGGACTTCGACGGCGACGGCCACTTCCTTGATCACGACCTCGCGCCGCGTCAGCGTCAGGCCCAGCCAGATGCCAAGAGCGGCAAAGGCGGCGGCGATCAGCGCGCCATAGATCTCGACGGTGCGCTCGACGACTAGGAACCGGTATTCGACGAAGCGCATCGCGACGATCAGCAGGCCGGCGCAGGCGCCGTAGATCGCGAGATGTCTCACCGTAAAGATGATGCTACAGTTCGGAACAATGCGCATCCTCAACGCCGAGCAGATGCGTGAGGCCGATCGCCGCACCATCCAGGAGATTGGGCTCGCGTCGCTGGTCCTGATGGAGAATGCCGGCCGCCAGCTGGTGGCCGCGATCGAATCGCTGTATCCCGATCTCCCCGATCGCCGCATCGCGATCGTCTGTGGCAAGGGCAACAACGGCGGCGATGGCTTCGTCGCGGCGCGGACGTTGCACCAGCGTGGCTTTGACGTCTCGGTGTTCGTGATCGGGCCGATCAGTGAAATCAAAGGCGATGCGCGAACGAACCTCACCATCCTCGGCAACATCGGGCAGACGGTGGTCGAAGTCACCGATGAAACGGCCTGGGAGCTGCACGGGACGGAAATTACCGGTCACGATCTGATCATCGACGCGATGTTCGGGACCGGGTTGACGACGCCGTTGAGCGGGTTCTACGAAACGGTGGTGGCGGACATCAACGAGGCCGGCGTGCCGATTGTCGCGATCGACGTGCCATCCGGCATGTCGGCCGACACGAGCGATCTGATCGGCGACTGCATCGAAGCCACGGTGACCGTGACGCTGGGCGCACCGAAGGTGCCGCTGGTGTTGCCGCCGGCGGAGATGAAAGCGGGCGAAGTGGTGATCGCCGACATCGGCATCCCGTCGGAGGTGATCGAGCAGCTCGAGGGACCGCGCCTCGAGTTGCTGACCCGCGAGCGGATGCGCGCGCTGATACAGCCGCGTGCCGCCGACGCGCACAAAGGTGACTTTGGCCGGGTGCTGGTCGTCGCCGGTTCGACGGGGAAGACCGGCGCGGCGGTGCTGTGCGCGCAGGGTGCGCTGCGTGCCGGTGCCGGCCTGGTCACGGTTGCCGCGCCGCGGTCATGCCAGGCGGTCATCGCCTCGCATGCCGTCGAATACATGACGGAAGGCATCGACGAAAATGCCGACGGCACGGTGCACTTCGCGGCGGCGGAGGCCGTGCTCGGTTTTTCTGCCGACGTCGTTGTCGCGGGTCCGGGCCTCGGCCGCGGCGCCGCGGTAACGGCGTTTGTCCGCGAGCTGGTGGACAAGTGTGAAGGCCCGCTGGTGCTCGACGCCGACGCGTTGAACGCGTTCGCGGATGAACCGGCGTCGCTCGTCGGTCGAGAAGGTCGCGATGTGATCATCACACCGCATCCGGGAGAAATGGCCCGACTCGTCGGCTGCACGGTCGACGACCTGCAGGCGGATCGCATTGGCATTGCCGCGGATTTCGCCAGGCGCCATCAGCTCTACGTTGTGTTGAAGGGGTATCGCACGCTGGTCGTGACCCCGGACGAAAAGGTATTCGTCAATCCAACCGGATGTCCCGGCATGGCGACCGGAGGCACCGGCGACGTGCTTGCCGGAATGCTTGGCGCGTGGCTGGCGCAATTGCTCGACGCCGAGGCGGCTTGCAAGCTGGCCGTCTATCTGCACGGATCGGCCGGTGAGCTGGCCGACGCCGATAGCGGCGAAGTATCGATGACGGCCGGCGACCTCGTCGATCACATTGGCGATGCGATTCTCGAAGTGACGGCGCGCCGGCGCGTCGCCAACAAACAGAGCGAGTGACACAGACCTCCAACTCAGAAGCGGAGACGCGCGCGATCGCGTCGCGCCTCGCGTCGAACCTCAAGGCGGGTGACGTGTTGCTGCTCTCAGGCGATCTGGGCGCCGGCAAGACCGCGTTTGTCCGCGGTCTGGCGGAGGGCCTGGCGATCGCCGCGGACGAGGTGACGAGTCCGACATTTACGCTGGTCCATGAGTATCGCGGCGGCCGGTTGCCGTTGATTCATGTCGACTTGTACCGCCTCGACCGCGCCGACCTCGACGAGGTCGGCTTAGATCAGGATCTCGCGGGGTCCGGTGTCACCGCTGTGGAGTGGTCCGAGCGGCTGACCAGACCGATCTCGAACGCGCTGACCATCAAGATCACCGACCTCGGCGGCGACCGCCGCGAGATCACCTTCGGCCCCCGCCACCAGGTCTGATCGCCCCCGCCCGATTGGTGCCTGACACCAACCATTGCCGGCATGCCATGGTGCCTGACACCAACCGTGCCGGCCCGCGTGGTGCCTGACACCAAGCATTGCCGGGCACGTCTGGTGCCTGACACCAACCGCAGCCGACATTGCAGATCCTGAACGGTTCGTGCAGTTATTGCGGTCCGGGATCAATGACCGACTGTCGGTATCAGCCATTGAGAGTAATGGTTGGTGTCAGGCACCAACCGTGCCGGCGATGGTTGGTGTCAGGCACCAAACGTGCCGGCAATGGTTGGTGTCAGGCACCAATCGGGCGGAGCGCTTCAGGTTTCGAGGGCGTGGGCGATCGCTAGCGCGACGCGATTCCACTGCGCCGTTTCGTCGCCGAGGCGTTGGCGACCCTTTTTCGTCAGCTGATAGTACTTCGCCCGGCGGTTGTTTTCCGACGGTTGCCACGACGAAGACAGCGCGCCGGATTCTTCGAGGCGATGCAGGGCGGGAAACAGCGAGCCCGGCTGGACGCTGAAGGTGCCCCTCGTGATCTGTTCGATGCGGCGCGACACGCCCAAGCCATGTAACTCGCCGGCGCTCAGGGCCTTGAGGATCAAGAGATCGAGGGTGCCTTGCAGGACGGTTGCGCGTGATTCACCCATGCCGCTCCTATCGCATTTCGATAGGAGTCTGCCGCTCTCGGTTCACGATTGTCAAGGCGGTAATCCGGGCGACTTGTCATCAACACAGCATCGCCTTCAGTTGACCGGCGGAGCAGCAACACTGTCGCTGCGAGCGCAGCTCGGCACGCTGATGGAAACGGCGACCGTGGTCGGCACCGGCAACAAGACCTCGCGCGGCAAACAATTGCGGTCCGCCTACCGGAGCGCCGACGTGCGCGCCGACGGCGGCGGGCAGCCGCCGCGTAAGACTGCCATGTCGACCCGATCTACAGGCCGGAATGGGCCGCATCACGCGTCGAAGGCAACGTGCTGCTGCACGCGACGATCAGCAAGGAAAGGCGTATGGCTGCTCGAAGCGATTGCAGCTGTGAGCCGGTGGGAATTTTCGCCGACTTACCTGAATTGCGAGCCGGTGGACGTGCAGATGTATGTCCCGGTGTCGTTCAAAAGCGAACGGTGACGCGAATCAAGGAGTGGCGTGATCGGGGAGACTGGCTGCCTGAGTGATCGCAGGCACCGGCGCCTGCTGTTGCCCGCCATCGTCCTGATACAGAACAAGCAGTAACAGAGTTAGCACCAGCGAGATGCCGATCGCCGTGGCCAGGCGGCCCAGAAGCTCCATGACTATCGGTAGTGCATATCGAGTGCCACCCCAACTGCGTCGCAAGTCAACGCGAAGTCGGACGACACCGCGTCGAGCGGCGTGTCAGCCGCGTCGAGTTGACACAGCCGGGATGTAAGAATTCCTGCGGACCTCCCAGAACAGGATGCCGATCCCCGTCAGGATGGCGACGTCGGCTACGTTGAAGACACCCGTCCGCAATGGTCCGATGCCGATATTCAGGAAATCGATTACGGTTCCGAACGACACGCGATCGATCCAGTTGGACAACGCGCCGCCGAGAAACAGCGTAATACCGACCCCACCTAACCTCGACCATTGGTAGCGGACAGCCACCGCGAAGCCTGCAATGAGGAACAGCGCGCTTGCCACCTGGAACACCGCAAAGCGCGTCGTCGAATGCCACTCGGCGCCAGTGCTCAGGAATCCGCCAGGATTCTCGTGATACCGAAGCCGCACGGTGTCGCCGAGAAACGACTGGCCAGGCATGCCGGCGAGCGTGGCCGCCGCAAGATGTTTCGTGACGCGGTCGCACCCAGCAGTAGCGCAGAGCAGGAGGCAAAGCAGCAGACCGCTCCTGAAGTTCTTCATGTTGCTCTTTCGGTTGTCGGGAACCGAAAGAGTCTATCACGCCTTATTCGACGCGGTAGTTCGGCGCTTCCTTGGTGATCGTCACGTCGTGGACGTGGCTTTCGCGGAAGCCGGCGTTGGTGATGCGAATGATCTGCGCATCGCGCTGCAGATCGGCAATCGTCGGGGCGCCGCAGTAGCCCATGCCGGCGCGGAGGCCGCCCATCAACTGATGCACGACCATCGCCATGCTGCCTTTGTGCTGGACGCGACCCTCGATTCCCTCCGGCACGAGCTTCTCCATGCTCGGCTTCCCGGCGGGGCTGGTGCCGCTCTCGAGCTCGAAGTCGTCCTGGAAGTACCGGTCGCGGCTGCCGCGGCGCATCGCGCCGATCGAACCCATGCCGCGATATTCCTTGAAGGTGCGACCCTGATACAGGATCAACTCGCCAGGGCTCTCGTCCGTGCCCGCGAACAGGTTGCCAGCCATCACGCAATTCGCGCCCACCGCGAGCGCCTTCACGACATCGCCGGAGGTCCGAATGCCGCCGTCGGCGATGATCGGGACGCCGCTCTTGCGCGCCGCCGCACCGCAATCGTGAATCGCCGAGATCATCGGCACGCCGATGCCGGCGACGATACGCGTGGTGCAGATGGATCCGGCGCCGATGCCGACCTTGACCGCGTCGACGCCGATATTGATCAGCGCTTCGGTGGCTTCGGGCGTTGCGACGTTGCCGGCGATCAGATCGAGATCCGGAAACGCCTTCCGCAGCTGACGGACGATGTCGATCACGCCTTGCGAGTGTCCATGGGCGGTGTCGACGACGAGCACGTCGACGTGCGCGTTGGCGAGCGCCGTGGCGCGCTCGAGCGTATCGCGCGCGATACCGACCGCGGCGCCGCAGCGCAACCGGCCGAGCGAATCCTTGCAGGCGTTTGGATACTTGATGGCCTTCTGGATGTCTTTGACAGTAATCAGCCCGCGCAGTTTGAACTGGTGATCGACGACGAGCAGCTTTTCGACCTTGGCCTGATGCAGGATCGCGCGCGCCTGATCGAGCGTGGTCCCGACCGGCACCGTAATCAGCCGCTCCTTGGTCATGATGTCGGAGACCGGCCGCGCCGTATTGGTTTCGAACCGCAGATCGCGATTGGTGAGGATGCCGACCAGGCGGCCTTCCTTGCTGCCGTCCTCCGTGATCGGCACGCCCGAAATGCGGTACTTCTGCATCAGGTCGAGCGCCTGCCGGATCAGCGCGCTCGGACCGAGCGTGATCGGGTTGACGATCATGCCGCTTTCCGAACGCTTGACCCGATCGACCTCGAGCGCCTGATCTTCGATCGACAGATTCTTGTGGATGATGCCCATGCCGCCTTGTTGCGCCATGGCGATGGCCATCTCGGATTCGGTGACGGTATCCATCGCCGCGCTCAACAGCGGCACGTTCAACTTGATGCGCGTGGTCAGGCGGGTGCTGACGTCGACCTGTGCCGGCAGCACCGTCGAGTGGCGCGGCACGAGCAGGATGTCGTCGAAGGTAAGGGCGGTCCGCAGCCCGGACTCCAATGACGTCTTCGTGCTCGTTTCAGTCTCGGTCAGTGGAGTCATGCCTCAGCCTTCCGCGTCTGGCGTCACGCGCCGTGACATTTTTTATACTTTTTGCCGCTGCCGCACCAGCATGGATCGTTGCGGCCGATCTTCGGTTCTTCGCGCTTGACCGTCTTGACGACGTCATCGCCGCCGACGCGCGCGGGGCGGCGTTCTTCGACCAGATCCTCGACCGCCGTCGGCGCCGCGGCCCTGGCTGAGAACACCGACTGCGGCTGCGCCTGCGGGTTGTTGTAGTTGAGGGCGGCCGGCTTCTTCGGCGCCTGGCGGATCGGCGCCGAGACGCGCGCTTCACCTTCACGCTCGACCACTGGCTTCAGCCACCACACGTAGCGGACGATCTCTTCCTCGATGCGATCGCGCATCGCCTGGAACAGCGCGAAGCTCTCCTTCTTGTATTCGACGAGCGGGTCGCGCTGGCCGTAGCCGCGCAGGCCGATGCCTTCTTTGAGGTGATCGAGCGAGTAGAGGTGGTCCTTCCACTGCTGATCGACGATCTGCAGCATGATGTCCCGCTCGACGCGTGTCAGGATGTCGCGCGGGACGATCTTTTCCTTCTCCTCGTACTTCGCGACGATGCGCGTCCAGAGCTCGTCGCGCATCGCATCCGGCCCCAGATCGTCGGTGCCGCGGTAGTCGTCGTCTTCGAGGGCGAACAGCTGCGTCAACTCGCGCTGCAGCGCCGGCAGGTCGACGTCCTCGGGCTCGATGTCCTTGCCGAGATACTGCTCGATGCGAGCGTCGAAGATCTCCTCGGCGGTCGCCATGATGTAGCCGCGCAGGTCGCTGACTTCGTCCTGGCTCAGATGGACCTTGCCGTCAAGAATCTCGCGGCGCAGCGTATACACGCTCTCGCGCTGCTTGTTCATGACGTCGTCGTATTCGAGCAGGTGCTTGCGGACCGCGAAGTTTTGCGCTTCGACCTGCTTCTGCGCCCGCTCGATGGCTCGCGTGACCATGCCGTGCTCGATCGGCACGCCTTCTTCCATGCCGAGCCGCTGCATCAGACCGGAGATCCGATCCGATCCGAAGATGCGCATCAGGTCGTCTTCGAGCGACAGGAAGAAGCGCGACGAGCCCGGATCGCCCTGGCGGCCGGCACGGCCGCGCAGCTGATTGTCGATGCGGCGCGCCTCGTGGCGCTCGGTGCCGATGATGTGCAAGCCGCCGAGGTTGACGACTTCCTTGTGCTCGTCGTCGGTCTGCTGCTTGAAATGCCCGAAGATGCGGTCCCAATCCGGCCGCTTCACGCGATAGAACGAGTCGACGTGGAAGAAGTTCACCCACTCGTCGTCGTCGACGTATTTCTCTTCGCCGCGCGCGACCTTTTCGGCAACGCCTTCGTTGAGACTCTGCTGGCGCGCCATGTACTCGGGGTTGCCGCCGAGCAGAATGTCGGTGCCGCGGCCGGCCATGTTGGTGGCGATGGTGACGCCGCCTTTACGGCCCGCCTGCGCGACGATCTCGGCTTCCTGGGCGTGGTACTTCGCGTTGAGGACGATGTGCTTCAGGCCCTTGCGCTTGAGCATGCTCGACACGCGCTCGGACTTTTCGATCGACACCGTGCCGACCAGCGCCGGCCGCCCGGTCTCATTGGTCTTGATGATGTCATCGACGATCGCATCCCACTTCTCTTTCTCGGTGCGATAGACGAGGTCGGGCTGCTCGATGCGTGTCAGCGGCTTGTTCGTCGGAATGACGATGACGTCGAGGTTGTAGATCTTCGCGAATTCCGGCGCTTCGGTTTCGGCCGTGCCGGTCATGCCGGCGAGCTTCTTGTACTTGCGGAAGTAGTTCTGGAACGTGATGGTCGCCAGCGTCTGGTTCTCGCGCTCGATCTTGACGCCTTCCTTGGCTTCCACCGCCTGATGCAAGCCGTCGCTCCAACGCCGCCCCGGCATCAGGCGTCCGGTGAATTCATCGACGATGACGACCTGGCCGTCCTTGATCATGTACTGCACGTCCAGGTGGTAATGAACGTGCGCGCGAAGCGCCTGCTGCACGTGATGGAGCAGCGGCATGTTCGCAGGGTCGTAAAGACCACCCGGTTGCAGGCGATGCGCGAGCAGCTGCTCGGCTTTCGCCATGCCCGACTCGGTCAACGTCGCCGTCTTGTTCTTCTCGTCGACCACGTAGTCGCCGGACGCCTCCAGCCGCTCGCGATCCTCGCCCTTGACCTGGCCCTGGTGGACTTCGCCCCGCTTCAGCTTCGGGATGATGCGATCGACCTCGTAATAAAGGTCGGTGGATTCCTCCGCAGGGCCCGAAATGATCAGCGGCGTCCGGGCTTCGTCGATCAGGATGCTGTCGACTTCGTCGACGATCGCGTAGTGATGGCCGCGCTGCACCATCGACGCGATGTCGAACTTCATGTTGTCGCGGAGATAGTCGAAGCCGAACTCGTTGTTGGTGCCGTAGGTGATGTCGCAGCCGTAGGCGACCTGGCGCTGCTGATCGTTGAGGTCGTGCTGGATGACGCCGACGCTCATCCCGAGGAAGCGATAGACGCGGCCCATCCACTCGGAGTCGCGCCGCGCGAGGTAATCGTTCACGGTGACGATGTGAACGCCTTTGCCTTCCAGCGCGTTGAGATACGCCGGCAACGTCGCGACGAGCGTCTTGCCTTCGCCCGTCTTCATTTCCGCGAGCGTGCCGTTGTGGAGCACCATGCCGCCGATCAGCTGCACGTCGTAATGGCGCATCTGCAGCACGCGGCGTCCGGCTTCGCGGACGACGGCGAACGCTTCGGGGAGCAGGTCATCGAGCGTCTCGCCGTTGGCGAAGCGCGTGCGGAATTCAGCGGTTTTGCCGCGCAGCTGGTCGTCGCTGAGCGCCTTGATCGCCGGTTCGAAGCCGTTGATCTCGGCGACGCGCGGCCGCAACCGCTTCAGTTCGCGGTCGTTCTGCGTGCCGACGATCTTTGTGAGGAGTTGACCAAACATCAGGAAGACGCCAGTGCGAAACTGGCTATCTCCCGATTATATCCGCCTTCGCCGGGGCTTCGGCGCGACCCGCCCAACTTTCGCCGGTGGGCGGACGGCGAAATGCGCCTAATTACCGCGCGATCGGCGCGGATTGAGGAGCAGCTGCAGCGGATTCAGGATGCGGCCGCCCGCGCGGACCTCGTAATGCAGATGCGCACCGGTGGTCCGGCCGGTCGAGCCGACGAGGCCGACGAGGTCGCCGCGTTTGACCGTCTGGCCGACCTTGACCTTGAACGCCGACAGGTGACCGTAACGCGTTTCGAGACCAAAGCCATGATCGACGACGACCAGGTTGCCGTAATTACCGGCGACGGAGGCGTTCGTGACTTTGCCGTCGGCGGTCACGTAGACCGGATCGCCCTTATCCGCCGA